>LUYO01000019.1:0-38904 GCA_001603295.1 Rhodobacterales bacterium Alpha_02
GTCTCGACCGAGAGGCGGCGGCGGCCGAGCTTCTCCGCCTTGCCGCCGAGATCGCCCGCCACGACCGCCTCTATCACGGCGAGGACGCGCCGGAGATCTCCGACGCCGACTACGACGCCCTGCGCGCCCGCAACCTCGCCATCGAGGCGCGCTTCCCCGATCTCGTCCGGCCCGATTCGCCGTCGCTCCGGGTCGGCGCGCCGGTGGCGGCCACCTTCTCCGAGGTCCGCCACATCAGGCCGATGCTGTCGCTCGACAACCTGTTCACCGACGCCGGCGTCCACGATTTCGTCAAGCAGGTGAAGAGCTTCCTCGGCATCGTCGAGACGCCTGTGTTCACCGCCGAACCGAAGATCGATGGCCTTTCGATGTCGCTGCGCTACGAGCGCGGCCGCCTCGTCACCGCCGCGACGCGCGGCGACGGCACCACGGGCGAGAACGTCACCGCCAACGTCCGTACCATCCGGGAGATCCCGGCCGAGCTGCCGCCCGGCGCCCCCGACGTCGTCGAGGTGCGCGGCGAGGTCTACATGAAGAAGGCCGATTTCTCGGCGCTGAACGAGCGGATGCTGAACGAGGGCGGCCGGCTGTTCGCCAACCCCCGCAACGCCGCCGCCGGCTCGCTGCGCCAGATCGACCCCAAGGTGACGGCCGGCCGGCCGCTCAGCTTCTTCGCCTATGCCTGGGGCGACCTCTCCGAGCCGCTGGCCGCCACCCAGTACGAGGCCGTCCGGCGCTTTGCCGACTGGGGCTTTAAGGTCAACCCACTGATGGTGCGCTGCCACTCGGCCGAAGAGATGCTCGCCCACTACCGGCTGATCGAGAGCCACCGCGCCGACCTCGGCTACGACATCGACGGCGTGGTCTACAAGGTGGACAGTCTGGCACTGCAGGAACGGCTGGGTTTCCGCTCGCGCTCGCCGCGCTGGGCCACCGCTCACAAGTTCCCGGCCGAGCGCGCCTCGACCACCGTCAAGGCGATCGAAATCCAGGTCGGCCGCACCGGCGCGCTGACGCCGGTCGCCAAGCTCGAACCGGTGACGGTAGGCGGCGTCGTCGTCGCCAACGCCACGCTGCACAACGAGGACTACATCAAGGGCATCGGCCAGGACGGCTTGCCGCTGCGCGACGGCCGCGACATCCGCGTCGGCGACACGGTGGTGATCCAGCGGGCCGGCGACGTCATCCCGCAGGTGGTCGACGTGCGGCTGGAAATGCGGCCGGCCGATGCCGAGCCCTACCGGTTTCCCACCGTCTGCCCGCGCTGCGGCAGCCATGCCGTGCGCGAGACCAACGAGAAGACCGGCAAGGTCGACGCCGTCCGCCGCTGCACCGGCGGCCTCGTCTGCCCGGCGCAGCAGGTGGAGCGGCTCAAGCATTTCGTCTCGCGCAACGCCTTCGACATCGAAGGTCTCGGCGACCGGCAGATCGAGTTCTTCCACGCCCTCGACGACGCTCATCTTTGCATTCACACGCCGGTCGACATCTTCACGCTGGAGCGTCGAGAGGCGACCGGCCTCAACCGTCTCGCCAACTTCCCCGGCTTCGGCGCCACTTCGGTCAAGAACCTGTTCGAGAGCATCGAGGCGCGGCGCAGGATCGACCTGCACCGGCTGATCTTCGGCCTGGGCATCCGCCACATCGGCGAGGGCAACGCCAAGCTGCTGGCCCGCGCCTACGGCTCGTGGGATCACTTCTACGCCGCCATGAAGACGGCCGCCTCCGGCGATCCGGAGGCGCTGGCCGAACTCAACGCCATCGACGGCGTCGGCAAGGTGGTGGCCGAGGCGCTGACCGACTTCTTCGGCGAAGCGCACAACCTCGCTGCCATCGACGCGCTGCTCGCCGAGATCACGCCGCTCGACGCCGAGGCGCCGGTGACCACCGGCAGCCCGGTGGCCGGCAAGACCGTGGTGTTCACCGGCTCGCTGGAGAAGATGACCCGCGACGAGGCCAAGGCCACCGCCGAGCGGCTCGGCGCCAAGGTGGCCGGCTCGGTGTCGAAGAAGACCGATCTCGTCGTCGCCGGCCCCGGCGCCGGCTCCAAGCTGACCAAGGCGGCCGAACTCGGCATCGAGGTGATCGACGAGGACGCCTGGCTCGAACGGATCAGGGGGCTCTGAGTCATCGCCACGGAACCGAAAATCGACGGCCGGTCTCGCAACCGCCGCGCCGTTGCTCTATTGTTCTCGTCATGACCGCTTCCCAGAATCACGACGACACCGATTTCGACGCCTCGCCCTCGCTGGGCATCGCCGCCCGCGCCATGGCCGCCGCCCGGCCGGGCGCCGCCGGCGGTTACCTTCAGGGCATGAATCCCGAGCAGCGCGAGGCGGTCGAGACACTGGACGGCCCGGTACTGGTGCTGGCCGGCGCCGGCACCGGCAAGACGCGCGTGCTGACCACCCGCATCGCCCACATCCTGGCGACGCGCCGCGCCTTCCCGTCGCAGATTCTGGCGGTGACCTTCACCAACAAGGCGGCGCGCGAGATGAAGGAGCGCGTCGGCCAGCTGGTCGGCGGCGTCGTCGAGGGCATGCCCTGGCTAGGCACCTTCCACTCGATCGGCGTGCGCATGCTGAGGAAGCACGCCGAGCTGGTCGGCCTGAAGAGCAACTTCACCATCCTCGACACCGACGACCAGATCCGCCTGATCAAGCAGTTGATCCAGGCCGAGGGCATCGACGAGAAGCGCTGGCCGGCCCGCCAGTTCGCCTCCGCGCTCGACGGCTGGAAGAACAAGGGCCTGAGGCCGGCCGACATCCCCGAGGGCGAGGCGCGCGCCTATGTCAACGGTCGCGGCCGCGAGCTTTACGCCGACTATCAGGCGCGCCTCAAGGTGCTGAACGCCGTCGACTTCGGCGACCTCCTCCTGGAGACCGTGACGCTCCTGCGCCAGAACCCGGACGTGCTCGCCGACTATCACAAGCGCTTCCGCTTCATCCTGGTCGACGAGTACCAGGACACCAACGTCGTCCAGTATCTCTGGCTGCGTCTTCTCGCTCAGGGCTCGCACAACATCTGCTGCGTCGGCGACGACGACCAGTCGATCTACGGCTGGCGCGGCGCCGAAGTCGACAACATCCTGCGTTACGAACGCGACTTTCCGGGCGCCAAGGTGATCCGGCTTGAGCGCAACTACCGCTCCACCGCCCACATCCTCGGCGCCGCCTCGCACCTGATCGCCCACAACGAGGCGCGGCTCGGCAAGACGCTGTTCACCGACCTGCCGCAGTCGGACGACGAGGACAAGGTGTTCGTCGCCTCGGCCTGGGATTCGGAGGAGGAGGCCCGGTCGATCGGCGACGAGATCGAGCGGTTCCAGCGAACCGGCACGCCGCTCAACGACATCGCCATCCTGGTGCGCGCCTCCTTCCAGATGCGCGAGTTTGAAGACCGCTTCGTCACCTCCGGCATCCCCTACCGGGTGATCGGCGGCCCGCGCTTCTACGAGCGGGCCGAAATCCGCGACGCCCTCGCCTATTTCCGCATCGTCATGCAGCCGGCCGACGACCTCGCCTTCGAGCGCATCGTCAACACGCCGCGCCGCGGCATCGGCGACACCTCCGTCCGCACCCTGCACGACTACGGCCGGGCCGAGGGCGTGCCGCTGACCGAGGCGACGCAGCAGCTCGTGGCCACCGAGGAGCTGAAGGGCAAGACGCGCACCGCCCTGCGCGACTTCCTCGACAGCATCGGCCGCTGGCGCGATCTGATTCCCACCATGCGCCACACCGAACTGGCCGAACTGATCCTCGACGAGAGCGGCTACACCGCCATGTGGCAGAACGACCGCTCGGCCGAGGCGCCGGGCCGGCTGGAGAACCTCAAGGAGCTGATCCGCTCCATGGACGAGTTCGAGAGCATGGAAGGCTTTCTCGAACACATATCCTTGGTGATGGACCGCGACGCCGGCGAGGAGCTGGACGCCGTCTCCATCATGACGCTGCATTCGGCCAAGGGCCTGGAATTCGACACCGTGTTCCTGCCCGGATGGGAGGAGGGCCTGTTCCCGCATCAGCGCGCCCTCGACGAGGGCGGCCGCGCCGGTTTGGAAGAGGAGCGCCGCCTCGCCTACGTCGGACTGACGCGCGCCAAACGGCGCTGCCTGATCTGGTTCACCTCCAACCGCCGCATCCACGGCTCCTGGCAGTCGTCGATCCCCTCGCGTTTCCTCGATGAGTTGCCGGCCGCCCATGTCGAGATCAAGGAGACTGGCAGCGCCTACGGCGGTTACGGCTCCTCCTACGGCCGCCAGAACCCCTATGGCGCCTCGCGCTTCGACAGCGTCGAGCGCTTCCAGTCCAACTACGGCACGCCCGGCTGGCAGCGCGCCCAGAAGGCGCAGAAGGCGAACGGCCCCAACGGCCGCGGCTTCTCCTCGCCGGCCCAGTCGGCTTATGGTCGCGGCCAGCCGAAGCTGATCGAGGGCGAGCTGATCGCCAAGTCGGTGGTATCGGGCGAACCGAAGTTTGCGACCGGCGACCGGGTGTTCCACGTCAAGTTCGGTCCCGGCACGGTCGCTGCCGTCGACGGCAACAAGGTGACGGTCGATTTCGACAAGGCCGGTCAGAAACGGGTGGTCGACAGCTTCCTCGACAAGGTTTGAAGCAAGCCGACGAAGGATTTGCATCATGGCGAAGCTGGTCTTCGGAATGAACCTGTCCCTGGACGGATATGTTGACCACACGGCGTTTGCGCCCGGCCCAACCCTTTTCCAGCACTTCATCGAGGAAGCACGCGGTCAGACGGGCAGCCTCTACGGCCGTCGCCTCTACGAGATCATGCGCTACTGGGACGACGATCATCCCGAGTGGGACGCGGCGGAGCGCGACTTTGCCGTTGCCTGGCGGCGCCAGCCGAAGTGGATCGTTTCGCGCTCGCTGAAGTCGATCGGTCCCAACGCCACGCTGATCGGCGATGACATCGAGGCGACCATACGCCGGCTCAAGGCGGAGCGTGCCGGGGAGATCGAGGTCGGCGGGCCGGATCTGGCGCACAGTCTGACCGATCTCGGCCTGATCGACGAATATCGCCTCTATGTCCACCCCGTCGTGCTCGGTGGCGGCAAACCGTATTTCGCCGCCGCCCGGCCGCCGCTCCGGCTTGTGGCCTGCGACCGCATCGATCAGGATGTCATCCGGTTGACTTATGTTCCGGCTTGATTGCGCGACGGCCTTTTGACCGGCGCCGCGCCACGGGGGAGACACGAGCATGACCAACAGACTGACCATCGGCGTTCTCTCGGCCGCCGCGCTCGCCTTTTCGGCGGGAACGGCGCTGGCCGACTTCCAGCTCACCATCCTGCACATCAACGACCTGCATTCGCGCATCGAGCCGATCAACGCATTCGATTCCACCTGTTCGGCCAAGGAGGCCGAGGCGAATGAGTGCTTCGGCGGCATCGCTCGCGTCAAAAGCGCCATCGACGGCAAGCGCCAGGAGCTTGCCGGCGCCAACCTGCTGGTGCTCGACGCCGGCGACCAGTTCCAGGGCTCGCTCTACTACAGCACCTTCAAGAGCGGCCCGATCGCCGAGTTCATGAACGGCATCGGCTTCGACGCCATGGCCATCGGCAACCACGAGTTCGACGACGGCCCGGCCGAACTCGACAAGCTGATCGGTGCCGTGAAGTTCCCGATCATTTCCGGCAACACCATCGCCGCCAAGGGCTCGCTGCTCGACGACAAGTACAAGGGCTACGTCATCAAGGAGATCGGCGGCCAGAAGGTGGCGATCGTCTCGGTGCTGGCCACCGACACCGCCGAAACCTCGTCGCCCGGCAAGGACATCACCTTCGAGGACGAGATCGCCTATCTCCAGAAGGCCGTGAAGGAGATCGAGGCGGCGGGCGTCGACAAGATCGTCGCCCTCACCCACGTCGGCTACCTCAAGGACCAGGAAATCGCCTCGAAGGTCGACGGCATCGACGTCATCGTCGGCGGCCATAGCCACACCTATCTGTCCTCCACCGACGACAAGGCGGCCGGCCCCTATCCGACGCTGGTCAAGAACCCGTCCGGCGTCGAGGTGCCGATCGTCACCGCCTACGCCTATTCCAAATATCTCGGCGATCTGACCGTCACCTTCGACGACAAGGGCGTCGTCACCTCGGCGACCGGCGCGCCGAAACTGCTCGACGCCTCGGTGACGCCGGACGAAGGCTATGCGGCGCGGGTCGCCGAACTCGGCAAGCCGCTCGAGGAAATCAAGGCCAAGGTGGTGGGCGCCACGACGGCGGCCGTCGACGGCGACCGCACTTCCTGCCGCGCCGTCGAATGCTCGATGGGCAACCTCGTTGCCGACGCGGCGCTGGCCCGCGTCGCCGGCCAGGGCGTCACCCTGTCGATCGCCAACGGCGGCGGCCTGCGGGCGTCGATCGACGCCGGCGACGTCAGCATGGGCGAGGTGCTGACGGTGCTGCCGTTCCAGAACACGCTCGCCACGTTCCAGATTGACGGCGCCGGCATCAAGGAAGCGCTGGAGAACGGCGTCAGCCAGGTCGACGAGGGGGCCGGCCGCTTCCCGCAGGTGTCGGGCCTGAAATACAGCTTCGACCGCTCGCAGCCGGTCGGCAGCCGCGTCACCGCCGTCGAGGTCAGGGAAGGCGACGCCTTCGTGCCCCTCGATCCGGCCAAGACCTATACCGTGGTCACCAACAACTATGTCCGCGGCGGCGGCGACGGCTTCAAGGTGTTCGCCGAGAAGGCCGCCAACGCCTATGACTACGGCCCCAATCTCGAGGACGTGGTGGCCGAATACCTGACCACCCACAATCCCTACACGCCCTACACCGACGGTCGCATCACCGACGCCACGCCGGCCGGCTACGTGCCGCCGAAGAAGTAGGCACCGCCGCCCGTCCGGCGCCCTCCGGCGTCGGACGGTGATGGCGTGATCTCTCACATTGCCGGCGGTTGCCCGATCGCGGCAATGCGGTTCCGCTTTGACAAGATCCGGGGCACCGACTAAAGCGCAGGAACCCTGCCCCGGCAGCCGTCTCAGGAACCGTCATGCGCCAGTATCAGATTCACGTTCCCACCGCCGACGCGGCCCGCGCCGAGGCGATCGCCGACGCCATCGAGGCCGCCTTCGAGGAAGAGGGGCCGGTTTCCTGGTACGAGACGGACGGCGGCTGGGCGGTGGACGGATTTTTCTTCGCCGACGGCGCGGGGGAGATCGAGACGGCCGCCCGCGCCGCCCTTGAAGGGATGATCGAGGCCGCCGGACTGACCGTCGAGCCGGTGCCGGAGGACGTCGACTGGGTGGCGAAAAGCCTCGAAGGGCTGAAGCCGGTGGTGGCCGGCCGCTTCGTGGTGCACGGCGCCCACGACCGCGACCATATCCCCAAGGATCTGATCGGCTTGCAGATCGAGGCCAACCAGGCCTTCGGCACCGGCCATCATCCGACCACCTGGGGCTGCCTCACGGCGCTGACCGACCTTCTCGCCGCCGCCCGCTTCGACAACGTGTTCGATCTCGGCACCGGCTCGGGCGTGCTGGCCATCGGCATCGCGCTGGCCACCGGCCGGCCGGTGCTCGCCTCCGACATCGACCCCCTGGCCGTGGACATCGCGCTGGAGAATGCCGAAATCAACGGCGCCGCGCCCCTCGTCACGGCGGTGACGGCGGCCGGCTTCGATCATCCGGCCATCATCGGGCAGAAATTCGACCTCGTCGTCGCCAACATCCTCGCCGATCCCCTGAAGATGCTGGCGCCGGACTTCCGCGCCCACGTCCTGCCGGGCGCCGCCGTGGTGCTCTCCGGCATCCTCCGGACGCAGGCCGACGACGTGCAGGCCGCCTTCGAGGCGCAGGGCTTCGCCGGCGAGCAGCACCTCATCAAGGACGAGTGGAGCACGCTGGTGCTGCGCTACGCCGGCTGAGGCGTACCTCTCACAATGCGGCGTCGGCCGCCCGCTTGACGCCGGCGGACCGATGGCCATGCTCGCGCGCCGCCTGATCGTCGAGCGACGTGAGATAAGGGGCCAGATAGCGCTGGGCCTGCCGCTCGCGCGTGCCGAGCGTGGTCTCGTAGGTCCGGCGGATGAGACCGCTGCGATTGGACGGGGCGGTGGTCGGGGTAAATCGGCTCATTCTAGCACCTCTTGACTGCCGTCGGCTCACGCCGACCGTTCACAAAAGCGCCGTTATCCTCATGGGACGCGAAACCAGCCCTCCGAACTCCTCTCATGTTAGCGGTCTACTACTTTAGTATAAACGAGTGATGACGCAGGCCTCCCCTGCGGGAGCCTCATGGCTGTTGCCTCCCTTTCGCCGCAACCGGCTTCGGCTGCCGGAATCCTGCCGGAAGCGTGAACGGCGAAGCCGATCCAGGCTTGACGGGAGGCAGAGGCCGGAGCCACAACTCCCGCCATTCGAGCATGGCGGAGTGACAGAGGTGTTCCAGACTTTCGACAACGTCAACGATCCCGGCCACGGCAAGACGCGGCTGGCCGCCTTGCGGGCCGAACTCGATCGGCGCGGCCTTCAGGGCTTCCTGGTGCCGCTCGCCGACGAGCATCAGGGCGAATACATCCCTGCCTCGGCCCGCCGCCTCCTCTGGCTGACCGGGTTCGCCGGCTCGGCCGGCCTCGCCGTGGTGCTCAAGGACCGCGCCGCCATTTTCGTCGACGGCCGCTATACCTTGCAGGTGCGCGAGCAGGTCGATCTCGAGGTCATCGAGCCGCATCATCTCGTCGAGGAACCGCCGCACGACTGGCTGAAGACCGTCGTCGGGAAGAGCGACCGCATCGGCTTCGACCCCTGGCTGATGACCGCCGCCGAGGTCGAGCGCTTCCAGACGGCGCTGGCCGCCGCCGGCGCCGAACTGGTCGCCACCGAGGGCAACCCGGTCGACGCCGTCTGGACCGACCGGCCGGCCCCGCCGCAAGGCCGCGTGTCGCTGTTCCCGGACAGCCTTGCCGGAGAGAGTGCCGAAGCCAAGCTGGCCCGCCTCGGCGAGGCGATCGCCAAGGCTGGAGCCGACGCCGCCATACTGACACGCCCCGATTCCATCGCCTGGGCCTTCAATATCCGGGGAGAGGACGTGCCGCACACGCCGGAGGCGCTGTCCTTCGCCATCCTGCGCAAGGCGGGCCGGCCGTCGCTGTTCATCGACGGCGGCAAGCTCGACAATACCGTCCGCGATCGCCTCGAGCAGATCGCCGCCGTCGAGCCGCCGGCCGCTTTCGCCCCGGCGCTGTCGGCACTCGCCTGCCCGGTGCTGGTCGACAAGGCGTCGGCCGCCTACGAGGTGGCCCGCCGCATCGAGGCCGGCGGTGGCAAGGTGGTGGCCGGCGCCGACCCGGTCGTGCTGCCCAAGGCGCTGAAGAACCCCACCGAGCTTTCCGGCATCCGCGCCGCCCACGTCCGCGACGGCGTCGCCATGGTGCGCTTCCTCGCCTGGATCGACCGCGAGGCACCGAAGGGCGGGCTCGACGAAATCGCCGTCACCAAGAAGCTCGAGGAATTCCGCGTCGCCACCGGCGCCCTGCGCGACATCTCCTTCGACACGATCGCCGGCGCCGGCCCCAACGCCGCCATTCCGCATTATCACGTCAGCACCGCCTCCAACCGCAAGGTGGAGCCGAACGGCATCCTGCTGGTCGATTCGGGCGCCCAATATCAGGACGGCACCACCGACATCACCCGCACGATGATCGTCGGCACGCCGACCGAGGAGATGGCCGACCGCTTCACCCGCGTGCTGATCGGTCACATCCGCCTGGCGCTGACCCGCTTCCCCAAGGGCACCACTGGCGCCCATCTCGACATCCTCGCCCGCGAGAAGCTCTGGGAAGCCGGCCTCGACTTCGACCACGGCACCGGCCACGGCGTCGGCCACTATCTCTCCGTCCACGAGGGGCCGGCCCGCATCGCCAAGGCCGGCCACGTACCGCTGGAGCCGGGCATGCTGCTCTCCAACGAGCCCGGCTACTACAAGGCCGGCGCCTGGGGCATCCGCATCGAGAATCTCGTCATCGTCACCGCCCCCGAGGCGATCGACGGCGGCGAACGGCCGATGATGGGCTTCGAGACGGTGACGCTCGCCCCCATCGACCGCCGGCTGATCCGCCCGGAACTGATGGCGCCGCGCGAACACGTCTGGCTCGACGCCTACCACGCCGAGGTGCGGGACAAGCTGCTGCCGCTGATCGACAACGAGGCCGATCGCGCCTGGCTGGTCGCCGCGACGGCGCCGCTTTCGGCGTGAGCTGACGATTCGCCCCTCTCGCCTCCTCCTGCGCGGTTTTTCACCGCGCGGGAGCCCCCCTCGACATCCCCTTGAACGACAAGGAGAAAATGGACGTTCGCCGACGTAACACTCGGTAAGAAAGAGTGACTTTCCTGGAACGCCGCCTCGTGTTTTATGAAAATGTGCCGGATCGGCATGTCAGCCCGGCGGCAGCAGGCGCCATTGGCTCTTTCGGAAGTATTTGATGCGCACGTCCTACGGCAAGCAGACCACTCTCGGCGAAAGCGTCCGGTTTTCCGGCATCGGCGTCCATTCGGGCAAGCCGGCGACCATCGTCCTGCATCCCGCCGAGGCCGACCGGGGCATCGTCTTCGTGCGCACCGACGGCGAGGAGGTGGAGATCGCCGCCCGCCACGACCATGTGGTGGCCACCGAACTCTGCACCATGATCGGCATCGGCGGCCGCACCGTAGCCACCATCGAGCATCTGATGGCGGCGCTGGCCGCCTTCGGCGTCGACAATGTCGTCGTCGAAATCGACGGCCCGGAAATGCCGATCGCCGACGGCTGCTCGGCCATCTTCTTCGACCTCTTGACCGAGGCCGGCCTGCGCCGCCTCGCCGCCCCGCGCAAGCTGTTGCGCGTCGTCAAGCCGGTGCGGCTCGAGGTCGGCGACGCCGTGCTGGAATTCCTGCCGCACGACGGCACCCGCTACGACGTCACCATCGACTTTTCCAATCCGCTGATCGGCCGTCAGTCCTACGTGCTCGACCTCGCCCCGCAGACCTTCGCCCGCGACGTCGCCCGCGCCCGCACCTTCGGCTTCATGGCCGACGTCGAGAAGCTGTGGAAGATGGGCTTCGCGCTCGGCTCGTCGCTGGAGAATTCGGTGGCGATCGGCGACGGCCGCATCCTCAACCCCGAGGGCCTGCGCTGGACCGACGAGTTCGCCCGTCACAAGACGCTCGACGCGGTCGGCGACCTCGCACTGATCGGCATGCCGTTCATCGGCCACTTCCGCTCCTACAAGGGCGGCCACAAGCTCAACTGGATGGCCGTCAAGGCGCTGGTCGCCGACGCGTCCGCCTTCGAGATCGTCCACGATCCCATGACCGTCCGCGAACAGGCCGGTGGCATCCTGCAGGCGGCGGCGTTGGCGCCCTCGCGCGACTGATCGTCGGCTCGCCGCCCCACCGCCATAATGTGGCCGAACATCACGGGCACGTAGCATCCGCGACGGCTTTGCGATAAAAGAGCTTCCTGTTGTCCGGGGTGGGCTGACTCGCGCCGGGGCGGTGGGTCGTGCGCCCGGCGCCGGGCGGAGCCGCAGGTGGACACGGCGTGATGGATGGGCGGCCGCCAAAGGCCCGCGTTCGGTGATGGGGTTTTCATGAGGCAGAGTTTCGTTCGTGTGGCCGCCTTGCTCGCTCTCCTCGGAGGCGCCGTCGCCCTTGGCGGCTGTTCGTCCAAGGAGCCGCTGGAGCCCTTCGTCGAAATCCCGGCGGAGCAGTCCTACAACGCCGGCATCGCCTATCTGCAGCAGGGCGACTACAAGAACGCCACCAAGAAGTTCCAGGAGGTCGACGAGCAGCATCCCTACTCGGAGTGGGCGCGCAAGTCCCTCATCATGACCACCTACACCAACTACACGCGCGGCAACTTCACCGAGGCCATCACCCAGGCCAAGCGCTACCTGGCGCTCTATCCCGGCTCGGAAGACGCCGCCTACGCCCAGTGGATGATCGCGCAGTCCTACTTCAACCAGATGCCGGACATCACCCGCGACCAGAAGGCGACGCAGCAGGCCATGCAGGCCATGCAGGAGCTGGTCGACCGCTACCCCGACAGCCAGTATGCCGCCGAGGGCCGCAAGCGCCTCGACATCGCCCGCGACCAGCTGGCCGGCAAGGAGATGGAAGTCGGCCGCTACTATCTGGCCCGCCGCCAGTACATCGGCGCCATCAACCGCTTCAAGACGGTGGTGCAGGAGTACCAGACGACGCGCCACATCGAGGAAGCGCTCGAGCGTCTCACCGAGGCCTATTACGCCATGGGTATCGTTGACGAGGCACAGACCGCCGCTGCCGTGCTCGGCCACAACTATCCTGACAGCCGCTGGTACAAGGATGCCTATAAGCTCCTCAATACCAACGGCCTCGAGCCGCGCGAAAACAGCCAGTCCTGGATCTCCAAGGCATTCAAGGCCGCCCTGCTCTGACGGAAAGCCATGCTTCAGACGCTCGCAATCCGCGACATCGTGCTGATCGAGCGGCTTGAGATCGCCTTCTCCGACGGTCTGACCGTGTTGACCGGCGAGACCGGCGCCGGCAAGTCCATCCTGCTCGACGCGCTGTCGCTCGCCCTCGGCGGGCGCGGCGACGCCGGCCTCGTCCGGCACGGTGCCGACCAGGGCCAGATCACCGCCGTCTTCGATCTGCCGGCCGGCCATCCGGCGCGGCGGCTGCTCGCCGACAACGCCATCGATGACGACGGCGAACTGATCGTCCGCCGCGTCCAGACCGCCGACGGCCGCACTCGCGCCTTCGTCAACGATCAGGCGGTGTCCGCCAACCTCTTGCGCCAGCTCGGCGCCGCGCTGGTGGAGATCCACGGCCAGCACGACGACCGGGCGCTGGTCGATCCGGCCATCCATCGCGGCCTGATCGACGCCTTCGGCGGCCTCGAGACGGAAGTGAAGGCGGTCGCCGTTGCCCACCGTGCCTGGCGCGACGCCGAGAAGGCGCTGGCCGACCTCGAACGCCGCATCGCCGACGCCCGCCGCGAGGGCGACTACCTGCGCGCGTCCGTCGAGGAGTTGCAGAAGCTCGCGCCCGAGCCGGGTGAGGAGACGGCGCTCGCCGAGCGCCGGCAGGAGATGATGCGCGCCGAGAAGGTGGCCGTCGACCTGCGCGAGGCCCACGACTATCTCAACGGCTCGGGATCACCGGTGCCGGAGCTGTCCGGCCTGATGCGCCGCCTCGAACGCAAGGGCGAGGTGGCGGTGCTGGCCGGCCCGGCCCTGCAATCGATCTCCACGGCGCTCGACGCGCTGGAAGACGCTCGCGCCGTCTTCGAGGCGGCGTTGCGCGCCGCCGACTTCGATCCGGCCGAGCTGGAACGCACCGAGGAGCGGCTGTTCGCCATCCGCGCCGCCGCCCGCAAATACTCGGTACCGCCCGACGAACTGGGGGCGCTTTCCGCCCGCATGGCCACCGATCTCGCCGACCTCGACGCCGGCGAAGACCGGCTCCACGCGCTTGCCCAAGCGGCGACCACGGCGCGCACCGACTACGACCGGCTGGCCCTGAAGCTGTCCGCCGCGCGCGAGAAGGCGGCCCGCCAGTTGGAGGACGCCGTCGGCGCCGAACTGCCGGCCCTGAAGCTCGAGCGCGCCCGCTTCATCGTCAACCAGCTCGCCGACCCGGAGACGCGCACCGCCGACGGCATCGACACGCTGGAATTCTGGGTGCAGACCAATCCCGGCACCCGGCCGGGGCCGATGATGAAGGTGGCTTCGGGCGGCGAACTCAGCCGCTTCCTCTTGGCGCTCAAGGTGTCGCTGGCCGACAAGGGCTCGGCCTCGACACTGGTTTTCGACGAGATCGACACCGGCGTCGGCGGCGCCGTGGCCGAGGCGATCGGCACCCGCCTCGCGCGGCTTTCCCGCAAGGTGCAGGTGCTCTCCGTCACCCACGCGCCGCAGGTGGCCGCCCGTGCCGATCATCATTTCCTGATCGCCAAGGACAGCGTCGACGACGGCGCCCGCGTCGCCACTTCGGTGGCGCAACTGCCCGCCAGCCACCGCCGCGAGGAGATCGCCCGCATGCTGGCCGGCAGCCGCATCACCGAGGAAGCCCGCGCCGCCGCCGAGCGGCTGCTGAAGGGGCACTGAGCCCCAACGGCGTTTCGGAAGGAGCAAGCCGGATGCTGATCCGACCCGCCACCGTCACGGATGCCGAAGCAGCCGCTTCGGTTCTCAGCCGGTCCATCCGGGAACTATGCACCCTCGATCATGGCGGGGACGAGCAAGCGCTCGGCCAGTGGCTCGGCAACAAGACGCCGAACAAGGTGCGATCGTGGATCGAAGCTCCGGACGGACGCATCGTGGTGGCCGAAGAGGGTGGACTCATCCTCGGAGTCGGAGGGGCTTCCCGCGGCGGCGTGATCACCCTGAACTATGTGGCGCCGGAGGCCCGCTTCAAAGGCGTCAGCAAGGCGATTCTCGCGTCGCTTGAAGCCTGTCTTCGCAACCAGGGATGCACCCAAAGTACGCTGACCAGCACCCGCACCGCCCATGTCTTCTACCTGGCGGCCGGGTATGAGGATGCCGGCGAACCCCAATTCTGGGGAAGGCTGCCCGGCCAGCCCATGAAGAAGTCCCTGTAGGGAGCGAAGCGCTCGCCAAGGTCGTGTCCGGCGCTTGCCGCCTCCTCGGGCGAATGCCATAAACTCGCTCCGAACATTCCGCTCGGAGTCCCGCCATGCCCTCGTCCGCCACCGCCCTCATCGTCGTCGATGTCCAGAACGACTTCTGCCCCGGCGGCCCGCTGGCGGTCGGCGGCGGCGCCGAGGTGGTGCCGGTGATCAACGCGCTGGTGCCCCGCTACGAGCAGGTGGTGGTCACCCAGGACTGGCACCCCAAGGGGCACGCCTCCTTCGCTTCCGCCCATCACGATCGCGAGCCCTTCGACACCACCGAGATGCCCTACGGCACGCAGGTGCTGTGGCCCGACCATTGCGTGCAGGGCACGCCCGGCGCCGATCTGCATCCGGACCTGCGCGTCACCCCGGCTCAACTGATCATCCGCAAAGGCTGGCACGCCGGCGTCGACAGCTACTCCGCCTTCCGCGAGGCCGACCGCACGACACTGACCGGCCTTGCCGGCTATCTCCGCGAGCGCGGCGTCGAGGAGGTGCACGTCGTCGGCCTCGCCACCGACTATTGCGTCGCCTGGACCGCCCTCGACGCCGCCGACGCCGGCTTCCGCGTCGCGGTGATCGAGGACGCCTGCCGCGCCATCGACCTGCGCGGCTCGCTGAAGCGCGCCTGGGCCGATCTCGCCGCCGCCGGCGTGACGCGCACCACCAGCGACCGCATCCTTTAGGATTATTGCGGTCCATCCCGGTGAAATTGGCGGATATTGCGCTTTTCGGGTGGACAGCGCCCGCAGACTAGGTCATAAGCGCTGACCTATAAAGGTCAGCATTAATGACCTAAAGGAAGGCTGGACCATGACAACCTCACCTCTCGCCGACGTTCGCGCCGGGCTGATCGCCGTCTTTCCGCCCGTAGTCGCCGTCGTGCCCTTCGCGCTCATTCTCGGCCAGCAGGCGACGGCCAAGGGCCTCAGCCCGGCCGAGATGCTGGCCATGTCGTCGATCGTCTTCGCCGGCTCGTCGCAGCTGATCGCCGTCGGCCTGTGGAGCCAGCCGGCGCCGATCGCCGCGCTGGCGCTGATGGCGCTGCTCGTCAACCTTCGCCATGTGCTGATGGGCGCCTCGCTGTCGGGCAAGATCGCCCATTTCGGCCGCCTGCGGCCGCTGGCCGCCTTCCTGCTCACCGACGAGGCCTGGGCGCTCAGCGAGCGCCGCGCCATCGACCAGCCGATCAGCCGCGCCTTCTACTTCACCGTGGCGCTGACGCTTTTCGGCTTCTGGCAGGTCGCCTCGGTGCTGGGCACGCTGCTCGGCGCCCACCTCGAGCATCCGGAGGCGCTGGGACTCGACTTCGCCTTCCCGGCCATCTTCATCGCCCTGGCACTCGGCTTCTGGAAGGGCGCCCGCCGCACCGGCCCGGTGCTGGCGGCGAGCGCCATCGTTGCCGTCGTCGTCCATGCCACCGTGCCCGGCGCCTGGTACGTCATCGCCGGAGCGCTGGCCGGCATCGTCGCCGCCGTGCTCGCCGCGCCGCGCGCCACACCGACCGCCGCCGGGGAGACGATGCCGTGACCATCGATCCCGTCAATCTCGCCGCCATCCTGGCGATGGGCATCGTCACCTACCTCACGCGCATCGCCGGCTTCCTGATCGCCGACCGGCTGCCGAAGTCCGGCCCGGTGCGCGTGGCGCTCGACGCGCTGCCGCCCGCCGTGCTGGTGGCCGTCGTGGCACCGATCGTCCTGTCCGGGCCGATCGAGGCCGCCGCCGGCCTCGCAACGCTGCTCCTCGCCTTCCGCCTGCCGCTGATCGGCGTGGTGGTGGTCGGCGTCGGTCTCGTCGCCCTGCTGCGGCTGGCTTTCGGCTAAGGCGTCGGACCGGCTGGTGGCATCCGGGTTCCGGGAAATGTGATGTGACAACGAAAGCCCGGATCGTCCCACTGCGTCCATCAGGGCGCAGGGCGATCCGGGGTCAGGGCCTTGCCAGCGCCCGGCAGGATTCGCGGACGATCAGCCGGCCTTGCATCACCAGCCGGCGAGGCACCTCGTCGGCCTTTGCGGACAAGCGGTCGAGAAGCAACCTGGCGGCATGCTCGCCTATGGCTTGCACAGGCTGGGCGATGGTGGTCAGGTGCGGGCGGAATACGTCGGCCCAGGGAAAATCATCGAAGCAGGCGACCGATATGTCGTCGGGGCAGGAAAGCCCTGCGTCGCGGATGGCCCGCATGGCGCCGATGGTCATCAGGTTGTTGGCCGAGAAGATGGCGCTCGGCCGGTCCCGCTGGGTGAGTAGCTGCATTGCGGCGCGATAGCCGCCTGCCTCGCGGGAATCACCGTCCTGAACAAATTCGTCGATATAGGGAAGCGCCGCCATCGCCAGAGCATCGCGATAGCCGGCCAGGCGGTCACGACCGGTCGAGGTGATCAACGGACCGGCGATGTAGCCAATGCGGCGATGCCCCAGACCGATCAGGTAGCTCGTCGCATCGAGCACGGCCTTGCGGTTGTCAAGCGTGACGGTGTCGACGTCCAGCCCCTCGCACGTGCGATCGATGATCACCATCGGCCGACGAACCGAGGCCAGGAAATCCTTCAGCATGACGTCTTCACCGGCCGGCGCGATGATCAGGCCATCGACGGCGCGATCGAGCAGCAGCTTGACCTGCATGTCCTGCAACGCGGTGTCTTCGTCGCTGCTGCACACCATGACTGCGTAGCCGACCCGGTTGAGGGCATACTGGATGGTTGCCACGATGTCGGCGAAGAACGGATTGCGGATGTCGGTCACCAAAAGCCCGATCGTTTTGGTGGCGCCGAGCTTCAGGCTGCGCGCGATGGCGTTGCGCTCGTACCCGATGGCGGAAATGGCCGCTTCGATGCGCTGCGTCAGCGCGGGACTGACCTTGGTGGTACCGTTGATCAGCGCCGAGACGGTGGCGACCGACACCTGCGCGGCCCTTGCTACGTCGAGCATGGTCGGGGCCCTTGACTTACCATTGGTCCTGGTTGGTATCGAAGCCATTTCTCTAAACGTTTCATACCTTTTTCTAGCTTGAGTTTGGCTTGTTGCGCTCAATAATGCAACAAAATTGAGCAAACACACGGTATGGAAGGCTGACTTATCATAAAGGATGGTGGCTTCTTCTAAACGTTTAGACTAGCATTCAGGACATTGTGACGAGGCGGAAGGGAGGCCGCCGACATCATGAGCCCCATACTTGTTCCCATGGGCTGTAGCGAACAGTCCGGCCGGCATTTGTCGGCATGCGGTCGCTTGCGCCGTTCCGGCGATCAGCTATTCCGTGCGGTCGGATGCGTCAGCTTTGCTTGGCCGGACACCGCGGCAAGCGCCCTCCCCCACAAGAGACCTGGCCGGATATTTGCGGCCGAGAACTGATCGATAGGGGAAGGCGGGATGAGCTACCTGGTCCGGATGACGGGCATCGACAAGCATTTTCCCGGCGTTCATGCGCTAAGGGACGCTCGGTTCGAACTACAGCCGGGAGAAGTGCATGCCCTGATGGGAGAAAACGGTGCCGGCAAGTCGACGCTGATGAAAGTGCTGGCCGGCATCTATCAGCCCGATGCCGGCAAGATCGAGGTCGCCGGCGAGGAGGTTACCGTCGCCGGGCCGCGCGCCGCCCAGGCGCTCGGCATCGGCATCATCCATCAGGAACTGTCCCTGATGAAAGACCTGACCGTGGCGCAGAACATCATGATCGGCCGCGAGCCGCGCAAGTCGTTCGGCCGCCTCGACGAAGGCGAGCTGAACCGGCGAGCGGCGGCGGCGCTGGCCTCGATCCATATGAACATCGATCCGCGCACCCCAGTGTCCGGGCTGACCATCGCCCGCCAGCAGATGATCGAGATCGCCAAGGCGCTTTCCAACCGTTCGCGCATCCTGATCATGGACGAGCCGACCGCCGCGCTGACCGACTCGGAGATTGCCGAGCTGTTCGCCATTATCCGCGTGCTCAAGTCCGAGGGCGTGGGCATCGTCTACATCTCGCACAAGATGGACGAGCTGAAGCGCATCGCCGACCGGGTGACCGTCATGCGCGACGGCGAGTTCGTCGGCACCGTCGGCGCCGCCGAGACGCCGGTGTCGACCATCATCTCGATGATGGTGGGGCGGGCGCTGACCGACGAGGCCGTCAGGGTTCCCGACCTCGCGCATGCGCCGACGGCGCTGGAGGTCCGCAATCTGTCGCGCGGCCGCGTCATCAAGAACGTCAGCTTTACCTTGCGACGGGGCGAGATCCTCGGCTTTGCCGGCCTGATGGGAGCCGGCCGCACCGAAGTGGCGCGCGCCATCTTCGGCGCCGATCCGCGCGACGGCGGCGAGATCATCGTCGACGGCCAGCCACGCAATATCCGCTCACCGCGGGAAGCGGTGCAGGCGGGCATCGGCTACCTGTCCGAGGATCGCAAGAACTTCGGCCTGGCGCTCGGCATGGACGTGCGCGCCAACATCGGCATGGCGACGCTGAAGCGCTACTCCGACGGCTTCGGCCGGATCGACGAGAAGGGGCTGGCCACCGCCGCCCGGAAATATGTCGCCTCGCTGGCGATCCGCACGCCGTCGGACCGTCAGGAGGTGCGCCTCCTGTCGGGCGGCAACCAGCAGAAGGTGGTCGTCGCCAAGTGGCTGCTGCGCGACTGCGACGTGCTGATCTTCGACGAACCGACCCGCGGCATCGACGTCGGCGCCAAGGCGGAAATCTATCGCCTGCTGGCCTCGCTCGCCGAACAGGGCAAGGCGCTGATCGTCATCAGCTCCGAACTGCCGGAAATCCTCCGCGTCTCCCACCGCATCGCAGTGATGTGCGAAGGCCGCCTGACCGGCATCCTGCCCGGCGGCGCGGCGACCAGCCAGGAAGACATCATGCACCTTGCCACTCAGCGCGACACGACCTCGAAGGAACACGCAGCATGAGCGCCAACGCGATCAAACCCGGATGGGATGCGGGACTGAAATCATCTGGCGCCTACCAGAAGCTCCTGGCCTTCGCGAGCCTGGTGGCGCTGATCGTCGTCTTCAGCCTGGCCTCGCCCAATTTCCTGCAGACATCCAACATCATCGCCATCCTGCAGGCGACCAGCGTCAACGGCGTGCTGGCGATCGGCGCGACGCTGGTCATCATCACCGGCGGCATCGATCTCTCGGTGGGAACGCTGATGACCTTCTGCGCGGTGATCGCCGGCGTGGTCCTCACCTATTGGGGGCTGCCGCTGCCGTTCGGCATCGTGGCGGCCATCGCCGCCGGCGCGGTCTGCGGCCTGATTTCCGGCACGCTGGTCGCCAAGATGCGGATTCCGCCCTTCATCGCCACGCTCGGCATGATGCTGATCCTCAAGGGACTGTCACTGGTCATCTCCGGCACCAAGCCGATCTACTTCAACGGCACGCCGAGCTTTCCGACGATTTCCACCGGTTCGCTGATCGGCGCCGTCGTGCCGGGACTGCCGATCCCCAACGGCGTGCTCATCCTGTTTCTGGTGGCCGGGGCGGTGTCCTACGTCCTGAGCCGCACGGTTCTCGGCCGCTACTGCTTCGCGCTGGGCTCCAACGAGGAAGCCGTACGCCTGTCCGGCGTCAACACAGACGGCTGGAAGATGGCGATCTACGCGCTGACCGGCGCCATCTGCGGCATCGCCGGCCTGTTGATCGCCTCGCGGCTCAATTCCGCCCAGCCGGCGCTCGGCCAAGGCTACGAACTCGACGCAATCGCTGCCGTGGTTATCGGCGGCACGTCGCTGTCGGGCGGCCGCGGCACCATCCTCGGCACCATCATCGGCGCGCTGATCATGTCGGTGCTGCTCAACGGCCTGCGCATCCTGTCGGTCGCCCAGGAGTGGCAGACGGTGCTCACCGGGTCGATCATCATCGTCGCCGTCTATGCCGACATGATGCGCCGCCGCGGCAATTGACGAACTTCGCCCGAGGAGGGGCGCAACGACAAGAGAGTAGGAGAATACTCCGCAGCTCGGCTGTTCAAACGAACAACATCAGGAGGAAAACATGTTCACCAGACGTCACGTGCTCGGCGCCATCGGTGCCACGGCCATTCTGGCCACCTCGATGGGCTTCGCCCAAGCCCAGGACAAGTTGTACATCCCGCTCATCTCCAAGGGCTTCCAGCATCAGTTCTGGCAGGCGGTCAAGGCCGGC
Source organism: Rhodobacterales bacterium Alpha_02 (assembly GCA_001603295.1). GTDB lineage: Bacteria > Pseudomonadota > Alphaproteobacteria > Rhizobiales > Pleomorphomonadaceae > Pleomorphomonas. Next base: position 20,747 of record LUYO01000019.1, read on the forward strand.
GCCGACAAGGCGGCAGCCGAGCTGAATGTCACCGTCACCTTCGAGGGGCCTGACAACGAGACCATGGTCGACAAGCAGATCGACATGCTCGCCGCGGCGCTTGCCAAGCACCCGGCCGCCTTGGGCTTCGCGGCGCTCGACAGCCAGGCCGCCATCCCGCTGCTCAAGCAGGCGCAGGACGCCAAGATTCCGGTGATCGCCTTCGACTCCGGCGTCGACAGCGACATCCCTCTGGCCACCGCCTCGACCAACAACATCGCGGCCGCGGCACTCGCCGCCGACAAGATGGCCGGGCTGATCGGCAACAAGGGCAAGGTGGCGGTGGTCGTGCACGACCAGACGTCCCGCACCGGCATCGACCGGCGCGACGGCTTCGTCAACCGGATCAAGGAAGCCTATCCGGACATCGAGATCGTCTCGATCCAGTACGGCGCCGGCGACCAGTTGCAGTCGACCGAAATCACCAAGTCGATCCTGCAGGCCAATCCCGATCTGAAGGGCATCTTCGGCGCCAACGAAGGGTCGGCCATCGGCGTCGTCAACGGCGTCCGTGAATCCGGGCGTACCGACGTCGTCATCATCGGCTACGATTCCGGCGCCGCCCAGAAGCAGGCGATCCGCGACGGCATCATGGCCGGGGCGATCACCCAGAACCCGATCGGCATCGGCTACGAGACCGTCAAGGCGGCCGTCGCCGCGGTCAAGGGCGAGGCCGTGCCCAAGACCATCGACACCGGCTTCTACTATTACGACAAGTCCAACATGGACACGCCGGAAATCTCCGCCGTTCTCTACGACTGAGCACATCCGCATAGAAAGCAGCAGGCCCGCGAAGTCGCCTTCGCGGGCCTGTTCGTTTCAGTCTAGAGCAATTCCAGCAAAAGTGGGAACCGGTTTTGCGTCCGGAATTGCGTCTCAACAAAGAGATAGAGCATTTCCGGTGAACCGGATTTCACCGGAAATGCTCTAGGACCAGGATCACTTGCGGCGCAGGAAGGCCGGGATCTCCATGTCGTCGTCGGCGGCGCGCGGCGCCGGCTGCGGCGCCATGCGGCCCTGCGGGTCGAGGCGGCCGGCGGCGCCCTGCGGCGCCGGGGCGGCCGGACGCTGCTTGACGAACTCGCTGGCCGCCGACGGCCGCACGGCCGGCTGCGGGGCGGCGGCGCGCGGCGCCTCGGGCTGCGCCTCGTCCTCGCGCCGGCCGAGGCCGACGGTGGCGAGACGGCGCAGGAGGCCGAGCGGACGCCGCTCGCCCTCGTGGTCTTCCGGGTGCACCTGCACCGAGGCGGCCTGCCGCTGGGCGATCGGCGGGAACTCCTCGATCGACGGCACGCGGCTCCTCTGCACGGCGGCCGACGGACGCTCGGCGACCGGCGGCACGTAGGGCTGATGCACCGGCGCCGGCTCGGCGGCACGCGACGGCTGCGGCTGGGCGACCGGCTCCTCGTAGTGGGTCATCGCCGGTTCGTAGGGTTCGATCGACACCCGCGGATCCTGCGGCGTCACGGCGCGCACCGGTTCCGGCTCGAAAGTCTCTTCGGGCAGCGCCAGCGCCGCCTCGATGGCCTCGACGGAGGAAACCTGCGCGGCCGCAGCGGCGGCCTGGGTGTAGCTCGGAACCGGCGCGGGCGCCGGGGCGATCGGCGCGGCCTGGGCGGCCTCGCGGATCACCGCCGGGCGCACGGCCGGCTGGTTAAAAGGCTGCCGCACCTCCTGCGCCGCCACAGCGGCCGCCGAGGTGGTCACCTGAACCGGCCGGGGAGCGGCGCGGCCGACGGCGTCGGCGCTGGAATTGCGCACCACGGCTTCCTGGCGGACCAGCTCGGGCTCGATGCCGGTGGCCACCACGGAGACGCGGATCATGCCTTCCATCGTGTCGTCGAAGGTGGCGCCGAGGATGATGTTGGCTTCCTGGTCGACTTCCTCGCGGATGCGGGTCGCCGCCTCGTCCACCTCGAACAGGGTGAGGTCCTTGCCGCCGGTGATCGAGATCAGCAGGCCCTGGGCGCCCTGCATCGACACCTCGTCGAGCAGCGGATTGGCGATCGCCGCCTCGGCCGCCTGGATGGCGCGCTTCTCGCCGGACGCCTCGCCGGTGCCCATCATCGCCTTGCCCATGCCGCGCATGATCGAGCGGACGTCGGCGAAGTCGAGGTTGATCAGGCCTTCCTTGACCATCAGGTCGGTGATGCAGGCGACACCCGAGTAGAGCACCTGGTCGGCCATGGCGAAGGCGTCGGCGAAGGTGGTCCGCTCGTTGGCGATGCGGAACAGGTTCTGGTTGGGGATGCAGATCAGCGTGTCGACCGAAGCCTGCAGCTCCTTGATGCCGGCGTCGGCGATCTTCATCCGCCGGGCGCCCTCGAACTGGAACGGCTTGGTGGTGACGCCGACGGTGAGGATGCCGTGCTCGCGGGCGGCGCGGGCGATCACCGGCGCCGCGCCGGTGCCGGTGCCGCCACCCATGCCGCAGGTGATGAACACCATGTGGCTGCCGGCCAGATGGTCGTTGATCTCGTCGATCACTTCCTCGGCGGCGGCGCGGCCGACTTCCGGCTGCGAACCGGCGCCAAGGCCCTCGGTGACCGCCACGCCCATCTGGATGATGCGCTCGGCCCGCGAGGAGGCCAGGGCCTGCGCATCCGTGTTCGCCACGACGAACTCGACGCCCTGCAGGCCGGACTGGATCATGTTGTTGACGGCGTTGCCGCCGGCACCGCCGACGCCGAAGACGGTGATCCTCGGCTTGAGCTCCGTGAGGTCGGGCATCTTAAGGTTAATCGTCATGGTTGCCTCGTCATTCTGCAAGCGGCTCTCGCCGATACGTCCTCTGTCCTAGATCAGCGGCCGCCGCTGCAACCGCACTTGACTGTTACGCTTGTTACGCACCGAGCCGGCCCGCCGCCGGATCGGAAAACCCGTTCTCAGAAACTCTCCCGGAACCACGCCCCCATGCGGGAGACGAAGCCGCCGTTGGCGGCCAGCGCCATCGACTTGCGCCGCCCGGAAAACTGCTCGATCTGCGCCACCTGCGGGTAGATCATCAGACCCACCGCCGTGGCGAAGGCCGCCCCGCGCGCCGCTTCCGGCAGCCCGGCGATGCCGACCGGCCGACCGAGCCGTACATTGCGGCCGAGCACCTTGCGCGCCAGCTCCGGCAGGCCGGTGAGCTGGCTGGCGCCGCCGGTCAGCACGACGCGGCGGCCGACCCGGCCGGCGAAACCGGAGGCGTGCAGGCGGTCGCGCACCACCTCCAGCGTCTCCTCGACGCGCGGCCGGATGATCTCGACGAGTTGGGCGCGCGTCACCTGATGGGCGACGTCGTCGTCGCCGACCGGCTCGACGGTGACCATGTCGCGCTCGTCGCTGTCGGTGGCGATCACCGAACCATAGAGCGCCTTGATGCGCTCGGCGTCGACCAGCCGGGCCGACAGCGCCCGCGCCAGATCCATGGTGACGTGGTGGCCGCCGAGACCGAAGGCATCGACGTGGACGCACTGGCCGTCGGCAAACACGGAAATCTTGGTGGTGCCGCCGCCGATGTCGACACAGGCGACGCCCATCTGCGTCTCGTCGTCGACCAGCGTCGACAGGCCGGAGGCGTAGGGCGTCGCCACCATGGTCTCGACTTCGAGATGCGCCCGGTTGACGGATATCTCGAGGTTCCGGAGCGGCACGGCGTCGGCCGAGACGAGATGGGTGTCGACCGACAGCGCCGAACCGATCATGCCACGCGGGTCGCGGATGCCGCGGTCGCTGTCGAGCGCATAGCCGATCGGCAGCGCGTGGACGACGGTGCGGCCGTCCTTCACCTTGTAGGAGGAGCCGATCTCCAGCACCCGCTGGATGTCGTTCTCGGTGACTTCCGAGCCGGAGAGGTCATACTTGACCGAGAAGGTCTCCGAGCCGAGCCGGCCGCAGCTGAGCGACACGATCAGCGATTCGACGGTCAGGCCGGCCATACGCTCGGCCGCGTCGACGGCGAGGCGGATCGCCTTCTCGGCCTGGTCGAGATCGACCACGGCGCCGGCCTTGATGCCGCGCGAGCGCTGGTAGCCGAAGCCCAGCACCTCGATCAGGTGGGTGCGGCCGGGCAACACATCGCCGATGGGGCGCGGCGTCAGGCGGGCGATGACGCAGCAGATCTTCGAGGTGCCGACATCGAGCACCGACACGATGACCGGCCGCTTGGGCGGCAGCGGCCGCATACGCTGGACGCGGGAATCGGAGGCGTGGGTCATGCGTCCTGCTCCCGCTTCTTGAGGGCCTTGTTGCGCGCCGACACCAGCTCGTCGCGGGCCTTGCGCGCGTCGTCGGAGAGGCGGACCACCAGCCGGTCGGCCAGCCGCAGGTCGACGACGGTGATATCGCGATCAAGGAGGCCCGACGCCTTGTCGGTCTCTTCCAGTTCGGCCACCGCCTTCTGCGGATTGGCCTCCGGCAGCATCACCTGCACGCCGTTGTCGAGGAACAGGTCCCAGCGCCGGTTCGACACCAGCATCGAGGCGCGCACCTTTTTCTGCAATTCCGGCACGTCGTCGAGCAGCGAGGTGATCTCGGCGACGCGCTGCTCGGCGCCGGCGCCGACCACGCGCGGCAGGCGGGCGTAGCGGGTTTCCAGCCGGTCGGTGATCACCTTGCCGGCGCTGTCGACCACCACCACCGGCGCATCGATCGACGGCTGCCACAGGGCGGCCGGCACGCGCTCCTCGATGATGACGCGCAGCGTGCCCGGATAGAGCTTCATCACCGACACGTCCTGAACCCAGGGGATGGATTGCAGGCGCTCGCGGGCGGCTGCGGCATCGTAGAAGAACAGCGACTGGCCCGAGTGGATCGACAGCGTGTCGAGCACGTCGCCCTCGTCGATCTCGCGCTGGCCGGTGATGCGAACGGCGGAAATGCGGAAGCCCAGTTCGGCGGTGGTGTCGTTCATGACCTCGACGGTACGGCCCGACAGCACCATGCCGTAGGCGCCCCAGGCGAGGAGATAGGCGGTGGCCATGGCCAGGCCGGCGCCGCGCGGCAGCGCCGCGAACAGGCCGGCCGGCCGCCAGACGGGCTTGCGACGCAGGCGCGAAACACCGCGACGGCCGAAGAGGAAGAACCTCCTGCGCCCCGCCGGCTTCGCCATGCCTGTCGTCATCGCCTGCAACTTGCGTCCTCCACCATCCAACTGACCAGCTCGCCGAAGCTGATGCCCGCATGGGCGGCCATCTCCGGCACGAGCGAGGTCGCGGTCATTCCCGGTTGCGTGTTCACTTCGAGGCAGACGACCGGTCCGGTGCCGTCGCCCTGGTCGTCGAAGCGGAAGTCGGCCCGGCTGACGCCGCGGCAGCCGAGCGAACGGTGCGCTTCGAGGGCCAATGTTTGAATATTTTGGTAAATAAACGGTGAAAGCCGGGCCGGAAGTACATGTTTTGAACCGCCCGGCCGATACTTCGCATCATAGTCGTAGAAGGCTTCGCCCTGCGGCAGCACCTCGATGACGTCGAGGGCGCGGTCTCCCATCACGCCACAGGTAAGTTCCCGTCCCGGAACGTATTTTTCCACCATGACCATATCGCCGAACCGCCAGTCGGGGCGGGCCAGTTCCTGCGGCGGATGGGCGGCGCCGGCCGGCACGATGATCACGCCGAAGCTCGACCCTTCGGCCGGCGGCTTGACGACGTAGGGAGGTTCCAGCACGTGGCTGTTAACCACTTCGCGCCGATCGACCAGCCTGTGCTCGGCTACCGGGATGCCCGCCGCCTTCATCACGTGCTTGGCCTTCGGCTTGTTCATGGCCAGCGCCGAGGCCAGCACGCCCGAATGGGTGTAGGGAATGTCCATCACCTCGAGGATGCCCTGGATGGTGCCGTCCTCGCCGAAGATGCCGTGCAGGGCGTTGAAGCAGACGTCGGGGCGCAGTTCCTCGAGCACCGCGGCGATCGTACGGTCGACGTCGACGCGGCTGACACGATAGCCGCGCGCCTCCAGCGCGTCGGCGCAGGCCTTGCCGGAGTTGAGGCTGACCGGCCGCTCGGACGACCAGCCGCCCATCAATACCGCCACATGCTTGGCCATCGCGTTTTCCTTTCCCGCGCCGAATTACTTTCTGAGGAACGGCTCGACCTCGCCCCCCGGCAGGAAGGCGCCGAGCCGCTTGATCTCCCAGTCGAGGCGGATGCCGCTGGTCTCGAACACCCGCGCCCGCACTGTCTCGCCGAGCAACTCCACGTCGTGCGCCGTCGCCTCGCCGGTGTTGATCAGGAAATTGCAGTGCATTTCACTGACTTGCGCGTCGCCGACCTTGAGGCCGCGACAGCCGGCGTCATCGATCAGCTTCCAGGCCGACTGGCCCGGCGGGTTCTTGAAGGTGGAGCCGCCGGTGCGTGCCTTGATCGGTTGCGCCGCCTCGCGGTGCTCGGTCACCGCCTTCATCGCCTGGGCGATGCTCTCCTTGTCGGCGGGGATGCCTTCCAGCACCGCCGAGGTGAAGATGAAGCCGGGCGGCGGCGCCGAATGGCGGTAGGAATAGCCGAGCGCGGCGGCCGGCAGCGTGACGATCTCGCCCTGACGGCTGACGCCGCGCACCTCGACCACCCGCTCGGCGGTCTCCGAGCCGTGGGCGCCGGCGTTCATGGTCAGCGCGCCGCCGAGGCCGCCGGGGATGCCGTGGTAGAAGGCGAAGCCGGAAAGGCCCAGCTCCAGCGCCTTGGCGGCCAGGAACTTGTCGGGAATGGCGGCGCCGGCCCGGATGCGGGTCGGCGACAGCGCCTCGGTGCCGCCGAAGCCACGCACCGACAGGCGGATCACCACGCCGCGAACACCGCCGTCGCGGATCAGCAGATTGGAGCCGAGCCCGACGACGGTGACCGGCACGTCCTCGGGCAGCAGCTTCAGGAAGGCCTGCAGGTCGGCCTCGTCGGCCGGCTGGTAGAGGATTTCGGCCGGTCCGCCGACCTTGAACCACACGAGGTCCCGGAGCGGCCGGTTCTCCTCGATCGGGCCGCGAATGTGCGAGGTGTCGCCGAGGCGCGCGCGCAGCGACATCATTCGCCCTCCGCCAGCGTACGGAGCTGGCCGGGCAGCGCATAGGCCCATTGGGTGATGTTGCCGGCGCCGAGGCAGACCACCATGTCGCCGGGCCGGGCGACCGACGCCACCGTCGCCGCCAGCTTGTCCGGACCTTCGAGGGCACGGGCATCACGGTGGCCGGCCGCCTTGATGCCGGAAACCAGATGATCCTTGTCGGCGCCGTCGATCGGCTGTTCGCCGGCCGGATAGACGTCGGCGACGATCACCGTATCGGCGTCGTTGAACGCCTTGCAGAAGTCCGGAAACAGCGAAGAGAGGCGGCTGTAGCGGTGCGGCTGCATCACCGCCACCACCTTGCCGGCCGCGCCCTCGCGCGCCGCCCGGAGCACCGCCATGATCTCCACCGGATGATGGCCGTAGTCGTCGTAGACGGTGACGCCGTTCCACTCGCCGGTGCGGGTGAAGCGGCGCTTGACGCCGCCGAAGGCGCCGAGCCCCTTGCGGATTGCCTCGGCGGAGATGCCGAGCCGGTGGGCGACGGCGATCGCCGCCGTGGCGTTGGAGACGTTGTGCCGGCCGGGCATCGGCAGTTCCAGCGCCGGGATGACCGTCTCGACGCCGCTGACGCGGTCGCGGATCTCCACCGCGAAGCGCGAATGGCCGCCCTCGATGCGCAGATCGGTGAAGCGGGCGTCGGCCTGCGGGTTCTGCCCGTAGGTGATGATGCGGCGGTCCTCGATCCTGGAGACCAGCGCCTGCACCTCCGGATGGTCGAGGCACATCACCGCGAAACCGTAGAAGGGCACGTTCTCGACGAACTGCCGAAAGGCGGCGCGGGCGGCGTCGAAGGTGCCGTAATGGTCGAGGTGCTCAGGATCGATGTTGGTGACGATGGCGATGTCGGCCGGCAGTTTGACGAAGGTGCCGTCGCTCTCGTCGGCCTCCACCACCATCCAGTCGCCGGCGCCCATGCGGGCGTTGGTGCCGTAGGCGTTGATGATGCCGCCGTTGATGACGGTGGGATCGAGGCCGCCGGCATCGAGCAGCGCCGCCACCAGCGAGGTGGTGGTGGTCTTGCCGTGGGTGCCGCCGACGGCGATCGCCTGCTTGAAGCGCATCAGCTCGGCCAGCATCTCGGCCCGGCGGACGATGGGGAGGTGCCGCTCGCGCGCCGCCATCAGTTCGGGATTGTCGCGCTTGATGGCCGAGGACACCACCAGCACCTCGGCGGCGCCGAGGTTCTCGGCCTTGTGGCCAATCGCCACCGGAATGCCGGACGCCCTGAGACGTTCGACATTGGCGCTCTCGGCCTGATCGGAGCCCTGCACGCGATAACCGAGATCCTGCAGCACCTCGGCGATGCCGCTCATGCCGATGCCGCCGATGCCGACGAAATGGACCGGCCCGATGTCGCGGGGCATTTTCATGGACGTGTTTCCCTGGGAGAGAAGTCGGCGGGCTTGCCGCCGGAGGCGATGAATTCGACGAGATCGGCCAGCCGCTCCACCGCGTCGGGCCGGCCCTCGCCGCTGGCGGCGGCGGCCATGGCGGCGAGGCGCTCGGGCGACCGCGTGAGATCGACGATGAGATCGGCGAGCCTGTCCGGCGTCAGCGACGCCTGCTCGGCCATGACGGCGCCGCCGGCCTTCTCGAGGCCGAGGGCGTTGGTCTTCTGGTCGTTGTCGAGGGCGTGCGGCAGCGGCACCAGGATCGACGGCCGGCCGATCACCGTCAGCTCAGCCACCGACGAAGCGCCGGAGCGGCAGATGACCAGATGAGCGTCGGCGATGCGGGCCGGCAGATCGGCGAAGAAGGGGGCGATCTCGTGATCGAGGCCGAGCCGGTCGTAGACGGCGCCGACCCGGTCGAAATCCTCCGGCCGCACCTGCTGCACGAGATGGAGCCGGGCGGCGACGTCGGCCGGCAGCTTCTCGACGGTCCGCGGCATCAGGTCGCCGAACACACGGGCGCCCTGGCTGCCGCCGAACACCAGAAGATCGATCTTGCCGCCCGGCACCGGCTGACGATAGGGAGCGACGGCGGCCAGCACCTTCGGCCGCACCGGGTTGCCGGTGACCACGGCGCGCGAGGCGCCCTTGCCCATCAGGCCGGTGTCCTTGAAGGTGGTGGCGATCGCCGTCATGCGAGGGGCGAGGAAGCGGTTGGCCCGGCCCATCACCGCGTTGGCCTCGTGCACGATGGTCGGACGGCCGGTCAGCCATGCCGCGAGGAGCGGCGGCAGCGTCGGATAGCCGCCGAAGCCGATGGTCACCTTGGGATCGAGCTGGCGGACGAGGGCGATCGACTGGAGTTCGCCGCGCGCCAGAGCGGCCGCCGATTTCACGAGGCCGAGCGGCGAGCGGTCGCCGAAGGTGGCCGAGGCGATGATGTGGATCTCGCGGGCCGGGAACTCCGAGCCGTAATTGTTGGCGCGGTGATCGGTGGCGAGATGCACCTCGAAGCCGCGCGGAGCGAGGGCGTAGGCCAGCGATTCGGCGGGGAACAGATGGCCGCCGGTGCCACCGGCGGCGATCAGGATAGTACGGGTCATGGTCAGCCTCGGCTCGGCAGCGGCGAGAATTCGATCGGCGCCACGAAGCGGGTCTGGTCGGGCCGCTTGCGGGTGAGCGCCAGCAGCATGCCCATCGACAGCGCCACCGCCACCAGCGACGAGCCACCGTAGGAGATGAAGGGCAGCGTCATGCCCTTGGCCGGCATCAGATGCAGGTTCACCGCCATGTTGATGCAGGATTGCAGGCCGAACTGCATGATCAGGCCGGTGGCGGCGAGGCGGACGTAGCCGTCGTTCTCCTTGAGGGCATGGCTGAGGCCGCGCAGCACCACGAAGGCGAACACCAGCGCCAGGAACATGCAGAGGATGAGTCCGAATTCCTCGCCGAGCACCGCGAACACGAAGTCGGTGTGGCTGTCGGGCAGGATGCGCTTGAAGGTGCCCTCGCCCGGCCCCTGCCCCCACCAGCCGCCGTTGATGAAGGCTTCCTGTGCCGTCTGCACCTGGAAGGTGTCGCCGGCCTCGGGGTTCATGAAGCGCTCGATGCGCGAGCGGACGTGCGGCACCAGCGTGTAGGCCGACAGGATGCCGCCGGCGCCGGCGCCCGCGAACACCAGGATCCACATCCAGCTCATGCCGGAGATGAAGAACAGGCCGGCCCAGACGAGGCAGATCAGCATGGTCTGGCCGAAGTCGGGCTGGGCGACGAACAGCGCCGCCACGATGCCGAGCAGCAGCATGGAGAAGCTGCGGCCGGGCAGATCGGGCCGCTTCTGGCCCTCGGCCAGCAGGAAGCCGACGAGGACGGCGAACATCGGCTTCATGAACTCCGACGGCTGCACCGACATGCCGAGGATGGTGATCCAGCGGCGCGAGCCCTTCACCTCCGGCCCGATCAGCAGCGTCAGGATCAACAGGCCGACGCAGACGACGAAGCCGATCAGCGCCATCCGCCGGATCTGCTTCGGCGTGAGGAAGGATACGCCGATCAGCGTGATGATACCGGGGATGGCGAACATCGCCTGACGCTTGACGAAATAATAGCTGTCGGCGATGCCGATGCGCTCGGCGACGGCGGGGCTGGCCGCCAGCGACAGCACGATGCCGCCGAAGATCAGCGCCAGGAAGGCGATCAGCAGCAGCTTGTCGACGGTGAACCACCAGTCGGCGACCGGGTTGCGTTCGGCGCGCGAGACCATCAGGCTTTCTCCTGGAACGGCGTGACGCGGGGATCGGTGAGCACGAGTTCGCGGAAATGGTCGCCGCGCACCTCGAAGTTCTTGAACTGGTCGTAGGACGCGCAGGCCGGCGACAGCAGCACCACCGCCTCGCGGCCGCTTTGCGCCGTGTCGGCCAGCGCGTCGGTCAACGCGTCGGTCACGGCGTGGTCGAGCGTGCCGACGATCGCCTGCGGCGCCGCGTCGCCGATGGTGGCGGCGAACTCCTCGGCGGCGACGCCGATCAGGTAGGCCTTGGCGATCTTCGGGAAGAAGGGTGCCAGCGGGGCGATGCCGCCGCTTTTCGGCTTGCCGCCGGCGATCCAGTAGATGTTGTCGAAGCTCGACAGCGCCTTGGCCGCCGCGTCGGCGTTGGTCGCCTTGCTGTCGTTGACGAGGATCACCGGTCCGGCGCGGCCGATCGGCTCCATGCGGTGAGCGAGGCCGGGGAAGGTCTCGATGCCCTTCCTGACCTGATCGAGCGTCAGGCCGAGCCGGCGCGTTGCCGCCACCGCCGCCGCCACGTTCTGGGCGTTGTGGACGCCCTTCAGGATCGGATGGCCGTGCAGGTCGTAGACCACGGTCTGGGACAGGCCCATCGGCTCGATGATGCGGCCCGATACCGCCCAGACGCCCTGCGCCACCGAACCGCGCGTCGAGATGCGCAGCGTCTCCAGACCCTTCGATTCCCGCCGCGACGCCATGGCGGCGCTGTAGACGTCGTCGATGCCGACCACCGCCACCTTGGCCCCGTCCACCAGCTTGGCCTTCACCGCCGCATAGCCCTCGATCGAGCCGTGGCGATCGATGTGATCCTCGGTGAGGTTGAGCTGCACGCCGACCGTCGGGTCGATGCCGGGGGAGAGGTCGATCTGGAAGGACGAGCACTCGATAACGTAGAAGCGGTCGGGCGCCAGATCCTTGAGGCCGAGCACCGCCGGTCCGAAATTGCCGCCGATCTCCACATCCTTGCCGGCCGACTTCAGGATGTGGTGGATGAGCGCCGTCGTCGTCGACTTGCCGTTGGTGCCGGTGATGGCGACGAAGGGCGCCGTGGAGCCGCGGAACTTGCGCTCGCGGGCGAACAGGCAGATGTCGCCGATCACCTCGACGCCGGCCTCGCGGGCGATCTTCGCCGACCAGTGCGGTTCGGGATGGGTGAGCGGCACGCCCGGCGCCAGCACCAGCGCCGAATAGGCGCCGAACTCGGTGCCGCGCCAGTCGGTGACCTGGATGTCGCGCGCCTCGGCGACGGCGCGCGCCTCTTCCGAATCGTCCCAGGCGATGACCTCCGCCCCGCCGGCCACCAGCGCTTCGGCGGTGATAAGGCCGGAGCCGCCGAGGCCGAACACCGCGACGCGCTTGCCCTTCATGGAGGTAATGGGGATCATCGCCGGGGCTCCGTCAGCGTAGCTTGAGGGATGAGAGACCGATCAGCGCCAGCACCACGGCGACGATCCAGAAGCGGATCACCACCTGCGATTCGGTCCAGCCGAGCTGCTCGAAATGATGGTGGATGGGCGCCATCTTGAAGACGCGCTTGCCGGTCAGCCGGTAGGAGGTGACCTGGATGATCACCGACACCGCCTCCAGCACGAACAGGCCGCCGACGATGGCCAGCACGATCTCGTGCTTCACCGCCACCGCCACCGTGCCGATCAGGCCGCCAAGGGCCAGCGACCCCGTGTCGCCCATGAAGATGGCGGCCGGCGGCGCGTTGAACCACAGGAAGCCGAGGCCGGCGCCGATCACCGCGCCGCAGATCACCGACAGCTCGCCGGTGCCGACCACGAAGTGGATCTGCAGGTAGCTGGAGAACACGTAGTTGCCGGCGAGGTAGGAGATCAGCGCAAAGCTCGCCGCGGCGATCATCACCGGCACGATGGCGAGGCCGTCGAGACCGTCGGTGAGGTTGACCGCGTTGCCGGCCGACACGATGACGAAGGCGCCGAACGGCACGTAGAAGTACCAGAGGTTGATCATCAGGTCCTTGACGAAGGGGAAGGTCAGGGACGTGGCGAGATGCTCCTCGGAGGGCACGACGCCGGCCTGGCCGGCCGACATGATGACCAGGCAGGCCAGCATGGCGATCACCGCCTCCAGCATCAGCCGCGCCCGGCCGGAAAGGCCCTTGTGCGACTGCTTGGTCACCTTGAGATAGTCGTCGTAGAAGCCGATGGAGCCGAAGGCGACGGTGACCAGCAGCACCGTCCAGACATAGGGGCTCTTGAGGTCGGCCCAGAGCAACGTCGCCACCAGGATGCCGGAGAGGATCATCAGGCCGCCCATGGTCGGCGTGCCCTTCTTGGCAAGGTGGCTCTGCGGCCCGTCGTCGCGGATCGGCTGGCCCTTGCCCTGGCGGATGCGCAGCGAGGAGATGATGGCCGGCCCGAACAGGAAGACGAACAACAGCGCGGTGATCACCGCCCCGCCGGTGCGGAAGGTGATGTAGCGAAAGACGTTCAGAACCGACAACTGCCCCGCCAAATCGGCCAGATAGACCAGCATTTTCCCAAGCTCTCCGTAAACCCGCCGCCGGGCCATCGGCCCGGTCTCATTCTCGAATCGGCGCGGCCCGTATTAGTCCCTCTGCCCCGCCTTGCCTACCCGTGCCGGGGCACAACAACTCAGCCGTGCGTTTCCTGACCGAAGCGGCCGAGCAGCGCATCGACCAGCGGCCCCATGGCGCTGCCGAGCGAGCCCTTGACCATCAGCACGTCGCCGGCCCTGACGTCGTCGAGCAGCGCCTCCCTCAACTGCTTCGACGTCTCGGCATAGGCGCCGCGCATGGCGCGCGGCAGCTCCTGCCAGAGGTTGTGCATCAGCGGCCCGGCGCAGAACACCGTGTCGACCCTTGCTTCCTTCAGCGGCTCGACCAGCCCGGCGTGCAGCTTCGGCGCTTCGGGGCCGAGTTCCAGCATGTCGCCGAGCACGGCGACGCGGCGGCCCTGCCCTTCCACCGCGGCGGCGCCGAGCAGCGCGATCGCCGCCCGCATGGAGGTCGGATTGGCGTTGTAGCTCTCGTCGATCAGCCGCGCTGTACCGCCGAGCACGGCGAGCAGGTGGCGCTTGCCGCGCCCCTTCGGCTGCTGGTGCGCCTGCAGCGCGAGCAGCGCCCGCGTCAGGTCGCCTCCAACAATCTTCACCGCCGCCAGCACGGCCAGCGAGTTCTGGGCGATGTGCCGCCCCGGCGCGCCGAGCTTGTAAGTGACGTTCTCGCCGAGGATGTCGGCGGTGGCCGTGGTGCAATCCTCGTGCAGCGAGCACTTGATCAGCCGCGCCGCGGCTTGCGGGTGCTCGCCGAAGAACACCACGTTGGCACCGTGGGCGCGGGCGCGCTCGGCAAGCAGCCGGGAGAACTCGCCGTCGCGGTTGATGATGGCGGTGCCACCCGGCTCCAGCCCGGCGAAGATCTCGGCCTTGGCCTCGGCGATCGCTTCCACCGACGAGAAATGCTCGAGATGCACCGGCGCCACCGTGGTGACGACGGCGACATGCGGCCGCACCATCCGCACCAGCGGCGTGATCTCGCCAGCGTGGTTCATGCCGATCTCGAACACGCCGTAGCGGCTGCCGGCCGGCATGCGGGCCAGCGTCAGCGGTACGCCCCAGTGGTTGTTGAAGGAGGCGGCCGAGGCATGCACCGCACCGGACGGCGCCAGGGCCTCGCGCAGCGCCTCCTTGGTCGAGGTCTTGCCGACCGAGCCGGTGACGGCGATCACCTTGGCGGCGGTGCGCTCGCGCGCCCGGATGCCCAGCCGGCGCAGGCCGGCCAACACGTCGTCGACCACCACCAGCGGTCCGGCACCGTCGGGAACGCCAGCGCGCCTTTCCTCAGACACCACGGCCACCGCCGCGCCCTTCTCGAAGGCCGCCGCCACGAAGTCATGGCCGTCGAAGCGATCGCCGGCGATGGCGAAGAAGGCGTCGCCCCTGGCGACGGTGCGACTGTCGATCGAGATGCCGTCGACGGCCGTCACCTTTCCCTCGGTACGGCCGCCGAGCGCCTTGACGAAATCGCCTTCCGGCCACAGCGACCGGTCGGCCGGCGTGACGCCCGGCGTCGCCAGCACCGCCTCGTGATCGGAATAATGCACGACCTCGCGACCGATGATCTGGCCGGTCTCGTGGCCCTTGCCGGCGATCAGCAACACGTCGTCCGGGCCGAGCATGGCGATGCCCTCGCGCACCGCCGTCGCCCGGTCGCCGATCTCGATGCCGCCGGGGCAGCCGGCCAGCACTTCCGACCGGATGGTCGCCGCGTTCTCGGTGCGCGGATTGTCGTCGGTGACGATGGCGACGTCGGCCAAGCGGGCGCACACCTCGCCCATCTGCGGCCGCTTGCCCTTGTCGCGGTCGCCGCCGGCGCCGAAGGCGACGACGAGGCGGCCGGAGGTGAACGGCCGCAGCGTCTGGAGCGCCACCTCAAGGGCGGCCGGCGTATGGGCGAAGTCGACGAACACCGGTGCCTCGGACGGCGCGTAACCGACCAGCTCCAGCCGCCCCTTGGCGCCCTTGATGCCTTCGAGCGCGTCGAGCGCGTCGCCGAGCGACACCGAGCCGTCGGCGGCGGCCAGCGTCGCCGCGACCAGGGCGTTCGACACCTGGAAGGCGCCGACCAGCGGAATGCGCACCGGCCGCGGCCCGCCGCCGATATCGACGGTGACGATCTGCGCCCAGCCGTCGCGGGCGACGTCGAGGATGCGGACGAAGGCGCCGGCGGCGCCGACGGTCATCAGGTCAAGACCGGAGATGCGCGCCGCCGAGGCGAAGGCCTCGCCATAGGGGTCGTCGAGGTTGACGACGGCACCGGCGCCTGGCGCCAGGATGGTGTCGAACAGCCGCATCTTGGCGGCCATGTAGGCTTCCATCGTGCCGTGATAATCGAGATGGTCGCGCGACAGGTTGGTGAAGGCGCCGGCCGCCACCTCGACGCCGTCGAGCCGGCGCTGGATCAGGCCGTGCGAGGAGGCTTCCATGGCGACGTGGTCGATGCCGTCGGCGGCCAGTTCGTGCAGCGTGCGGTGCAGCGTCGCCGCGTCGGGCGTCGTCATGTTGCCGTAGGCGTTGCCGGCCCGCGTCGTCACGCCGACCGTGCCGATCGACGCCGCCTCGTGGCCGGCGGCCAGCCAGATCTGGCGAACAAAGGCGGCGACCGAAGTCTTGCCGTTGGTGCCGGTCACCGCCACCACGGTCTTCGGCTGCGGCGCGTAGAAGCGGGCGAGCATGCGGGCGAAACGGCGGGCCGGGTCGGGATCGCGCAGCACCGGCACGGTAAGGCCGGCCGGCAACTCATCGTCGAGATCGGCAAGCACCGCCGCCGCGCCCTTTTCGATCGCTTCGGGGATGAAGTCGCTACCCTTGGCCCGCGTGCCCGGCAGCGCCACGAACAACGTGCCCGGCGCCACCTCGCGGCTGTCGGCGGTGACCCCGGTGATCGGGATGCGGCGCAACGCCGGGTCGAGCGTGAGGATATCGGGCGCAAGTTCGGCGAGCTTCATCTGTCCGTCCATGGTTGATCGCTGGAACGCCGCACACTGTCCTCGCTTTGCGATCGAAATGAGGACAACTCACACTATCCACACCGCCTTCGCCTCGCCCCCGGCGAAGGGCGGCGCCCGTCAGTAGGCGGCCATCAGCGGCACGTCCACGTCGTCGAAGCGCGGCTCCACGTTGAGCATCGGCGCGATGCGGCCGATGATGTTGCCGGCCGTCGGACCGGCGTTCATGCCGGCGGTGGCCGGCAGGCCGGGCCGCTCGGGGTTGGGCTCGTCGAGCACCACCAGCACCAGGTATTGCGGATCGTCGATCGGGAAGGTGGCGACAAAGGCGTTGAAGCGCTTGTTGTTGGAATAGCGGCCATTTTCCACCTTCTCGGCGGTGCCGGTCTTGCCGCCGATGCGGTAGCCGGGGATGTCGGCCGACTTGCCGGAGCCGCCGGGCGCCAGCACGTTGAGGCGCATCAGGTAGCGCATCTGCTCGGAGGTCGACGGCTTCAGCACCCGCTTGCCGAGAAGGCGCGCCTCTTCCTCGCTGCGCGGGAAGAAGGTCGGCGGGATCAGGATGCCGCCGTTCATCACCGCGCTCGCCGCCGTGGCGGTGGCCAGCGGCGACACCGAGATGCCGTGGCCGAAGGACACGGTGACCGTGACGAGGTCCGACCAGCGCTTGGGCAGGATCGGCCGGGCGATCTCCGGCAGCTCGGTTGGCACCTTGTCCATCAGGCCCATGCGCTTGAGGAATTCCTGCTGACCCTCCGAGCCGACCCTCAGCGCCTCGCGGCCGGTGCCGACGTTGGACGAATAGATGAAGATCTCCGGCACGGTCAGCACGCGGTGCTTGCCGTGGAAGTCGTGGATGGTGAAGCCACCGATGGTCAGGCCCTGGGTGGCGTCGAAGCTGTCGGTCAGCTTCACCTTGCCCGAATCGAGCGCCATCGAGGTGGCGAAGATCTTGAAGGTCGAGCCCATCTCGTAGACCGCCGCCGAGGCGCGGTTCATGCGGTCCGGATCGAGCGCCTCGACCGGGTTCATCGGGTCGTAGTCGGGCGCCGAGGTCATGCCGACGACCTCGCCGGTCTTGACGTTCATCACCACCGCCGCCGACGACTTGGCCGTATAGCGCTGCATGGCCGCCGTGATCTCGTCGTGCAGCACCTGCTGCACGCGGAGGTCGATGGACAGGCGGATCGGCTCGAGGTTGTTCGAGGCCATGCCGGCTCTCTGCAGGTCGCCGAGCCACTGGTCGTCGATGTATTTCTCGATACCGGCGATGCCCTGGTTGTCGATGTTGACGTGACCGGTGACGAAGGCCACCGTCCGCCCCGACGGATAGAAGCGCTTGTTCTCGGTGAGGAAGCCGACGCCGGGGATGCCGAGGGCGTGCACCGCCGCCTGCTGGGCCGGCGTGATCTCGCGCTTCAGCCAGATGAAGCCCTGCTTGGAGGCGAGGCGCTGGCGCACCGCGTCGGTGCCGAGGTCGGGGAAGACGGTGGCGAGCTGCTCGGTCGCCTCGTCGGGATCGACGACGCGGCGCGGCTCGGCGTAGAGCGAGGCGAACTTGATGTCGGTGGCGAGAATCTCGCCGTTGCGGTCGAGGATGTCGGGACGGGCGGCCGACACCGCCGCCTGGGCGTTGCCGAGCGTCACCGATTCCTGCGGCAGGCTGAGGCCCATCTGGACGAGGCGGCCGATGATGGCGCCGTAGACCAGCACGAAGCAGGCCGAGGCGAGGATCAGCCGGTTGCGCATGGTGTCGCCGGCGCCGCGCCGCGCGGAACCACGGAAATCCCGGCCGACGGCGGGGACCTTCGGCTCGGCGGACTTTCGGAACGGCAGGCCAATCCGGAACTTCATTGCACCCGCCTCGTCTGATCCTGGATTGGCGGCAGCGTCGCCGAGCCGTCGGCC
>LUYO01000150.1:0-2339 GCA_001603295.1 Rhodobacterales bacterium Alpha_02
TCGTCGATGCTTCGGGCGATCAGGACGGGGTTCATCTCGTCCTCTTCGGGGATGGGGTTGGCGACCACCATGCCCCCCTCCAGCCCGAGCGACCATTTCAGACGGAGCGCGCGGGCGATCTCGCGCAGGTCGTCGGCGCGCTCGTCGACGCTGAAGCCGCTGTTGCGCACGTAGAAGGCGGGGAAGGCGTCCGTCCGGTACCCCACGACGGGGACGCCGTACGTCTCCAGCACTTCGAGGGTCAGGCCGATGTCGAGAATGGACTTGGCCCCGGCGCACACCACGGCGACCGGGGTGCGGGCCAGCTCCGTCAGGTCGGCCGAGACGTCGAACGTCTGCGGAGCGCCCCGGTGCGCGCCGCCGATGCCGCCCGTGGCGAAGACGCGCACGCCCGCGAGCGACGCGCCGATCATCGTGGTGGCGACGGTGGTCGCGCCGTCGAGCCCCTTGGCCAGCACCATGGGGAGGTCGCGCCTGCTCACCTTGCGGATGGTGCTGCCGCGCCCCATGTGCTCCAGTTCCTCCTCGCTCAAGCCAACGCGGATGATACCCCCGATGACCGCGACGGTCGCGGGGACGGCCCCCTCTTCGCGGATGATCCGCTCGCAGGTGCGGGCGCTCTCCACGTTCTCGGGGTAGGGCATGCCGTGGCTGATGATGGTGGATTCCAGCGCGACGACGGCCCTCCCCACGGCCAATGCTTCCCGGACCTCCGGCGCGATGCGGACTCTTTCCTTTAAGATGCTGCGCTCGTTCATGAGAATCGCTCTCCTTTATCTCCAGGTAGGGCGGCGCCTCCGACGGCCTCGACGGCGCTCGCGCTCATCCGTTCGCTCACCGTGTCGCGGCTCAACAGCGTGAGCGCGGAGGCCTTCGTCGCGAAGCGGGCCGTCCGTTCCATCGTCCATCCGTGCAGCTCGCCGTAGACCGAAGCTGCGGTGAACGCATCCCCCGCGCCGGTGGCGTTCACCGGCTGCAGCGGGATCGCCGGAATCCGTCCGTGGCTTCCTTTTTCCGCGAAGAAAACACCCTCCGCTCCAAGGGTAATATACAGTTTTTTCACCCCCGACGCCAGCATGCGGCGGGCCGCCTCGTCCATGTCGCCTTCGGTTTCGATGCGCATCCCGGCGAGGTACGCGGCCTCCATCCTGTTCATCTTGACGCAGTAGAAACGCCCGAGGAGGCGCTCCATCCTCCGGCACTTGCCGATGGAGACGGGATCGATGAAGACCTTCGCGCACGGTCCGTCCACCAGCCGCTCCAGGGTCTCCGTGGTCAGGCAGGCGTCCGCGACGACGACTCCGACTTCGGACAGAAGGGGGGCGCACGACTCCAGGTGTGCGGGCGTCACGTGGTCGAGGATGCGCATGTCGGAGAGGCCGAGCGCCATATCCCCCTCCTCGTCCATGATCGCCATATAGGTCGAGGAGGGGTAGCCCGGAACCTCCACGCTGCGGTCGAGGCGGATGTCCAGCTCCCGGCAGGAGGCGCGGAGGCTCGCTCCGCCCGCGTCGTCCCCGAGCGCCGTGATCAGGTCGACGGGAACGCCGAGGCGCGCAAGATTCTCCGCGATGTTCCGCGCTACCCCGCCGGGGCAGCTCCGGATGCGTCCGGGGTTGGAGTCCCGCATGACCAGCGGCCGGTCGGTGAAGCCGTGGACGTCGATGTTGGCCGCGCCCACGGCGACGGCGCGGATGCTTTGGTTGTTCACACGTTCTTCCTCCCTGATGGTCCGTCGTTTCGGAAGCGCGGAGCTTTGCCCCTTCCGTCGCCGAGCGCTCCGAAAAACGGGACGCGGAATGAACGCACGGACGGGCTCTCCACGCTTCGGATTGATGATACACTATTCCGCAAGGAAGCGGCGAAAAGTTTCCGGCGCAGCCGATACCGCCCAACGGAGCGCATATGTCGAATACGAAGCAAGGTGAACATCCATGGATGCACAGGAAGGCGGAACGAAGAGTCGTACCGAAAGCGGGAAGGACCGTCGTCATCACGCAGTCGCGGGCAGAATTTCGCTGAAAGAGGCGCTCGGCGGGGAGGCGACGGATGTCCACCTCTTCCCCTCGGCGTCGTCGACGGGGAAAGAGGCCCCGCTCGAAGACGCTTTGGCGCGGGTGCGCATCGGGGGCGTGCTGGGGCCCCCGACGGCGGTGGAGGCCGACGTCGACGGAGAGCTGCTCGCGCTGCTCGACACCCCCCCGAAGCCCGACTTCTCCACCAGTCTGCCGTCCGGACGGCGGCTCCGCGTGGCCGTCAGGACGGTCTGTTCCGGCGCTGCGCAGGAGATTTTCATCCGCGTGCTGCCGGAGACGATCCCTCCGGTGTTCGACAGGCTC
>LUYO01000150.1:2362-2800 GCA_001603295.1 Rhodobacterales bacterium Alpha_02
GGTGACGGTGGAGGACCCGGTGGAATATCTTCTCCGCTCGAAGACAACCTCGGGGTACGCGTCGCAGCGGGAGGTCGGGCTCGACGTCCCGGACTTCGCCTCGGGGGTGAAGATGTCCCTTCGCGAGGACCCCGACACGATCATCGTCGGGGAGATACGGGACAGGGAGACGGCGCTCGCCACGCTCACCGCGGCGGAGACGGGGCATTCGGTGTTCGCCACGGTGCATGCGGGAGGCTGTTTCGGCACGGTGGACCGCTTTCTCTCGCTCGTCGGAGGGAGCGAGTTCGAGGCCATGCGGCTCGCCGGAACGTACCTCTGCGGCATCCACGTGACGTCGCGCGCCGTCGAGGAGAAAGAGCAAGCGTATTTCGAGCGGACCTACGAGATCTTCCGCAGCAACGACGCCGCGCGGACGCATATCAGGGACCGGTCGGC
>LUYO01000150.1:2861-3393 GCA_001603295.1 Rhodobacterales bacterium Alpha_02
AGGTGGAATCCGCCGTGTCGATCAAAAAGAATACCGTTTCGCTTCTTGTTCTTCTTCTTCTTTGCATGTTCCTCGACGTGCCGGGGTTTCGGACGATCGCGGTCTCCGCGCAGGAAACGGACGTGCTCGCGCTCCTCGAGGAGCGGCAGCGGGTCGTGGCCGAACTCATGGAGGCGTCCACGGTCTACGTGTTGCTCGACAAGGGGGACTCCTACAGCATGGGGAGCGCCTTCATCGTCGCGGACGGCTACGCGGTGACCAACGCGCACGTGGTGGGGTCGGCGAAAGGGGTGCTGCTGATGAACTCGCGGCTTCGCCCCGTGAAGGCCTCCGTCGTGCGGAAAGAGTACGACGACGAGATAGGGGGGAACGACTTCGCGCTGCTGCGGTTTTCCTCCTCCGCGAAGCTGCCGGCGCTCTCCTTTACATTGCGGGTGAACCGAATGGACAGGGTGAGCGCGTGGGGGTTTCCGGTGCTCGTCACCCAGTTCGACCAGAGCTTCGACGATATTCTCGACGGAAAGCGGACCAA
>LUYO01000151.1:0-27703 GCA_001603295.1 Rhodobacterales bacterium Alpha_02
CCCCGACGAGATTGGCTTCCGCCCGCGCCGCAGGTAAACTATTTACCTCTGACCCCGACATTGCAGCCGCAAAAAACTCGGTAAAATTTACTAAATAATATCTTGCGTCGGGCGAATGAGTGTCGGATAGTGCCCCCGAGAGGCTGAGGACGCCTCGGACACGAGAGTGGAGGAAAACTGCATGAACCGGAAAACCGTCGCGCTCGCCTTCGCGAGCGCCAGCCTGTTCGCCATCACGGCCGCCCAGGCCGCCGAGGTCACCGTTTGGTGCTGGGACCCGAATTTCAACGTCGCCATCATGAAGGAAGCCGGTGAGATCTACGCCAAGTCCCACCCGGACTTCAAACTGAACGTCGTCGACTTCGCCAAGGCCGACCTCGAGCAGAAGCTGCAGACCGGCCTCGCCTCCGGTGTCGCCGACGGCATGCCCGACATCGTCCTCATCGAGGATTACGGCGCGCAGAAGTATCTGCAGTCGTTCCCCGACGCCTTTGCCCCGCTCAGCGACAAGGTCGATTACTCCGGCTTCGCGCCCTACAAGGTCGCGCTCGCGACGCTCGACGACAAGGTCTACTCCATGCCCTTCGACTCGGGCGTGACCGGCTTCTACTATCGCAAGGACCTGCTGTCGCAGGCCGGCTTCCAGCCCGCCGACCTCCAGGACCTGACCTGGGACAAGTTCATCGAGATTGCCAAGGTCGTCGAGGAGAAGACCGGCAAGAAGATGATGGCCTACGATCCGAACGATGCCGGCCTCACCCGCATCATCATGCAGTCGGCCGGTGGCTGGTACTTCGACAAGGACGGCAACCTCGCCATCGAGGGCAACGCCGCGCTGAAGGCCGCGCTTGAGGTCGTGCAGAAGATCCAGACCGCCAACATCTTCCGTCCGGCCGCCGGCTGGGCCGACTGGGTCGGCGCCTTCACCGGCGGCGAGGTGGCCTCGGTCACCACCGGCGTGTGGATCACCGGCACCGTCAAGTCGCAGCCCGAGCAGTCCGGCAACTGGGGCATCGCGCCGATTCCGAAGGTCGAGATCGAAGGCGCCACCCACTACTCGAACCTCGGCGGCTCGAGCTGGTACGTGCTGGCCGCTTCGCCGGCCAAGGACGAGGCGATCGACTTCCTGAACGAGATCTACGGCAAGGACATCGACTTCTACCAGAAGATCCTGGTCGATCGTGGCGCCGTCGGCTCGCTGCTCGCCGCCCGCGACGGCGAGGCCTACAAGTCGACCGACGCCTTCTTCGGCGGCGAGCCGATCTGGCAGACCTTCTCCGACTGGCTGTCCAAGGTGCCGGCGGTCAACTACGGCACCTTCACCAACGAAGTCGACTCGGTGGTCGCCGCCCACCAGCCCGACCTCGCCAAGGGCGCCTCGGTCGACGACGTGATCAAGGCGATCAACGAGCAGGCCCAGACCCTCGTCCAGTGACGACGGGCGGCGGGCGGCTCCGGCCGCCCGCCTCTTCCCACGCCGGCCGCGCCGCCCGGCATGAACGCCGGCCGTCCGACGCATGGCCCGCGGACGGAAGGCATTCTTTCCGTCCCGCGCGTCCGACGCGGACGGGTGGCGATACCGCGCAAGCAAACGGTGCCAGGAGGCGTCGAGAATGGCTCCCGGCCTTCCGCTTGCCGATTTCTTGTGCCCCTCGGGCAGCGGAGGGATCGGCAACAGCCTTGATAAGCGGATGCGTCAGCATCTTCGCGAATTGGTATAAACGTCGGCGCTTCCCGCCCGGAAGACGCCCGAGAGCCCTGCCCTGCCGGAACGGTGACCCATGTCAGCAATTTCCCCGCGGTCCACGAGGCCGCGCTTCGACGTCAACGGCTGGCTGTTCGTCGGCCCCGCCCTGGCGCTGATCGCCACCTTCATGGTGTTTCCGGTGCTGCACTCGCTCTGGATGTCCTTCCAGACCGGTCTCGGGATGCGCCTCAGCTTCGCCGGACTCAAGAACATCAACCGGCTGTTCAACGACCCGCTGTTCTTCACGGCGCTGACCAACACCTTCATCTTCTTCCTGGTGCAGGTGCCGATCATGCTGACGCTGGCGCTGATCACCGCGGCGCTGCTCAACAATCCGGACATCAAGTTCCGCGGCGTTCTGCGCACGGCGATCTTCCTGCCCTGCGTCACCTCGCTGGTCGCCTACACCGTGCTGTTCAAGTCGATGTTCGTCGCTAACGGCCTGATCAACACGACGCTGATCAACCTCGGCATCGTCGACACCGGCATCCCCTGGATGACCGATCCCTTCTGGTGCCGGACGATGATCATCATCGCCATCACCTGGCGCTGGACCGGCTACAACATGATCTTCTACCTGGCGGCCATGCAGAACATCGACCGCTCGGTCTACGAGGCCGCCCGCATCGACGGCGTGCCGACCTGGGCCCGCTTCCTGCACCTGACTGTGCCCATGCTGAAGCCGGTGATCCTGTTCACCACCGTCACCTCCACCATCGGCACGCTGCAACTGTTCGACGAGGTGTCGACGATCACCGGCGGCGGCTCGGCCGGCGGCGCCGCCGGCCCCGGCAACTCGGCGCTGACGCTGTCGCTCTACATCTACAACCTGACCTTCAAGTTCGCGCCGAACTTCGGCTACGCCGCCACCGTCTCCTACGTCATCGTCTTCCTGGTGGCGATCCTGTCCTTCCTGCAGTTCTATGCCGCCCGGGAGCGCAAGGCATGACCACTCACGGCCTCAAGAAGCGGCTTGCCTCCGCCGCCGTCTACATCTTTCTCGGGGTGATGGCCTTCCTGTCGATCTTCCCCTTCCTGTGGATGGTGATCGGCGCCACCAACTCCACCTCCGACATCATCAAGGGCAAGATGAGCTTCGGCGAGGGGCTTCTGGTCAACGCCGCCACCTTCTTCTCCCAGGTCGACGTGCCGCTGATCTTCTGGAACTCGGCCAAGATCACCATCATCGCCACGGCGTCGACGCTGATCATCTCGTCGCTTGCCGGCTACGGCTTCGAGATCTTTCCGTCGCGCTTTCGCGAGAAGCTCTACAGCCTGATGCTCCTGACGCTGATGATCCCCTTCGCGGCGCTGATGATCCCGCTGTTCATGCTGATGGGCAAGTTCGGCCTGATCAACACCCACATCGCCGTGGTGCTGCCCACCGTCGCCTCGGCCTTCATCGTCTTCTACTTCCGCCAGTCGACCAAGGCTTTCCCGCACGAGCTGCGCGACGCCGCCCGCGTCGACGGCCTGAAGGAGTGGCAGATCTTCTTCCTGATCTACATGCCGGTGATGCGTTCCACCTACGCCGCCGCCTTCATCATCGTCTTCATGACGGCCTGGAACAACTATCTGTGGCCGCTGATCGTGTTGCAGTCGAACGACACCAAGACCATCACCCTCGTCATCTCCTCGCTCGGCTCGGCCTATTATCCCGACTACGGCGCGGTGATGATCGGCACCGTCCTCGCCACCATCCCCACCCTCTTCGTCTTCTTCGCCATGCAGCGCCAGTTCGTCGAAGGCATGCTCGGCTCGGTCAAGTAACAGGTTCAAAATGCGCAAAGTCATCAACTGCAACACCGGCTGGACCTTCCACGAGGGCTTCTCCGCCGATCTCGCCGCCGCCTTCGCCAAGGGCGCCGACGTCGACCTGCCGCACAATGCCGTCGAGCTGCCCTACAACTACTTCGACGAGACCTGCTACCAGCGCCCCTTCACCTACCAGAAGGTGATCGCCTGGCGGCCGGAGTTCGAGGGCCGCGAGGTTGCCCTGGTGTTCGACGGCGCCATGGCCGACAGCGTCGTCTACGTCAACGGCGAGAAGGTCGTCGCCCATGCCGACGGCTACACGCCGTTCACCGCCCGCCTGACTGACCACCTCGTCGAGGGCGACAACCTCGTCACCGTCAGGATCGACGGCTCCGAGAACCCGGCCATCCCGCCGTTCGGCGGCCAGATCGACTATCTCACCTATGCCGGCATCTACCGCGACGTCTGGCTGCGCGTGACGTCGCCGGTGCATGTCGGCAACGTCAAGATCGAGACGCCCGACGTGCTGGCCGCCCGCAAGACGGTCAAGGTCCGCGTCGACATCGCCAACCCGCGTGGCCTGAAGCTGGCTGGTCGGGTGTCGGTGACGCTGAAGGACGCCGCCGGCAAGACGGTCGGCCGCGCCGACGCCTCCTACGCCGGCGACAGCGTCACGCTCGACATCAAGGACCTCGACGGCATCGCCCTCTGGGATATCGACAATCCCGCCCTCTACCAGGCCGTCGTCGATCTCGTCCATGAGAACGGCGACGATACCTTCTGCGTCAACTTCGGCTTCCGCTCCGTCGAGTTCACCACCGAGGGCTTCCGCCTCAACGGCAAGCCGCTGAAGCTGCGCGGCCTCAACCGCCACCAGTCCTACCCTTACGTCGGCTACGCCATGGGCCGCCGGGCGCAGGAGCGCGACGCCGAACTCCTCAAGAAGGAACTGAAGGTCAACGTCGTCCGCACCTCGCACTACCCGCAGTCGCCGTGGTTCCTCGACGCCTGCGACCGCCTCGGCCTGCTGGTGTTCGAGGAAATCCCCGGCTGGCAGCACGTCGGCGACAAGGGCTGGCAGGCGCAGGCCATCGACAACGTCCGCGCCATGATCGAGCGCGACTGGAACCATCCGTCGATCATCATCTGGGGCGTGCGCATCAACGAGTCGACCGACTGCCACGACTTCTACGCCGCCACCAACAAGCTCGCCCATCAACTCGACACCACCCGCCAGACCGGCGGCGTCCGCTACATCACCGACAGCGAGTTCCTGGAAGACGTCTACACCATGAACGACTTCATCCAGGGCAACGAGGAACTGCCGGGCGCCAACCGGCCGCGCATCGCGCTCCGGCCGATCTCCGAGGTCACCGGCCTCAAGACGCCGGTGCCCTACATGGTGACCGAGTTCAACGGCCACATGTTCCCGACCAAGCGCTACGACCAGGAGCAGCGGCAGGCCGACCACGTCTCCCGCTATCTGTCGATCCTGAACGCCACCTACGCCGATCCCGGCATCGCCGGTTCCACCGGCTGGTGCATGTTCGACTACAACACCCACAAGGATTTCGGCTCCGGCGATCGCCTCTGCCACCACGGCGTGATGGACGCCTGGCGCGAGCCGAAGTTCGCCGCCTGGGTCTACACCAGCCAGTGCGATCCCTCCGACGAGGTGGTGCTGAAGCCGGTCACCTACTACGCCCGCGGCGAGCGCAACATCGGCGGCATCCTGCCGCTGATCGTGCTGACCAACTGCGACGAGGTGGAGCTTGCCTACGGCGAGGGCATCGTCAAGCGCCTTGGCCCAGACCGCGAGACCTATCCCCACCTGCCGCACGCGCCTGTGGTCATCGATCACCGCGCCTTCTCGGCCGAGGAACTGGGCCTCTGGGGCATGAAGTGGGAGGAGGCGACGGTCACCGGCTATATCGGCGGCAAGCCGGTGAAGACGGTCCGGTTCGCCTGCGATCCGCTGCCGACCACGCTGCAAGTCGTCCCCGACTGGACGGAGCTGTCGGCCGAGCCCAAGGACTCGGTGCGCGTCATCGTCCGCGCCCTCGATCAGCTCGGCAACCTCCTGCCCTTCCTCGACGAGGCGATCCACGTGACCGTCAGCGGCCCGGCCAAGCTGCTCGGCCCGTCGGAAGTGGTGCTGAAGGGCGGCGCCATCGGCTTCTGGCTGGAGACCACCGGCGGTGCCGGCGAGGTCGTCGTCAAGGTCGCCTGCCGGCGCTTCGGCGATACCACCCTCACCCTCAAGGCCGGCTGAACGGCGCAACCGATCGAAGCGGAAACACTATCATGAGCGACGTTACCCTCAGGGATGTGAGGAAGTCCTTCGGTGCGGTCGAGATCATCAAGGGCGTCGACCTCGACATCAAGGCCGGCGAGTTCGTGGTCTTCGTCGGACCCTCGGGTTGCGGCAAGTCGACGCTGCTCAGGATGATCGCCGGCCTGGAGACCATCACCGCCGGCGACATCGCCATCGGCGGCGAGCGGATGAACGAGGTCGAGCCGGCGCAGCGCGGCATCGCCATGGTGTTCCAGAGCTACGCCCTCTATCCCCACATGACGGTGCGCGAGAACATGGGCTTCGCCCTGCGCTTCGCCGGCCTGCCCAAGGAGGAGATCCGCAAGCAGGTCGACGAGGCGGCCCGCATTCTCGAGCTGGAACCACTGATGGACCGCAAGCCGAAGGCGCTTTCGGGCGGCCAGCGGCAGCGCGTCGCCATCGGCCGGGCCATCGTCCGCCATCCCAAGGTGTTCCTGTTCGACGAGCCGCTCAGCAACCTCGACGCCGAACTGCGCGTCCACATGCGCATCGAGATCGCCAAGCTGCACCGCGACCTCGGCGCCACCATCGTCTACGTGACGCACGACCAGGTGGAGGCCATGACGCTGGCCGACAAGATAGTCGTGCTGAGGTCGGGCATCGTCGAGCAGGTCGGCGCGCCGCTCGAACTCTACGACAATCCGGCCAACCTGTTCGTCGCCGGCTTCATCGGCTCGCCGAAGATGAACTTCCTGAAGGGCATCGTCGAGGGTGGCGGCGCTGGCCGCGCCGAGATCCGCCTGCCCGACTTCGGCGGCGCCGTGGTGCCGGTGGCCCTGAAGGGCGAGGCACCGGCCGCCGGCACGCCGGTCACGCTGGGCATCAGGCCGTCGCACTTCGCCGCCGACGGCGACGCCGCGTTGCCGGTCACCGTCGATATGCTGGAGCATCTCGGATCGGAAACGCTGATCTATTCCCGCTCGGCGGCCTCCGATCTCCTTACCATCGCCACCCAGAGCCGGCCGAACGTGACGATCGGCGACACGCTGACCGCCCGCTTCCCCGCCTCCGCCGCGCTGATCTTCGGCGCCGACGGCCAACGCATCTACTGACGGCTCCCTCCCGCCGTCGGCACAAGGCAAGGTCGGGCACCTCTCGCGAGGTCCCGGCCTTCGCTTTTCGGCTGCGATGCCGTGCTTCGGGGGCGCCCTCACCCCAGCCGATCGGCCGCCGCCGTGACCGTCACCGAGGCGACGGCGGCGCCGCGGTCGGCGGCGCGCACCCAGGCGGCACCGGACTGGTCGAGCGACGAGGCGATGCGGACGTAGGCGTCGGTGGGACAGGTGTCGTGGACGGCGTCGAAGCCGACCCAGCCGAGGCCGGGGATCAGCGCCTCGCCCCAGGCGGCCAGCGCGCCGGTGGCCGTCGCCTCTTCCCGCCAGACATAGCCGGAAACGAAGCGGGCAGGCAGGCCGAGGCCGCGCGCCGCGGCGATGAATAGATGGGCAAGGTCGGCCGGCGAGCCGCGCCCGTCCGCGAGCACCGCGCCGGCGGCGACGTCGCGGACGCCGCAGAGTTCATCCGGATCGGCCGGCAGCGCCTCGATCTCTCCGCGGATCAGATGCATCAGCCGGTGGCAGAGGTCGAGCGGCGTGCCGTCGGACAGCGCCCGCGCCTTGCCGGCCAGGGTGGCGATCGCCGGCGTGCAGGCCGTAACGAGCGTCTCGCGCCGGAACACCTCCGGCGACAGGCGGTCGAGCGGCGCGCCTTGCAGCACCCCGGCGGTGTCGTCGACGTCAACCTCGCCCTCGGCGACGATGGCGATCTCGCCTGCCGGCCCCTCGATGGTGCAGTCGTGGACGACGTTGCCGAAGGCGTCGGCCGAGCGCGCCTGCCGGCAGTCGCCGGTGACGTCGAGATGCCAGGCACGCACATACTGGCCGTCGAAGGTGCGTGGGCAAAGACGCAGCGAGCGGCTGGCGAGGGCCACCGGCTCGTCGTAGCGGGCGACGATGTCGTGACGGATGCGGAGGCGCATCGGCTCACCCCAGGTATTGCTCGGCGATCAGGCCGCCGAGATTGGCGTTGTCGCGCAGGAACTGCTCGAGAAAGCGGTTGAGGCCAATGGCGAACAGGCCGGGCAGCGTCGTATCCTGGAGCTGGCCGAGGATCATCCGCGCCCGCCGCTGGCTGGCGCCCTGCCGGCCGTAGTCGCGCGACAGGCTGTCGAGGTTCATCGTCACCTTCTCGTAGCAGGCGACCAGCGAACGCGGCATCTCCGCCTTCAGGATCAGGAACTCGGCGACCAGATTGGGTTTGAGGTTGTCGCGGTAGACCCAGTGGTAGGAGGTGAGCGCCGACAGCGAACGCAGGATCCAAGACCACTGGAAATAATCGAAGCTGCCGCCGGCCGACAGGCGGTTGGGGTCGAGCACATCGGCCTTCAGCGCCAGCACGCGGGCGGTGAAGTCGGCGCGCTCGATGAAGGTGCCGAGGCGCAGGAAGTAATAAGCGTCGTTCCGTAGCATCGTCCGGTAGGCCGAGCCGTCGAAGCGCAGCGACAGCTCCTTCACCCGCGACAGGAAGTCCGACAGCTCCTGCCGCGTCAGGTTGGGGCTGTTGACGCCGCGCGTCTCCATCCAGCCGGAATTGATGGTCTCCCACATATCCATGGTCAGCGCCGTCCGGACGGAACGGGCGTTGGCGCGGGCGACGTCGAGGCAGGCGCGGATCGACGAGGGATTGGCGGCCGAGAAGGCAAGGTGGTCGACGACGGTGCGGCGGTTGGCCTCGTCATGGTCGCGCTGGAACAGGTCGAGCGTGCCAGTGCCGGCGACGGCCATCTCCCATTCGTTGCGGCCCGCCTCGCCGGCGATCGGCGTGGCGGAAAGGCGCGTCGCCGCCTCGATCAGCCGGGCGGTGTTCTCGGCCCGCTCGACATAGCGGGCCAGCCAGTAGAGGCTGTCGGCGTGGCGGCTCAGCATGGCTCGCCTCCCGCCTGAGACTGCGACTGCAACGGGACGGCGTCCGCCGGCTCCTCGATGATCCAGGTGTCCTTGGTGCCGCCGCCCTGGCTGGAGTTGACCACCAGCGAGCCCTCCTTCAGCGCCACGCGAGTAAGCCCCCCCGGCACGATGCGCACCTTGTCGGCACCGGTCAGCACGAAGGGCCGGAGATCGACGTGGCGCGGCGCGATGCCGTCGCCGACGAAAGTCGGTGCCGTGGAAAGCGCCAGCGTCGGCTGGGCGATGAAGCCGTCGGGATCGGCGGCGAGGCGGGCGCGGAAGGCGTCGATCTCGTCCTTGGTCGACTTCGGCCCGACCAGCATGCCGTAGCCGCCCGAGCCCTGCACCTCCTTCACCACCAGTTCCGGCAGGTGGTCGAGCACGTAGCGCAGGCTGTCCGGCTCGCGGCAGCGCCAGGTCGGCACGTTCTTCAGGATCGGCTCCTCGCCGAGGTAGAAGCGGACGATCTCCGGCATGTAGGTGTAGATCGCCTTGTCGTCGGCGACGCCGGTGCCGACGGCGTTGGCCAGCGTCACGTTGCCGGCCCGGTAGGCGGCGATCAGACCGGGGATGCCGAGCACCGAATCCGGCCGGAACACCAGCGGATCGAGGAAATCGTCGTCGATGCGGCGATAGATGACGTCGACGCGCTTCGGCCCCCGCGTCGTGCGCATGTAGACCACCTCGTCGAGCACGTAGAGGTCGCGCCCCTCGACCAGCTCGACGCCGAGCTTGTCGGCGAGGAAGGAGTGCTCGTAATAGGCCGAGTTGAGCGGCCCCGGTGTCATCAGCACCACCGTCGGTTCGGACGGCGCCGAGGCCGGGGCGAGCGAGCGCAGCGAGGCGAGCAGTTCGTCGGGATAGTTGTCGACCGGCTGGATGCGCGTCTCGGCGAACAGGTCGGGGAACAGGCGCATCTGCACGTCGCGGTTCTCCAGCATGTAGGAGACGCCGGAGGGCGTGCGGGCGTTGTCCTCGAGAACAAAAAAGTCCTTGTCGTCGGTGCGGACGACGTCGATGCCGGCGATCTGCACGTAGACGTCGTGCGGCAGCTTGAGGCCGACCATCTCCGGCCGGAACGCCGGGTTGCGGTAGACGAGGTCAGCCGGCACCACGCCGGCCCGGACGATCTCGCCGGCGCCGTAGATGTCGGCGAGGAAGCGGTTGAGCGCGGTCACCCGCTGCGTCAGTCCCTCAGAGAGCGTCGTCCACTCGCCGCCGGTCAGCACCCGCGGCACGATGTCGAAGGGAATGATGCGCTCCTCGGCCTCGGCGTCACCGTAGACGGCGAAGGTGATGCCGATCCTGCGGAACAGGAATTCGGCTTCCCTCTGGAGGCGCTTGAGGTTTTCCGGGTCGGAGCCGTCGAGCCAGGCCTGGATGGTCGCATAGGCGGGACGGACGCCCTGCCCGAACCCGTGCATCTCGTCGAAAGCCGGCAATCCCCGTTCCTCCGCCGTTTTCCGGCATTGCTGCCGCTGATGAATTAAGCGGCAAACTGCCCGGAAGGGCAAGAAAGGTGATTGGGCAAAGGCGGGTGGCAACTGCATCAAGAATAGGCAGATCACGCAGGGTCGGCGCCGCCGCGCCGTCTGGAACATTTGCCGGTCCGGGAAGTTGGTAGCCCTCCAACGAGCAAGAAAGGGATTCGATCATGAAAACGCGTCTACTTCCCGTCCTGCTGCTCACCGCCGCCTTCCCGCTTGCCGCGGCCGCGCAGGATAACGCCACGCCGCCCGGCACGAACGACACCACCCAGACCCAGCCGGGCAATGACGCCGCTCCCACGACCAATCCCAGCGACACGGCGCCGTCCACGCAGCAGGACATGGACAGCCCGGCCGCCACGCCGGCGCCATCGACTGATGACACCAGCCCAGCCATGGACGGCAGCACCGCGGCGCCTTCCGATCAGAGCGCGGCCACCACCACCGGCGAGACCTTCGTGACGGTGCCGGAAACCGGCGCCTGGCGCGTCAGCGACCTGCAAGGCAAGGCCGTCTACGACTCGCAAGGTACCAGCATCGGCGACATCAAGGATGTCCTCGTCAGCCAGAACGGCAGCGTAAACGCCGTCATCATCGGCGTCGGCGGCTTCCTGGGGATCGGTGAGAAGAACGTCGCCGTCAACATGAGCGCCCTCCAACTCGGACCGGGCGACACGCAGGCCAAGGCCGACGCGGTGACGACGGCCATGCCGAACAACGACGCCACCGGATCGGTGACCGCCGACAATCCGGCCATGCCTGGTCAGACCGCGATGGACGCCACGGGCACCATGGCGAGCCCGCCGGCCGCCCCGGCCGCGCCGGGCGACGTGGTGGCTGCTGACAACCCCAACGCCGCCAAGATCGGCGACGATGCCCTTCCCGATCGCATTATCCTCAACGTCACGCGCCAGCAACTCGAGGACGCGCCGGCGTTCGAGGGCGTACGGGCACAGCCCTGATACGATGCAAGTCGACAATGCCGGCCTCCGCGGATCACCCGCGGGGGCCGATCGCGTTCCGGTCGCCTGAACGACGAACCTGATCCCGATCAGGCGGTCGAACCTTCAGATCAGTTGCAGCCCCTTCAGGCTGGCATGACCCTCACGGCCGATGATGATGTGATCGTGCACGGTGATACCGAGCGGCGCGGCGGCGTCGATCACCTGCTTGGTCATGGTGACGTCGGCTCGCGATGGGGTCGGGTCACCGGAGGGATGGTTGTGGACGAGAATCACCGCCGTGGCCGACAGCTCCAGCGCCCGCCGCACCACCTCGCGCGGATAGACCGGCGTATGATCGACGGTGCCGGTCTGCTGTACCTCGTCGGCGATCACCTGGTTTTTCTTGTCGAGGAACAGCACGCGAAATTGCTCGCGGTCCTCGTAGGCCATGGCGGTGCGGCAATAGTCGATCACCGCCGACCATGACGACAGGATCGGCCGCTTCACCATGCCCGAGCGGGCGATGCGACGCGAGGCGGCATGCACGATCTTGAAGTCGAGGATGGTTGCGTCACCGATGCCCTTCACCGTGCGGAGACGCGCCTCCGAGGCGCCGATCACCTCGGCGAACGAGCCGAGGGCGGCCAGCAGTTCCTTGGCCAGCGGCTTGACGTCCTGGCGCGGAATGGAGCGGAACAGGATCAGCTCCAGAAGCTCGTAATCGGCGATCGCCTCGTCGCCGGCCGCGCGGAAGCGATCACGCAGCCGTTCGCGATGGCCGGCATAATGCGGCAGATTGACCTTGCCTTCCTGAAATTCGCCCATGGTCGATTCCGTCGTGGAACCGGCGCAGCCTAGCAGATCCGAGGCGAAAGATGCGCCGCAAAACGCCGGGCCATCGCTGCCGCCCCTCATCTTGTTGTAACAGGGCTGTTACGTAGATCTGACAAGGTGCCGGTTCCTTCTGGGACAAGTCGGACGACACGATCAACACGCAGATCGGTGCCGACTACGCCTTCAGCAAGGGGCTCATCCTGACCGCCGAAGTGAACTACCTGACCGATGGCGGTCGGAACCTCAACAACAAGACCAGCTACTACGGCAACACCGACGACTCCTGGTCGGCCATGCTCAAGCTGACCCGCAACTGGTAAGATCGCCTTGTTTCAGGGTTGAGGGAAAGGCCCGGTCCCCGTCCGGGCCTTTCCGCATTGGTTGCTCAGAAGGCTGCGATGGCCGCGTCGAGCGCCACTCGCTCGCGGTCAGCCCGTTCCTGCGCTTCGCCACGGGCGGCCTCGGCCTCCTCGATGGCCTTCTCGCTGCGGGCGAGCTTGGCGATGTAGGACTTGGCGCCGTCGGAGGTCTCGGGCAGCGCCTGGAGGTTGGCGCGCAGCCGCTCCTGCTCGCCCGACTGCCGCGTGACGATTTCCCCGGCGCGGCTCATCGCCCGCTCGGCGTCGGCGACGCGCGTCTTGATGGCGGCGATCGCCTTCAGCTTCTTCGCCACCGCCGCATCGATGCCCCTGGTCGAGGCATAGAACAGCAGCGTATCGGCGTTGCTGTCGGTCAACTGGATGGCGTCGGCATCGGTGCGGGTCTCGGTGACCTTGAGATCCCTCGCCTCGCCGGCCGCCACCTTCAGGCGGACGCGCAGCCGGTCCGGCTCGTCGGACACCACCTCGCCGTCGGTGGCGACTTCGGTGCCGTGGATGCGGCCATGGTCGACCATCACCGTCCGCTCGGCGTCCTTGGGGGCGGCAAGGTGATAGACGGTGGTCCAGGCCAGCGACCGCTTCACCGTCAGCACGCCGTCGCGGGCAGAGAGGCCGACGACGGTTTCCGTATGGTCGCGCTGGCTGGTCACCCGCGTCTTCGGATCAGCGGCGAAGGCGGCGAAACGCTTCTCGCCGGGCGGTATGCCGGCCACCTGCGCGTCGCCGAGATAGCCGCCCTCGCCGTAGACGGTGAAGATGCCGGGCGGCAGGCTGTTGCCGGTGGCGTTGGACAGGAAGATGGCGGCCTGCGGCGCGGCGCCGCTGCCCTCCCGCCACAGCGACACCAGGTCGGCGTCGAGATCGGCATCGATGATCGGCACGGTCAGCGTCGCGCCGGCCTTCAGCGTCACCGGCTGCGGCAGCGTGAAGGTGATGCCGACGTCGCCTTCGACCGAGACGGCTTCCGGCCCGCGCGACGGCGCGACCGGCGCTGGCGCGGCCTCGGCCCGCATCATCATGGCCGACAGCGGCATATCCGCTTCGTCCTTCATCGCGTCCGCCTCATAGGCGCCGCCGGCCGACGCGCCGTCGACCAGCGGTTCGATGGAGCCGCCCGGCAGCAGCAGCGGCACCTCGCGTCGCTCGCGCCAGTACATGTCGATCAGCCGCTGCCTGAGCGCCACCGGATTGGACGACGACAGCGTCAGGCGGACGTCCTGCCAGTCGTCACCGCTGCCATTCTCCAGCACCGCCCAGCCCTGGACGCGGTACTTGCCGCCGTCGGCCGGCACGATGCGATAGGCCGCCTTCCACACCGGCGCCGCCACCACGTAGGAGAGGCGCACCGTGCGCTTGCCGCCGGCCGTCGTCTCGATGCGCAGCGTGCGGAAACTGGCGTCGGCCGCGTCGCGGACGGCAGCCATCGCCGCGACGATCCGCTGCTGCACGCCGGCGTCGGAAAAGGTTATGGCGGCGCCCGGACCGAGCAGCACCTCGGCGAAGCTGCCGTCGCCGCGTTGCAGCGTGACGGCCGGCAGCTCGATCGGCTGGCCTTCGGTGGCGCGCGGCACCTTGGCGACGCCGAGGATGACGCCGCTCGCCGTGTGGCCGGCGCCGTCGTCGATGGTCGCGGCATAGCCGGTCATGGCGGCGGCGATCGTCGCGGTGGACGCGAGGTCGTCGCGCTTCAGCGGCAGGCGCTTGAACGCCTCGGCGGCGGCATTGGCGCCGTCGATGGTCACCGAGGCGATGGCGCCGGCCGGGTCGCCGATAACAAGGCTTTTCAGCACGTCGTCGGCCTGATCGACGGGGATTTCCAGCGCGAAGCCGTGCTCGCCATCCTTGAGATCGACCTCACGGACGATCTCGGCGAGGCCGCCTGACGACAGCAGCACCGAGCCTACCTTATCGGCGGCGACGGCTGGAACGAGCGCAAGAGGCGAGACCGCGACAAGCAGCGCGGCAAGCGGCATCGGTTTCACGTTGATCTCCCCCGAGAAACGGTTGCATCCGAGGTGGCGATCCTGATCGAGAATTGCGATGGCGCGAAGACCGACCTGTGGCGGTTCCGCGGCTTTCGGCAGTCGCCTCCGCAGTTCTGCGCTTGACAGAAGAGCCGTCGCCGCGACCTATCGCCGCATTCCGACACGCAGCATCACGGCCCGCCCATGATCCACTACGACCTGCACTGCACCGCCTGCGGCCACGACTTCGACGACTGGTTCGGCAACATGGCCGACTGGGAGGCGAGGAAGGCCGATTACGCCTGTCCGGCCTGCGGCGCGGCGCGCATCGAGAAGGCGCTGATGGCGCCGAGTCTGGGCGCCGTCAAGAAGGCCGCCGCGGCCGAGCCGGCCTGCAATCCGGCCACCTGCGGCAACGCCAGCTGTCCGATGGCGGCAGGGTTCTGAGCTTTCTCAGGCCACCTTCAGCGGCGGCTTGAACAGGCCCTTCGGCGACAGCGTGAACACCTCGCAGCCGGTGTCGGTGACACCGACGGCGTGCTCGAACTGCGCCGACAGCGAGCGGTCGCGCGTCACCGCCGTCCAACCGTCGGAGAGCACCTTCACATGCGGCCGGCCGAGATTGACCATCGGCTCGATGGTGAAGATCATGCCCGGCTTCAGCATCGGGCCCTCGCCCTTCCTGCCGTAGTGCAGGATGTTCGGCGTGTCGTGGAACAGCTTGCCGACGCCGTGGCCGCAGAAGTCGCGCACCACCGAGCAGCGTTCGCCCTCGACGTATTTCTGGATGGCCTCGCCGATATCGCCGGTGGTGTTGCCCGGCCGCACGGCGGCGATGCCGCGCATCAGCGATTCGTGCGTCACGTCGATCAGCCGCTCGGCCGCCCGCTTGATGGCGCCGACGCCGTACATGCGCGAGGAATCGCCATGCCAGCCGTCGAGGATGAAGGTGACGTCGATGTTGACGATGTCGCCCTCGCGCAGCGGCTTGTCATCGGGAATGCCGTGGCAGACCACGTGGTTGATCGAGGTGCAGACCGACTTGGTGTAGCCGCGATAGTAGATGTCGGCCGGTAGGGCATCGCGGTCGCGGCCATAGCCGTAGACGAAGTCGTCGATCGCTTGGGTGGTGACACCGGGCTTGACGAAATCGACCAACTCGTCGAGGCAGCCGGCCGCGATCTGGCAGGCCTTGCGCATGCCGTCGAAATCGGCGCCGGTATCATAGAGACGAATGTCCCCGGTGTTGCGCAGCGGCGCCACCGCCGCGTCGACGTAATTGATCATCGGATCGGCCAACCTGTGTCTGGCATTGGAAGCCGCTCGGCTTCGCGTTTTCGTCGTCATATACCGAAGCACCGCGGCAAGTACATGCTCTCGGTGCAGTCTGTCAGAAAACGGTCCGGATTTCGATTCCCCCCGTCGTGACGTCGGCGTGCGCCACCAGCGTCTCGACGCCGGCCAGCACCGCCGCCCGCGCCGCCGCGGCGTAGACGGGATCGATGTCGGCGGCGATCTCGAAGGCGGCGCAGTCGCCGCGCTGCACGAGATAGACAAGCACCGCCCGCGCCCCGGCGCCGACCATGGCGGCCAGCTCGCCGAGATGCTTCGCCCCGCGCGCCGTCACCGCGTCGGGAAACTCGGCCAGCCCCGGCCGGCGCGATAGCGTCACCGACTTCACCTCGACATAGCAGGCCGGCCGTCCCTCGCCTTCCAGCAGCAGGTCGACGCGACTCCGGACGCCATAGGCCACCTCGCGACGTAGACGGTCGTAGCCGGCGAGCGCCGGAATGCGGCCGTCGGCGATCGCCTCGGCGACGATGCGGTTGGGCAGACCGGTGTTGATGCCGACCAGCGCGCCGTCCACCTCCACCAGTTCCCAGCTCCAGGCGAGCTTGCGCTTCGGATCGTTGGAGCGCGACAGAAAGACGCGGGCGCCAGGCATCGCCAGGCCGAGCATGGAGCCGGAATTGGCGACGTGGGCGGTCACTTCCTCGCCGCCGTCGAGACGGCAGTCGGCGAGGAAGCGCTTGTAGCGGCGGACGAGACGGCCGGGCACAAGGGGAGCGGGAAAGCGCATGCTGCCTTGTTCCCCGCCTCGGCCGGCGCCGTCAAGGGGTGGCGGTTGCCTCGATGGTCGCCGGTCCGGCTACCGCCGGCTGCGTGACGATGCGGTGAAGGATGTCCTGGGCCACCGGGGCGTAGTCGTCGTTGAAATGATGGCCACCGGGATGGACGATCAGGCTGTAGCCCTTGTCCTTGGGCAGGCGAACGCAGGCGGTCTCGTCGTCCTCGCTGCCGTAGATGCACTGCACCTTGGCCGGCTCGATCTGCAGGAGGTCCGGCAGCGTCGACGGCCCGTTCGGATCGGTCTTGGCGCCGAGGATGCCGGACACCGCGATCTCGAACTGGCGGGCGCCGGTGTAGGCGAGCAGCGACACCAGGTTGACGCTGGCCTTGTAGTCGGCGGGCAGCGCCGTGTAGATGGCGGGCAGCGCATCGGCGCCGAACGAGTAGCCGACCAGCGCCACCTTGTGGACGCCCCATTTCTTGCGATAGGCGTCGATCACCTTGACGAGGTCGT
The DNA here is from genome assembly GCA_001603295.1 of Rhodobacterales bacterium Alpha_02. GTDB lineage: Bacteria > Pseudomonadota > Alphaproteobacteria > Rhizobiales > Pleomorphomonadaceae > Pleomorphomonas. The sequence continues at coordinate 16,976 of LUYO01000151.1, forward strand.
CGGCGGCGTCCTTGGGGTCGATGTCGTTCCAGAAGTAGCGCAGCGAATCGATGCCGACCACCGGCACGCCGGCCCTGGCGAGCGAATGGCCGATCTGGGCGTCGATGTCGCGCCAGCCGCCGTCGCCGGAATAGATGATCGCCATGGAATCCTGCTTCGGCACCGCGGCCAGCGCGGTGATCGGGATGCCGGCCAGCGGCGAGGCGTCGCCCTCTATGACGGCGATCTGGTCGAAGATGGCGCCATCGAGCGTCTTGTCGGTGCCCTTCACGCTCTTGGCGAGGGCAATGGCAAAGCCCGACTTGATCAGTTCGTCGACATGGCCGGCACCGTCGGCGTCGGCGTAACGCGTCAGGTAGACGTCGACCGGATCGGGGAGATGCCCCTTCTGCAACTCGTAGACCCAGCCCTTGCCGTCGGCGGCCTTGACGTGGGCGGCCTCGCTGCACAGCTCCTTGCGGAGCGGCAGCGCCTGCCGCGGATCGACGGCGATGGTGCGGCCGATGGTGGCGTCGGGCGTCTGGGCGGCCAGCGCCAGCGCGAAGGTGCCGCCAAGGCCGGAGCCGGCGATCACCGGCGAATGATAGCTGTCAACGTCGAGCACCCGCTGGACGTTCTGGCTGACCTGCTCGACGTCGGAGACGAAGTAGACGCAGTCGTCGGAGAGCTTCTCCGCCTTGGCGAAGGTGGCCGGCGTATCGATGCCGATGACGATGGCGCCGCGCGCCGCGAAGTGGCGGGCCCTCACCCGGTCCCAGAAGCCGTAGCCGCCGGCGTCCGACAGCAGGAAGACGATGCCGTCCGGCTCGCCGCGCGGCGCGATCATCTCGGCGATGCCGAGCGTGTCGGTGCGGTCGGCCGGCAGCGAGGGAAACAGGTAGAAGAAGGCGGTCGTCGCGACGCCGCCAAGCGTGATGACGGCGACGAGGACGTACAGAAACAGTCGCTTCATTTGGAAACGGCTCCCTTGAGCCCGCCGGAGATGACGAAGGTGACGTCGGCGAGCGCCAGCAACGGGTTGAGGCCGCCGGCCACCGCCATGTAGCGCTGCTGCCAGACGGGATCGAACTTGGTCTTGAAGGCGCGCAGGCCGTGGAAATTGTAGAAGGCGTTGCCGTGCTCGAAGGCGGCGCGGCCGAGCTTGTGCCAGAGCGGCGCCATCGGGCTGTCGGATAGGCCGGCCAGCGGCGCCATGCCGAGGCTGAAGGCGGAAAAGCCCGCCGCCTTGAAGTGCAGCAGCACCCGCGTAAACAGCAGTTCCATGGTGCCGTTGGGCGATTTCGGCAGGAAGCGCATCAGGTCGATCGCCGCCTCGCGGCTGTCGCCCGACAGCATCAGCGTCGCGAAGGCGAAGATGCGGCCGTCGCGCTTCAGCACGGCCACCGGCTGCGACGCCACGTAGTCCGGCTCGAAGGCCCCCATCGAGAAGGTCTTCTCGCGCGCCTTGCGCGCCTCCAGCCAACTCGCCGAGACAGCGGCCAGTTCGTCGAGGATAGCCGGCACGCCGTCGGGCGGCACCACCTCGAAGACGATGCCGTCGCGCTCGGCCTTGTTGAGAGCGTTGCGCAGGTTGCCGCGCCGCGTGCCCTTGATGTCGAAGGCGGCGAGATCGACCACCGCCTCCTCGCCGAGCTTGAAGGCGGACAGGCCGGCATCGGCGTAGAGCGACAGGCTCTCGGCCGGCACCTCATAAAACACGGCGCGGCCGCCATGCTCGCGGGCGGTCTCCACGAAACGCCAGGCCAGCTCGCGCCGGCCCGCCTCCGCGCCGACCGGATCGCCGAGCGATATCCAGGACCGGCCGCGCTTGACGTACATCAGGAAAGCGTCGCCGTCGTCGGAGAACATCAGACTCTTGTCGCCCATGCGCACCAGGTTGGCGGCGGCGTGGGCCGAGCGTGGCAGGATGGCCACCGCCCGCGCCACGTCCTCGGCGCTCGGCGGGCCGATGCGACCGGTCGGTGGCCGGATCAGCAGCCAGGCGGCGACGGCGGCGGTGGCAATGCCGATGCCAAAGGCGGCACGCAGCGAGCGCGGCGCGGCGGCCGACATCTCGAACTGCCACCAGAGGTCATGGCTGTAGGGCACTTCCTTGTAGACGAAGAACAGAATGCCGGCGGCGAGCGCCAGGATCGAGGCGATGCACAGCCACCAGGCGACGCTGAGCCGGTCGTGCAGCAGCGACGCCGGCCGGCTGTAGAGCGGGCGGCTGGTCAGCAGGGCGACGATCAGCACGCCCAGCAGCACGGCCTCGCCGATGGCCAGCGCCTTCAGGAGCGCCAAGGGGATCGACAGCGCCGCCATCGCCAGCGTCAGCCAGAAGGCGCCGTCCAGCCGATGGACGAGGCCGCGGCCGGCGACGATCAGGAACACGCCGATCACCGAACCGACGAAATGGGCGCCCTCGACCAGCGGCAGCGGCAGGAAGGCATCCATCAGGTCGAGCCGGGTATCGGCCGGCGGCGTCACGCCGGAGAACACCAGCATGGCGCCGAGCACGATGGCCAGCGTGCCGGTGAGGATGGGCGCGATGCCGGAGACCGCGGCGGTGAGCGCCGGGCTGGCGGCGGTGGCCCGCCGCGCCTCGCCGACGATCATCGCCGCCACCGCCACGATCAGCGGCACCACGTAATAGACGATGCGGTAGAGAAGCAGTGCCGAGATGACGCCGTCGACCGGCAGGCGCGTGCCGAGCGCGCCGACGACGATGGTCTCGAAGATGCCGACGCCGCCCGGAAGATGGCTGAGCACGCCGGCGCCGATCGCCACCGAGAACACGGCGAGCACGGTGGGGAAGGAAACATCGCCGGCCGGCAGCAGCACGTAGAGCACGCCGGCGGCGCAGCCGACGTCGGCCGAGGTGGCGATGAGCTGGGCGAGGATGTCGCGGGCGGTCGGCAGGGCGACGGTCCGGCCGAACAGCGTCACCGAGCCGCCGCGCACGGCGGTGAACAGCACCACCGCCGCGACGCCGGCCAGCATGATCAGGCCGATGCCGCGCACCATGCCGCCGGACATGCCGATCAGCGCGGCGAGATCCGGACCGGCGATGGTCAGGCCGGCGCCGGCCACGAAAGCGAGACCGAAGCCGAAGGCGGCGGCGACGTAGGCCACCACCTTGGCGATGGTCTCCGGCTCCATCCCGAAGGGCGAGTAGAAGCGGTAGCGCACCGAGCCGCCGGTCAGCGGGCCGAAGCCAGCGATGTTGCCGACGGCGTAGGCGCAGAAGCTGGCCAGCGCCACCATCCGGTAAGGCAGCCGGACGCCGGCAAAGCCGAGAGCGTGCACGTCGTAGATCGACAACGCCAGGAAGCTGCCGGCGGTGAACATCAGGGCAAGGCCTATGCTCGACCAGGGAGTGTCCTCGATCGCCGCGATCAGGTCGTCGTAGACCACGTCCGACAGAAGGCGCGACAGCGCCAGCACCGACAGGCCGACGATGGCCAGCGCGATCACCGCGATGATCACCGGCTTCAGTCTGGCCAGCCGGCCGGGCGTGGTCGGCGGCACTTCGGGAGCCTCCGTGGAAACGGCAACGGGCATGGTCGACCTGAGAGAATGGCGGTCTGAAAAACGACGGCCTGAAAAATGGTGGAGCGGGAGCGGGCTGCCCTCTGGTGGCGCCTTATGTTGGGAGATTGCGTCAATCCGGGGGCACACGCGCCGCCGCGACATTTAATTCCGTGTAATGTGGCAATTGCGTCCGGTTCGGGAATCTACGACAACGGAGCGACTTTTCCCGAGGCTCAGTCGTTCATGACCGCTCACTCCCCCACCGCCGCCGTTCTGATCATCGGCGACGAGATTCTCTCCGGCCGTACCCGCGACAGCAACTCCGGCCACATCGCCGCCTTCCTCACCGAGATCGGCATCGATCTCAAGGAAATCCGCGTCGTTCCCGACGAGGAGGCACGCATCGTCGCGGCGCTCGACGCGCTCAGGACGGCCTACACTTACGTGTTCACCACTGGCGGCATCGGCCCGACGCACGACGACATCACCGCCGACGCGGTGGCCAGGGCGTTCGGCGTCGCCATCGAATTCCATCCGGGGGCCGTAGAGATCCTGCGGCAGCACTACGAGAAGCCGGAGGAGCTGACCGAGGCGCGGCTCAGGATGGCCCGCATCCCGACCGGCGCGACACTGATCGACAACCCCGTCTCCAAGGCGCCGGGCTTCCACATCGGCAACGTCTTCGTCATGGCCGGCGTGCCAAAGATCATGCAGGCCATGCTGCTCAACGTCGAGAAGGAGCTGGAAGGCGGCGTGCCGGTGCAGTCGGTCACCGTCGACTGCCCGTTCGGCGAAGGCGTCATCGGCACGGCGCTCGGCGAGGTGGCGAAGGCGCATCCGGCCGTCTCCATCGGCAGTTATCCGGTGCTGGCCGCCCGCGCCTTCTCGACGCGGCTGGTGATCCGCTCGCGCGACGGCGCGGCGCTCGAAGCGGCGAAAACGGCGGTCGAAGCGATGCTGGCGGCGATCGCCCGCGACAAAGCCGGGGATAGCACTCTCACCGACTATTGAAATCGTCGCGAAATGGGCATTTGAGAGGCGCAACGCCCCAAGCCACACGAGGATCGCCGCATGTCCCCGCAAGACGCCCAGCCGCTCGCCCCCAAGGCGTTCCCGGTCTCCTGGGACCAGTTCCACCGCGACGCCCGGGCGCTGGCCTGGCGGCTGGCCGGCCATGGCGAATGGAAGGCCATCGTCTCGATCACCCGCGGCGGCCTGGTGCCGGCGGCCATCGTGGCCCGCGAATTGAACATCCGCGTCATCGAGACGGTGGGCATCGCCTCCTATCACGACTACACCTCGCAGGGTGATCTCCAGATCATCAAGAAGGTGAGCGCCGACGTCATCGACCTCGAGGGCGGCGAGGGTGCTGGCGTGCTGATCATCGACGATCTCGTCGACACCGGCAAGACCGCCCGCATCGTCCGCGACATGCTGCCGAAGGCGCATTTCGCCACCGTCTACGCCAAGCCCAAGGGCCGGCCGCTGGTCGATACCTTCGTCACCGAGGTCAGCCAGGATACGTGGATTTACTTCCCCTGGGACATGGGCTTTGCCTTCCAGCCGCCGATTTCCCGTCAGGGCAATGACTGATCCGGCAAATTTTCCTTCACCATGTAAATAACTGATTCGCAGCGCTTTACGCCGGATGGACCGACCAACGGTTGTCCGGCCTGACGGCGCTTAGCCCGATTCTCGCCGCATTTTTCCCTGTTCTGAGCCGCCGTCGCTGATCGCCGGTAACCACTGGTGGTCCCTATGGAGGCACGTCCGCGCTGCCAACGCGGGTCTGAACAGGATTGACTGCATGCCATTCAAAACAAGCGCTATCAGCGCTTTTTTCACGGCCGCCATGGCGGTCGCGTTTTTTCACCCGGCATCGCCGGCGCTGGCCCAGTGCGGCAAGGCGTCCTGGTACGCCGAGCAAGGCCGCACCGCCAGCGGCGAGCGGATGAAACCCGGCGCCCGCACCGCCGCCCACCGCACTCTACCCTTCGGTACCCTCGTCGAGGTCAGGAACCTCAGGAACGGCCGCAGCGTGGTGGTGCGGATCAACGATCGCGGCCCCTTCATCAAGGGTCGGGTGATCGACCTGTCGCGTGGCGCCGCCAACGAGATCGGCATGGTCAGTTCCGGCACGGCGAGCGTCCGGCTGTCGGTGCTCAACGGCAAGGCCGCGCCGGCCGCCGAGATGTGCGGCTGAGCCGCCCCTCCCCCTGAAGACGGCGCGCCCCGTCCTCCCTTCGGGACGCGCCCAACCCGCCGTCAATATCGATCGGGGCTTGACCCCTTCGCCACCGCCGGCAATATCGCCGGCACGCGGACGTGGCGAAATCGGTAGACGCAGCAGACTTAAAATCTGCCAGCCATTGGCTTTGCGGGTTCGAGCCCCGCCGTCCGCACCAGCCCCGCGCCTGTCTGGAAAATGTCGTATGTCGCGTGCATATAAACCGTTTATATTTTTTCTCCAAAGACTTAAACGTTTTTAGGTCCCTTGCGTTTCTGCGACTAAAGTTTGATTTACACGTTCAGGAAATCGCTTTCCGGGCTCGGATCGTCCCCGACGCCGCCAGCCGCCCAATACCGGCAGACCGTTCGCCGCCGCCCCCTTCGGGCGCGGGCCGGACCCGCCTTGCCCGGACAAGCCCTTCCGCCGCCGCCTAGAGCAATCCCAGCAAAAGCGGGAACCGGCTTTGCATCCGGGATTGCGTGAAAACAGAGAGAGCGTTTCCGGCGAAGCCGTTTTCACCGGAAATGGTCCAGGAGCCTGACATGACCGTGATGACCTTCTCAATTCCCCGCACCATCCTCTACGGCGAGGGCTCGCTCGCCAAGCTGGCCGACCTCAAGGGCAAGAAGGCGGCGCTGGTCACCGGCGGCAGCTCGATGAAGCGCTTCGGCTTCCTCGACCAGGCGATCGCTCTTCTCAAGAAGGCCGGCATCGAATCCATCGTCATCGATGGCGTCGAGCCCAACCCGTCGGTGGCGACCGTCTGGCGCGGCGCCAAGGCCATGCAGGAATTCGGGCCGGACTGGATCGTCGCCATCGGCGGCGGCTCGGCGCTCGATGCGGCCAAGGTGATGTGGTGCTTCTATGAGCATCCCGACCTGACCTTCGAGGACATCATCCCGGTCGGCTCCATGCCGGCGCTGCGCACCAAGGCGCGCTTCGTGGCCATTCCCTCGACGTCGGGCACGGCCTCCGAGATCACCGCCTTCTCGGTGATCACCGACACCGAGAACCACATCAAGTATCCGATCGTCGCCGCCGACATGGTGCCGGACATCGCCATCCTCGATCCGGCGCTGCCGATGGTGATGCCGCCGAACGTCACCGCCAACACCGGCATGGACGTGCTGTGCCACGCCACCGAAGCCGTGGCCTCGATCGCCGCCACCTCGTTTACCGACCCCTATGCGATCGAGGCGATCCGGCTGGTGCTCGGCAACCTCGAGACGGCCTACAAGACGCCGACCGACAAGACGGCCCGCTTCAACATGCACAACGCCTCGGCGCTGGCCGGCATGGCCTTCACCAACGCCTCCCTCGGCCTGGTGCATTCGCTGGCCCACAAGATCGGCGGCGAGTTCGGCGTGACGCACGGTCTGGCCAACGCCATTCTGCTGCCCTACGTCATCGACTTCAACCGCCAGTTCACCGACAAATACGCTCAGGTCGAGCGTGCCCTCGGCATCGACAATCTGGCCGAGGCCATTCGCGGCCTCAACCGGCGGCTTAGCATTCCCGGCACGTTCAAGGACTGCGACGAGGTCGACTTCAATGAGGGCAAGTTCAAGACGGTGCTGAACCGCATGAGCGAGAACGCCTTCGCCGATCCCTGCACGCTGACCAACCCCGGCACGCCCTCGGTGACCGACGTCAAGGCGCTCTACACCGCCGCCTACTACGGCTGACAGCGGCGTAGGCCATGACGGGCGGGCGCGGCATCCTGGAGGCCGGGATGCCGCGCCCTTTCTTTTGTCGATTTCCTGACATTGAACCTCAGAAATAACGCCAACCTCGCATTTTCCCTGATTGTCTGGCCCAGGCTCGGACGGTAGAAATGATAATCATTTGCAACAAGGAAACGCCGACGCGAATTGCTGCCGCCGACGCGTTTCTGGATGGTGTCGCATCGTCTCCGGGCTTTGCTTGGTTGTTCAAAGGAGGACGGTCGCTGGTCGCGCGGCGCCCGTCGTCTTCGTCGCCTCGGGTCAGTCACTCCCTCCCGCGACGGTGGTGCTTCGGCGGTCTCCGCCAAACGGCCGGTTCCCCGCGTTGTCCGTGCGGGCGGTCGCAGACTTCAGGCCGGATATCCGAAAGGATGTCCGGCTTTTTCTCTTGTCCCGCCCCCTCCCGCCGTCCGCAAATGACGCTTTGGAATCGCAAGTCGATGTTCTAAAGAGGACGGGTTTTCGGCGGCCGGGGAGAAAGAGATGACCTATTGCGTTGGCATCCTCGTCAAGGAAGGTCTGACGATGATCGCGGATACGCGCACCAACGCCGGCCTCGACAACGTCTCCCAATACAAGAAGCTGCACATCTTCGAGAAGCCGGGCGACCGGATGATCGCGGTGGCCACCGCCGGCAACCTTGCCATCACCCAGTCGGTGCTGTCCTTCCTGAGCGAGGGCCTCGAGAACCGGGAAACCGGCCAGATGGAGACCATCTGGACGACGCCGTCGATGTTCAAGACCGCCCAGCTGGTCGGCCGCGCCGTGCGCGAGGTCTACCGCATCGACGGCGAGGCGCTGGAACAGTCCAACGCCGGCTTCGAGGTGACCATGCTGGTCGGCGGCCAGGTGTCGCGCGGCCGGTTGCGGCTGTTCATGATCTACCGGCAGGGCAATTTCATCGAGGCCACCGAAGACACGCCGTTCCTGCAGATCGGCGAGCACAAATACGGCAAGCCGATCCTCGACCGCGCCATCACCTTCGGCACCGACCTCGTCGAGGCGACCAAGCTCGGCCTGATCTCGATGGATTCGACCATGCGCTCCAACCTCGGCGTCGGCATGCCGATCGATCTGGTCACGGTGAAGCGCGACGCCATCGCCCACGACGTGCTGCACCGCATCGAGCCGGGCGAACCCTATTTCCACGATCTGCGCGAGCGCTGGAGCGCGGCGCTGCGCGCCGCCCACAAGGCGATCCCCATCCCGCCCTACAAGTGAGTGGCCGCCTCCATTACCCCCGGTCGCGGAAGCGGTTGGTGATCGGATAGCGGCGATCGCGGCCGAAGCTCTTGGTGGTGATCTTGACGCCGGGCGCCGCCTGCCGGCGCTTGTACTCGGCGATGTAGAGGAGATGCTCGACGCGGCGCACCGTCGCCTCGTCGAAGCCGGCGGCGATCAGTTCGGCCACCGTCCTCTCCTCCTCGACCAGACCGTTGAGGATGCCGTCGAGCACCGGATAGGGTGGCAGGCTGTCCTGGTCGGTCTGGTTCTCCCGAAGTTCGGCGGTCGGTGCCTTGGTGATGATCCGCGTCGGAATCACCTCGCCGGCCGGTCCCTTCAGGCCGTCCGGTCGGTGGGCGTTGCGCCATTCCGCCAGCGCGTAGACCTGCATCTTGTAGAGGTCCTTGATCGGATTGAAGCCACCGTTCATGTCGCCGTAAAGCGTGCAGTAGCCGACGCTCATCTCGCTCTTGTTGCCGGTGGTCAGCACCATCGAGCCGAACTTGTTGGAGACGGCCATCAGGATGGTGCCGCGGGCGCGCGACTGCAGGTTCTCCTCCGTCGTATCGGCCTTGGTGCCCTCGAACAGCGGTCCGAGCGCCGCGAGAAAGCCCTCCACTGGCTCGGCGATGGCCACCACGTCGTAGGGGACGCCGAGCAAGGCGGCGCATTTCGCCGCGTCCTCCAGGCTGTCGGCCGAGGTATAGCGATAGGGCAGCATCAGGCAGCGCACCTTGTCGGCGCCGAAGGCGTCGACGGCCATCGCCGCCACGACGGCCGAATCGATGCCGCCGGACAGCCCGAGCACCACGCCGGGGAAGCGGTTCTTCTCGACATAGTCGCGCAGGCCGGTGACGCAAGCGAACCAGTTGGCGGCCTGGACGTCCGGATAGGGCGCCACCTCGCCCGGCCGGATGCGCCAGCCGTCGGCGCCCTCGATAAGCGCCACGGTCGCCGTCGCCTCGCGGAAAGCCGGCAGGCGGAAGGCCATGTCGCGGTCGGGGTTGAGGCCGAAGCTGGCGCCGTCGAACACCAGTTCGTCCTGACCGCCGACGGTGTTGACGTAGACGAGCGGCAGCCCACTCTCGACGACGCGCGCCGTCGCCACCTTCAGCCGCTCGCCGGTCACCGTCCAGCGGTAGGGCGAGCCGTTGATGACGATGAGAAGCTCGGCGCCGGTCTCCGACAAATGCTCGACCACCTCGGCCTTCCAGATGTCCTCGCAGACCGGCAGGCCGAGCCGGATGCCGCGGAAGGTCACCGGCGTGGGCAGCGGGCCGGGCTGGAACACCCGCTTCTCGTCGAACACCGAATAGTTGGGCAGGTCGGCCTTGAAACGCAGGCCGGCGATGGCGCCGCCATCGAGCAGCGCCACGGCGTTGCGCAGGAGACCCGTCTCGTCCAGCCAGGGCGTGCCGATCACCACGCCCGGCCCGCCGTCGGCGGTCTCGAGGGCGAGTTGCTCCACCGCCCGGCGGCAATCGCGCTGTACGGCCGGCTTCAGCACCAGATCCTCCGGCGTGTAGCCGACGATATAGAGTTCCGGCAGCACCAGGAGATCGGCGCCGAGTCGGGCCGCCTCGGCGCGCGCCAGGCGGGCCTTGTCGAGATTGCCGGAAATGTCGCCCATCACCGGGTTGGCCTGGGCGAGCGCGAGCGTGAGCGTGCGGGAGGATTGGGTCATGATGTCCGCGATTTAGCCAGAAAGACATCGCCGCGGCAACTGATGGTTCGGCGCCGGCATCGGCGCGCCGCCGATCGGCCTGGTCGGACCCGGCAGTTCCATTGCGACTAGCGCGGCTTGCCCCGGAGCGGCGAGCGCACGCGGATGATCTCGCTCGGACCGTCGTAGATGACCTTGGCCGGCGGCACGGCCGGCACCAGGCGGTTGCCGCGCCGCGCGTAAAGCTGCCGCACCGACGACAGGTCGGCCAGGCGCTCGTAGAGGCGGCGCGCCGACAGCGGCTTGATCAGCACGTCGTTGGCGCCAAGTTCCACCGCCGTCAGCATGCGGCGCTTGTCGGCATAGGCCGTCAC
>LUYO01000152.1:0-3037 GCA_001603295.1 Rhodobacterales bacterium Alpha_02
TTCGACGCGGGGCGGAACACGGTGAACGGATGCCGCGCGTGCGGCGCCTGCTGGGCGAAGGGAAGCGCCTGCGTCTTCGAGGACGGCTTTACGGAGCTTGCGCCGCTGCTGGCGAAGGCGGACGTGCTCGTCCTCTCCACGCCGCTCTACTGGTTCAACTTCCCGTCGCAGCTCAAGGCCGCCGTCGACAAGATGAACGCCTTCCTCAAACCCGCCTGCCCGACGCCGCTCAAGATAAAGGAGAGCGTCCTCATGGTCTGCGCCCACGACACCGACGACGACCTCTTCGACGGAATCGACAGAACCTACCTGCAGATGGTGCACTACCTGAAGCTGAAGGACCGCGGCTCGCTCGGCGTCCGCGGCATCAGCAACAAGGGGGACGTCGTGACCACCGGAGCGCTGGAGAAGGCGCGGGATATCGGGAAGAGCATCTGAGGAGGCGGCCATCGAGTCGCAGACCTGCTTTCAAACGCCGCTTTTCGCAGAGTACAAAGAATACGAAGAACAGGAGACTCCGACGCAATGGCCGTACATAACCACTCGCAAACCGTCAACTTCATCTGGAGTATCTGCAACCTCCTTCGCGGACCGTACAAGAGAAACGAGTATCGCAAGGTGATTCTTCCGATGACCATCCTCCGGCGCTTCGACTGCATTCTTGAGCCGACGAAAGAAAAGGTTCTCGAAGAGTTCGAGAAGGTCAAGGGAAAGTCCGAGACCGTTATAGGCGCGTACCTCAAGAAGATCACCGGCGTGCCGTTCTACAATCTCTCAAGGCTCACCTTTTCCAGGTTGCTGGACGACCCGCACCAGATCGCTCCGAATCTGAACAGCTACATCAACGCATTCTCTCCCAACGTGCGGCAGATATTCGAGCGGTTCGAATTCGGCCAGCAGATAGCCAAGATGAACGAGAAAAATCTCCTCTTCAACGTCGTGAAAAGATTCGCCTCGGGAGAGGTCGATCTCTCGCCCCGGAGCATCGACGACCTGCAGATGGGGTACGTCTTCGAAGAGCTCATCAGAATAGGGGCGGAGCAGTCCAACGAAGAAGCCGGAGAGCACTTCACCCCGCGCGAAGTCATCAAGCTCATGGTCGTCCTCCTGCTCTCGCCGGAGTCGGACCTGCGAAAAAGCCACGTCGTCAAGACCATCTACGACCCCGCCTGCGGTACGGGCGGCATGCTCTCCGTGGCGGAGCACTACATCCGCGAACTGAACAGCGAAGCGCAGCCCCACCTCTTCGGTCAGGACTGGAACGACGAAGCCTACGCCGTCTGCCGCGCCGACATGCTCATCAAGGGGGAGGATTCGGAGAACATCAAGCCCGACTGCACCTTCGAAAAGGACGGTTTCCCCGGCGCGAAGTTCGACTACATGTTGGCAAATCCCCCTTTCGGCGTGGAGTGGAAACAACAGCAGAAGTTCATCGAGCACGAGGCCAGGACGCTTGGATACTCCGGACGCTTCGGCGCGGGAACGCCTCGCATCAACGACGGCTCCCTTCTCTTTCTCCAACACATGCTCTCGAAGATGCGCGCTCCGGAGGACGGAGGAAGCCGCATCGGCATCGTCTTCAACGGCTCGCCCCTCTTCACCGGCGACGCGGGGAGCGGAGAGTCGGAGATACGGCGCTGGATCATCGAAAACGACTGGCTGGAGACGATCGTCGCTCTTCCGGACCAGCTTTTCTACAACACCGGCATTTCAACCTACATCTGGATTCTGACCAATCGCAAGGAGATGCGCCGGAAAGGAAAAATCCAACTGATCGATGCCCGGGAGTTCTACGTGAAAATGCGTAAAAGCCTGGGGAACAAGCGCCATCAGATAGGCGACGGGGAGGAGAACCGCCCCGACCAGATTGCGGAGGTCGAGCGCATTCACGGCGACTTTCTCCACGACGACGAACGGACGCTTGTGATCGACGGCGCGGAAAAAAGGGTCGTCGTCGGCAAGATCTTCGACAACGCCGATTTCGGTTACAACAAGATCACCGTGGAGCGCCCCCTGCGGCTGAACTTCCAGGCGGCGCCCGAAAGAATCGCCCGGCTGGACGATCTGAGGGCTTTTCAAAAGATAGCGGAGAGCGACAAGAAGAACGAGACGATCCGCCGACAGGAGATAGAGGCGGGAATCAGGCGGCAGGAGGCCGTCAAAACAATGCTGCTTGACCTCGCCGAAGCGACGAACAAAACAGTTTTCAAGGAGCGCGCCGTCTTCGTGCAGCAGGTGAAGGCCATCGAGCGGAAATCCGGCGTTCTTCTGGGTGCCCCCGAATTGAAGGCCGTTATGGAAGCCTTGAGCGAGAAGGACGAGACCGCGGAAGTCTGCCGCGACTCCAAAGGGAAGCCCGAACCGGATTCTGATCTGCGCGACACCGAGAACGTCCCCCTCAAGGAGGATATAGAGGAATACTTCGCTCGCGAAGTGCTCCCGCACGTTCCCGACGCATGGATTGACCAAAGGAAGACGAAGACTGGGTACGAAATCCCGCTCAACCGCCACTTCTACCGCTACGAACCCCCCCGCCCCCTGGAAGAGATCGCCGCCGACGTGAAGGCGCTGGAGAGCGAAATACTCTCCCTGCTGGCCGAGATCACCGGCAACGGAGCGGGCGCGAGATGAAGAGCAAACCCTACCCCAAGTACAAACCCTCCGGCGTGGAATGGCTGGGGGATGTGCCGGAGCATTGGGAAATAAAGCGATTAAAGCATTTGGCGCTACTAAAAAGTGGAGAGCCTATTACCACGGAAGAAATTGAGGAAACAGGAGATCATCCGGTCTACGGTGGTAATGGAATACGAGGGTACACGGATCGCTTTACTCATGAAGGTTTTTTTGTATTAATCGGCAGACAAGGTGCGCTTTGTGGTAATATTAATTATGCAAATGATAAATTTTGGGCGTCGGAACATGCAGTCGTTGTGAGACCATCAAAGCCTTTCGTTGCCATATGGATGGGAGAGCTTTTACGGTGTATGGATCTTAATCAATATTCCATATCAGCTGCACAACCTGGACTTTCTATAGA
>LUYO01000153.1:0-12590 GCA_001603295.1 Rhodobacterales bacterium Alpha_02
CGCAAGGACAAGGCGGGCGAGCCGCTGATCTCGGCCGACGAGTTCGAGGCCGGAGAGCGGCTGCGCCGCGACTACACGCTGGCCGGGCTGATCGCCCGCACCACCATGAACTGGGACGGCCTCGGCGGCCGCGCCGAGCGCCGGTCGGCCGGCGGCGGCCGCGACCTCAACGCCGCCTCGCTCGACGCGCGGGCGCGGATCAACGCTGTCATCCGGGGGCTGGGGCCCGATCTCGCCTCGGTAGCCATCGACGTCTGCTGTCATTTCGCCGGGCTCGCCGACATCGAGCGGCTGCACGGCTGGCCGCAACGCTCCGGCAAGGTGGTGCTGCGTCTCGCGCTGGCCGCGCTGGCCCGTCACTACGGCATCGATGCGGAGGCGACAGGTGACGAGCGAACGGCGACACGCCACTGGCGCGCGCCCGACTTCCGGCCCAAATCCTGAACCGTCGCCGGCCCGCTCCCTGAGCCGGCCGGCTCAGGCCCGCGCTTCCTCGGCAATCCGGCGCAGGCGCTCGACCATCGACCTCAGGCCGTTGGAGCGCTGCGGCGTCAGATGTTCGCGGAGGTTCAACTCGTCGAAGATCGCCTCGGGGTCGATCGCCAGCACCTCCGACACGCGCTTGCCGGAATAGGTAGCGTGGAGGATGGCGACCAGCCCCCGGACGATCAGCGCATCGGAATCGCCGCGGAAGGTCAGCACCGGGTCGGCCGGATCGCCGGAGAGAGCCGGCTTCAGCCAGACCTGGCTGACGCAGCCGCGCACCTTGTTGTCGTCGCCGTGGTCCTCCTCGGCGAGCGGCTCCAGCTCCTTGCCGAGTTCGATCACATAGCGGTAGCGGTCTTCCCAATCATCGAGAAGCGAGAAGTTCTCCCTGATTTCGTCGAGCGTCGCCGCCACCTTCCATCTCCCTGTCCTTCGAGCCGGACCCGATATAGTCCCCCGCCGGCCGCAAAGAAAGAGACCGCCGACCCGAAAGGGCGCGGCGGTCAGAGTTCCCGGCGGATTCAAACCACCGGTCAGGGAAAGCGGGGCCGTCGGCTTGGAGCCGGTCCGGCCGGATCAGATGGTCTTCAGATGCCCTGCGGCGCCTTGCCGGGGCCGCGCCAGGCGGGAGCGAGATCGGCGGCGGTCAGCGTGCCGTGATCGACGGCGTCGGCGCCGGCCTTGTCGGCGAGCGAGCGGTCGATGAAGTCGTAGACCAGGCGGGCGCCGGTCTGGGCCTTCAGCATGAAGGTGGTGGCGACGCGTCCGCCGATGTCGCAGGCGGTTGGGTTGCGGCCGCAGAAGCCGCTCATGTCGGAAATCGTCGCCTGGGCGGCGCTTGCTGCCTCCAGCGCGCCAATCGGCTGCACTGTCGCGGCGTCGGCCTGGCGCTCGGCGGCATGGTCGACCGGAATGAGGAAGATGACGACGGACAGCCAGAAAGCCGTCCTCAGGAGGAACATCATGTGACAATTCCCTGTTGTTCATCGCCCGTGTCGGGCGTCCGGATCTTTGGCGAGGGCCGAAGCCACCGCTGTCCGTTCGATGATCCCGGTGTAGCAGGGACGTTTTAGGATCGAATTAGGCCGACCGTTCAAATCGCAGGGAAATTCGACGAAAATTTGAGTTCAATTTTATCGATCGGCCTGTCTCGCGACCAAACAGCACGAATTTCCGAGGTTTATCGCGGGCTTCCGCTGGGGGCGTTCCAGTGTTCACCGGCGCTTAACCGTGAATTCGATCTTTTCGGCCAAATGCCGCTTTGCAGCCGTCTGCGTTCGGCGAGCGCCGATCCCATCAAGATTCCATAAAGGGGCGCGTGGCACCGTGACGGCAGAAAAGACAAATGGCTCGTGTTCGAAACCTTGGCCGGCAACATCCGGAGAAGACTTCAGAAACTCAGGGCCGGCATGTCGGCGTCGATATCGCGCGGGAAGCCGTGCGCCAATCGGCGGCCAGCCTGCGATGGGGATGCGTGTTGCGTAACCGTGAGATCAGAGCCGCGCTGGAGCGCTCGTTCGATCACCTCGTGCATAGCTCGGTGATCGACGATCCGGTCGAGATCGACCGGCACAGGGGATTCATCGGCTCCCATCTCGTGGCCGGCTTCTCGGCCTTCGGCCTCATCCCGCTGGCGCTGGCCGTCGACGCCTCATCGGCCGGCTTCACCGCCACCGCCCTTTCCATCCTCGGCCTCGAGATCCTCGTCGCGCTGTTCGTCTCCCGTACCGGCCGTCTGGCGCAGGGCTATCTGCTGTCGTCGGCGATCCTGACCGGCCTCGCCGTCTGGGTGGCGCTCTATACCGGCGGCCTCGGCTCGTTCGCCGTGGTCTGGTTCGCCATCGCGCCCATCGAGGCAGCGCTGTCCGGCCGCCGGGCCACCATCGCCGGCGCGGCGGCGATCAGCGGCGGCGGCTTCGTGGCGACCGCCATTCTCACCGCCACCGGCACCGCCGGCCACGCCCTCGCCCTTCCCGGCGACAGCACGACTATGAGCTTCCTCGCCTGTGTCGTCGCCCTCGGCTACGCCTCCGCCGTGGCGATCGGCATCGAGCGGCGCGAGCGCGCCACCTCGCTCACCCTCGCCCGGCAGGAGCAGCGCTATCGCCTGCTCGCCGAAGCGATGAGCGACCTCGTCACCTGCCACGATCCGTCCGGCGACGTCACCTTCGCCTCGCCTGCCGCCCTACGCCTGCTCTCGGTGCGGCCGGCCGACCTTACCGCCGACGGTCTGTTCCGCCGCGTTCACATCGGCGATCGTCCGGCCTATCTCTCTGCCATCTCCACGGCCCTGCACGAGGGCGCGGCGCGCGTCGAATATCGCCTGCGCTGCGGCGACGACCAGGATACCGACGGCTGGATCTGGGTGGAATCGCACATGCGCCACCTGGCCGACGAGACCGGCACCGACGCGGTGGTCACCGTTACCCGCGACATTTCGGAGCGCAAGCAGCACGAGGCCGAACTCGAGCACCTGCGGGCCGAATCCGAGGCGGCCAACCTCGCCAAGACGCGCTTCCTCGCCAACATGAGCCATGAACTCAGAACGCCGCTCAACGCCATCATCGGCTTCTCCGACATCCTGAACCAGGAGCTGTTCGGCCGCTTCGAGTTCGACCGTCAGCGGGAATACTCCGGTCTGATCAAGGAGTCGGGCGAGCATCTGTTGCAGGTGGTCAACGACATCCTCGACCTCTCGAAGATCGAGTGCGGCTCCTTTGACGTCAATCCGGAAGCCTTCCGCGTCGGTCCGCTGGTCGACCGCTGCCGCCAGATGATGGCGCCGCAGGCCGAGAAGGCTGGAATCGCCCTCTTCTCCGACGTCGAGCCCAACCTGCCGGAGCTGGTCGCCGATGCGCGCGCCTGCCGCCAGATCGTCTTGAACCTGCTGTCCAACGCCGTGAAGTTCTCCAATCGCGGCGGTCAGGTGGTCTGCTCGGTGCGCCGTCAGGGCCGCCGCATGGCCATCGCCGTGCGCGACAACGGCATCGGCATCGCCGAGAAGGACCTTGCTCGCGTCGGCAACCCGTTCTTCCAGGCCGAGACCGGCTATGACCGCAAACAGGCCGGCACCGGCCTCGGCCTGTCGGTGGTGAAGGGTTTGGTGGCGCTGCACGGCGGTCAGGTGATGATCGACTCCGACCTCGGCAAGGGTACCACCGTCACAGTCCTGTTGCCGCTGCAGCCGTCGCGTGACGCCGCCGAACCGATCTCCCGCGTCCTGGACGTCGAGCAGATCCAGCGCGTGGCGCGGAGGGCCTGACGCATGGCAGGACGCAAGACCCAACCCAAGCCGGGACTTGCCGCCCTCCTCCTGAGGGGTGCCGTCGGCAATCCGATGGCCACCGCCGGCGGCCTCGTCATGACGGCCACCGCCGTCGCCATCATGGCCAACGCGCTGATGCTGCAGCCGCGCGCCCATCCGGCGCCGCTGTTCGTCGGCATCCGCCCCCTTGCCCAGGCCGACCGGCCGGCGACGCCGGCGCTGCGCTCCTCCGACGGCTCCGCCGTGGGCGCCACCGACCACAGCCTGGTCGCCGACATCCAGCAGGGCCTCAAGGACTTCGGCTACTATCGCGGCGAGGTCGACGGCCTCGACGGGCCGCAGACCTCGCAGGCCATCCTCGCCTTCGAGCGCGCCTTCCGCCTGACGCCGACCGGCGAGCCGTCGAACAACGTGCTGCTGGCCATCCGCTCGGTACGGCCGAAGACCAGCCTCAACGGCGAGGCGCCGGTCGCTGCCGATCCGCTCACCGTCGCCTCGCTGCCGACGACGCCCGCGGTGCCGGCGGCGACGGCGGTGCCGATGCCTTGGCCGAAGCCTAGCGCGGCAGTGGCCGAGGCGGCCGCACCGCAAATGCCCGCCGCCCCGATCGACGGCATCGGCGACCTGATCGCCACGGCGGCGCCTGCCGCCCCGGCAACCGCCACCGCCTCGGTCGCCCAACCGCCAGCGCCTAAGGCCGCCGCTGTCGCGGCCGATGCCAACCTCGCCCGCATCCAGCGCTCGCTGTCGCAGCAGGGTTTCGGCCCGGTGGCCGCCGATGGCGTGATGACGGCCGAAACACGTGACGCCATCCGGCAATTCCAGGCCTATTACAACCTACCCCAGACCGGTGCCATCAACGAGGCCTTCCTGAACCAACTCGTCAAGGTCGGCGGCCTCTAGTCTTCCGCCCTTGCCCTCCGGCCACCGCCATGCTTTGAACGGCAGATCGTTCCCAGAGCCCGGCCATGGCCCGCATCACCTCCGATTTCTTCGTTTCCGCCTATGTCCGCCGCCGCAACGACGCCGGTCTGTTCACCGCCATCGTCAAGCGCGGCGCGGCGGAGGCCGGCGCCATCTTCGTGAAGGTTGCCCGCCTCGACGGCAGCGCCGATCTCTATGGCCCGGCGCCGCAGGTCTATCTCGACGACCTCGCGCCGGCGATCGCCGGCGGCCGTGTCTTCGAGCAGTTGCTCGACGCCGCGCCGGAGCCGGACGTCGACGCCCGCCTCCGTTCCGAGCGGCGCTTCGACGAGGACTGCTGGATCGTCGAGACGGAAGACCCCAAAGGGACAACGGATCTCGACATCGTCGAGAGCTGACGGACCTTCGCCGCCGCTGGCGCGTTTGTGTGTTGCCCCGTCACCGGCTTTGGGGGTATCCCTCCAGCCGTTTTGCATTCTCCGGAGCGCTCATGACCGAGTTGAAGGCCCCCCGTGCCGAGAAGCGGCCCGTTGCGACGCATATCCACGGCGTCGAACTCATCGACGACTACGCCTGGCTTCGCGCCGACAACTGGCAGGACGTGCTGCGCGATCCCGACGTGCTCGATCCGGCCATCCGCGCCCATCTCGATGCCGAGAACGCCTTCTGCGACGCCTGGATGGCCGACACCGTCGAGCTTCAGAAGAAGCTGGTGGCCGAGATGCGCGGCCGCATCCTCGAGGACGATTCCTCGGTGCCGCTGCCCGACGGACCCTATGCCTATGCCAGCCGCTACCTTGTCGGCGCCCAGCATCCCCGCCTCGTCCGCACGCTGCGCGACGGCGGCCCGGAGGAACTGCTGCTCGACGCCGACGCGCTCGCCCGCGGCAAGCCCTATTTCAGCCTGGGCGGCGCCAGCCACAGCCCCGACCACAAGCTGCTCGCCTACAGCGTCGACGATACCGGCTCGGAATACCATACCATCCGTATCCGCGACCTCGACGCCGACGCCGATCTCCCCGACGAGATCCCCAACACGGCGGGCGGCGTCGCCTGGGCCGCCGATTCCAGGTCCTTCTTCTACACCTTCATCAACGATAACCACCGCACCGAGAAGGTGCTGCGGCACACTGTCGGCACGCCGGCGTCCGAGGACGTCGTCGTCTACGTCGAGGAGGATTCCGGCTTCTTCTGCGGCGTCGACAAGACGCAGTCGAACCGCTTCATCGTCATCGACTCCCACGACCACGAGACGTCCGAGGTGCGGCTGATCGACGCCACCGCGCCGGACAGCCCGCCGCGCCTCGTCACGGCGCGCGACACCGAGGTCGAGTATTCCATCGAGGATGACGGTGGCGACCGCGTCTACATCCTGACCAACGCCGACGGCGCCGAGGACTTCAAGATCGTCAACGCGCCGCTCAAGAATCCCGGCCGCGACAACTGGGTCGATGTGGTCGCCCACGAGCCGGGCCGGCTGATCCTGTCGATGTCGATCTTCCAGGGGCGCATGGTCAGGCTAGAACGGGTGGGCGGCCTGCCGCGCATCGTTATCCGCGAGCTGGCGAGCGGCCACGAGCACGCCATCGCCTTCCCCGAGGAGGCCTATTCGCTCGGCCTCTCCGGCTCCTACGAATTCGATACCAACATCGTCCGCTTCACCTATTCCTCGCCGACCACCCCGGCGCAGGTCTACGACTACGACATGGAGACCGGCGAGCGCTTCCTGAGGAAGACGCAGGAGGTGCCGTCCGGCCATGAGCCGTCCGACTATGTGACGCGCCGCATCCAGGCGCCGACGCCGGACGGCGAGACGGTTCCCGTCACCCTGCTCTACCGTGCCGACACGCCGCTCGACGGCACCGCCCCCTGCCTGCTCTACGGCTACGGCGCCTATGGCATCGCCATCCCCGCCTCATTTTCGACCCGCATCCTGTCGCTGGTTGATCGCGGCTTCATCTACGCCATCGCCCATGTCCGCGGCGGCAACGACAAAGGGCATCGCTGGTATCTCGCCGGCAAGCGCGAGAACAAGATCAACACCTTCAGCGACTTCATCGACGCGGCGCGCTATCTCGTCGACAATCGCTTCACCTCCGAGGGGCGGATCGTCGCCCACGGCGGTTCGGCCGGCGGCATGCTGATGGGCGCCGTCGCCAACATGGCGCCCGACATCTGGGGCGCGGTGATCGCCGCCGTTCCCTTCGTCGACGTGCTCAACACCATGCTCGACGCCTCGCTGCCGCTGACGCCGCCCGAATGGCCGGAATGGGGCAACCCGATCGACAGCGTCGAGGACTTCGAGCGCATCCGCTCCTACAGCCCCTACGACAACGTGGCGACGCAGGACTACCCGCCGATGTTCGTGCTGGCCGGCCTCGCCGATCCGCGCGTCACCTACTGGGAGCCGGCGAAATGGCTGTCTCGCCTCAGGGCGCTGAAGACCGACGACAATCCGCAGGTGATGCACGTCAACATGGACGCCGGCCACGGCGGCGCCTCCGGCCGTTTCGACGAGCTGAAGGAAACGGCGATGGAATATGCCTTCGCGCTCAAGGTGATGGATCGGGCGAACTGAGCGATCTTGCCAACCGGAAGGCGCATGGGAGCCATGAATCGACAGGTGGCGCATTGCCGCCATCAGGAAAAGTAACTAAGTATCTGGCAGGCACCACCGCCGGAGCGGCGATGCTCCGTTTCAGAACGCGCTTTTTTCCGAGAGGAGACGAACCATGGCTTTCGAGCTGAACGACCTTCCCTATGCCTATGACGCGCTTGGCCCCTACATGTCGCGCGAGACGCTCGAGTATCACCACGACAAGCACCACCTTGCCTACGTGAACAACGGCAACAATCTCATCAAGGGCACCGAGTGGGAAGGCAAGAGCATCGAAGAGGTGGTGAAGGGTTCGTTCGGCAAGAATCCCGCCCTCTTCAACAACGTCGCCCAGCACTACAACCACTTCTATTTCTGGCAGTGGATGAAGCCGAATGGCGGCGGCGCCGTTCCGGGCGAACTGCTCAAGAAGATCAACGAGGACCTCGGCGGCCTCGACAAGTTCCGCGCCGACTTCATCCAGGCCGGCATGACGCAGTTCGGCTCGGGCTGGGCCTGGCTGGCGCTCAAGGACGGCAAGCTTGCCATCTCTAAGACGCCGAA
Source organism: Rhodobacterales bacterium Alpha_02 (assembly GCA_001603295.1). Taxonomy (GTDB): domain Bacteria; phylum Pseudomonadota; class Alphaproteobacteria; order Rhizobiales; family Pleomorphomonadaceae; genus Pleomorphomonas. Next base: position 7,836 of record LUYO01000153.1, read on the forward strand.
CGGCGAGAATCCGCTGGTATCGGGCGGCACGCCGCTGCTTGGCGTCGACGTGTGGGAGCACTCCTACTACATCGACTACCGCAATCTGCGTCAGAAGNNGTTGTTCGGCGCGCCGCCAGCCTCTATCACTGTGGTGAGGGGGCGGGCGAACCAGTTTTCGGTTCGCCGGAGTGTTTGATGTTGAGCAACGCTTGACGGGGCGCCATGCATAGGCTGACGGAGTTCATTGCACGAACCATCGTCGTCGTCGACGACAGCCCGCGCTTTCGCCGGTTTGTCGTCGGCATGCTGAACGAGTTCGGCTTTCGCGACATTCACGAGTTCGCGGACAGCGAGGAGGCCTTCGGCTTCCTGACCGGCCGCCACGTCGACCTCGTCATGTCGGATCTCGGCATGGAGCCACAGGACGGCTTCGCCTTCGCCGACCGCATCCGCCACGGCGGCGCCGTCGTCAACCGCATGGTGCCGATCCTCCTGATGACCGGCCACGCCAGCCGGCAGAACGTGCAGAAGGCGGTGATGGCCGGCATCGACGAGATCGCCGTCAAGCCGATGTCGTCGGGCTATCTCGCCGAGCGGCTGCTGACGGTGTTCGGCCGGCCGCGCGTCTACGTCAAGACCGGCTCGGGCTACTTCGGCCCCGACCGCCGCCGCCGCAACGATCCCACCTATCGCGGGCCGGAGCGGCGCTCCGGCCAGCCGGCCGAGATCGTCTCCGAGGAACGGCTGCTGGCGTTGCGCGAGGCCGCTTCGCTGCGCAGTCGCGGCCTGTTGCGTGAGGCGCCGCCCGTCGCACCGACGCTGCCCGACGATCCCGGCTTCACCATCACCCACATCGGGTTCCGCAAGAAGCCGCAGGAGGCCGCCTACGGCGATCTCGCGGGCACGCGCACCGCGCCGATCGTGCCGGTGGTGGTCAAGCGCTCGCGGCGGCCGCGCCCGCCCTCGCACGAGCCGACCGGCAACCGCTGAGCTTCAGCCGCCGAACCGCCTGCAATCCGCCGACCACACCATGTATTGGTACTCGCTCTGCATGTTGTAGAGCCAGTTGCGGCAGAGCTTCTCCGTCCGGAAGCAGTAGCGCTCGGCGGTGTCTTCGTATCGCATCCAGCCGCTGTCCACCTCCTTGCGGCCATGGAAATAGCCCTGCCACAGGCCGCCGGCCGGCCCGGCCGGGCAGGCGATCGGCTCGGTCTGCCGGGGGATGAAGGAGGCGGCGGCCGCCGGAGCGGCGGCGCCGAGCAGGATCGCCATCGTCGAAACCAGAGCCATCGTCATCCGCATGTCGGCCTCCTCGCCTCGCGAGTTGCCCGGCGGGCAGTGCCGGGCGCATCCTCCTGAAATCCGCAGCCGGGGCGGCATTTTCAAGAGGATGGACCGGCAGAAATCGACGCTCAGGCGTGGGCATAGGCCCAGTAGAGCGCGCGGGCGCGTTTCGTCACCGGACCAACCGGGAACTCGCGCGTCTCGAAACGCAGGATCGGCGTCACCTTGCCGTAGTTGCCGGCGGCGAAGATTTCGTCGGCGTTGGCGAGGTCGTCGATCTTCAGCACGCATTCGCGCACGTCGAAGCCGTCGTCGCGCAGCAGTTGGATCAGCCGCGAGCGGGTGATGCCGGCCAGGAATACGCCGGTGGCGGCCGGCGTCATCACCACGCCGTCCTTGGCGATGAACAGGTTGGCCGTGCCAAGCTCGCAGACGTTGCCGAGCACGTCGAGCAGTACCGCGTTGTCGAAGCCCTTGGCCTTGGCCTCCAGCATGGCGCGGCCGTTGTTGGGATAGAGGCAGCCGGCCTTGGCGTCGACCAGCGCCGTCTCGGGCAACGGCCGACGGTAGCGCGTGGTGGTCACCGCGTAGCCCTCGTCGATCGAGGGAATCGGCGTCTCGTAGAGACTGAGGCAGAAGCGGGTGGTCGAGGCGTCCGGCGGCACGCCCATGAAGCCGCCGTCCTCGGCCCAGTACATCGGCCGGATGTAGAGCGCGGCGTCGGCCGGGAAGCGGGCGAAGCCCTCGCGCGCCAGCGCCTCGATCTCCTCGGCCGGGTGCAGCGCTTCAAGGCCCATCTTGACGGCGCTGCGGTTGACGCGCCGGCAGTGCAGGTCGAGGTCGGGCGCCACGCCCTCGAAATAGCGGGCACCGTCGAACACCGACGAGCCGAGCCAGGACGAATGCGTCCTGACGCCCATGATCTGCACGTTGCCTTCGTGCCATTCGCCGTCCAACCACGTCCAGGTCCGGGACCAAGCCACGATAAACGTCCTTCCATCATTGTTTTCTGTTGTCGGCAGGCGGAAATCGCACGCGTTGCAGGCTTTTCCGCATGTCCGTTTTGCCGGTTTCAAGATACCCGAATATATCCGATACCCAGGTTGCGAAAGCCGTCCGATTCACGAATCGGCGGTTCGATGCGGAGACAGCGGCATGTACCATCCGATCTTCCTGTTCGATGCCTACGGCACGCTGTTCGACGTCCACTCGGCCGTCCGCCGCCACGCCGCCGAACTCGGGCCGGACGCGCAGCGCCTGTCCGAACTGTGGCGCACCAAGCAACTGGAATACTCCTGGATCCGCTCGGCGACCGGCGCCTACAAGGATTTCTGGGCGCTGACCAAGGACGCGCTCGACGCCGCCTTCGCCGCCTACCCCGAGGTCGATCCCGATCTCCGCGAGAAGCTGCTCGAGGCCTATCGCCGCTGCGACTGCTTCCCCGAGGTGCCGGCGGTGCTGCGCGATCTCAAGATCGCCGGTACCCGCGTCGCCATCCTGTCCAACGGCAGCCCGCTGATGCTCAACCGGGCGATCCGCGCCGCCGGCCTTGGCGACGTCATCGACGACGTGCTGTCGGTCGATACGATCGGCTGCTACAAGCCCGACCCGCGCGTCTACGAAATGGCGACGACGCATTTCCGCGTCTTCCCGAGCGCCATTTCCTTCCAGTCGTCCAACCGCTGGGACGTGGCCGGCGGCTCGAAATTCGGCTTCCGGACGGTATGGATCAACCGGACCGGCGCGCTCGACGAATATCCCGACATGCGGCCGGCCGCCGAGCTGCCCGACCTCACCGGTCTGACGCGGCTGTGACGGGCGGCCGCGCCCCGACGCAACCTTTCCTCCCTAGCCGGAGCGGAGTGCAACATGACTGAGCTTCACGCGCTCGCCGAGGCGATCGGCCTCGTCCGGGTCTGGTGGGATGTCGCCGCCCGGCAGCAGGAGGTGAGCGACGAGGCGCTGGCCGCCATCGCCACCGCCCTCGGCTATCCGGCCGACAGCGAAGCGGCCATCGCCGACAGTCTCGCCCGCATCGACGACGAGCGGCGGCGGCCGCCGGCGCTGATCGTCACCGACGTCGGCCGGCCGACGCCGCTGCCGGCCAGCCTCGGCCGCGCCGAACTTGTCGCCGAGGACGGCCGTAGCCTCGCCCTTGCCATCGAGGGCAGTCACCTGCCGGCCATCGACGAGCCCGGCTACTATCGCATGGCCATCGGTCCGCACGAACTGACGCTGGCCGTGGCGCCGCGCCGCTGTCACGGCCTCGACGCCTTCGGCAGCGACCGCCGTTTCTGGGGGCCGTCGATCCAGATCCCATCGCTGCGCGGCCGAGTGCCGCAGCCGTTCGGCCATTTCGGCCACCTCGACGACGCCATGCAGCGCTTCGCCAGCCTCGGCGCCGATGTGGCGATGATCAATCCCGTCCACGCGCTGTTCCCCGGCCACGGCATCGGCTTCAGCCCCTATTCGCCGTCGAGCCGGCTGTTCCTCAACGGTGCCATGGGCGATCCGGCGCTGGTCGGCCTGCCGCCGCTGCCGCCCGACGAGGAAGGTGGCGCCTTCATCGACTGGGAAGGCGCCCTACCCCGCCGCCTCGCCCAGCTCAGGGCGGTGTTCAACGGCCTTTCCCCGGACATGCGGTCGCGCGTCATCACCGACAGTCTGGCCGGCGGCGATGTCCTGCGCCGCCACGCGGTGTTTGACGCGCTCGACGTCCGCTTCCGCTCGCGCGGCCTCGGCGGCTGGCGGGCATGGCCGGCCGCCTTCCACGATCCCGACGGGTCGGCGGTGCGCCAGTTCGCCGCCGAGCATCCGGATGAGATCGCCTTCCACCTGTTCGTGCAATGGCTGGCCCATGAGAGTCTCGTCGCCGTGCAGAGCCGCGCCAAGGCGGCGGGCATGGCCATCGGCCTGCTGGCCGATCTGGCGGTCGGCGTCGATATCGGCGGCAGCGACAGCTGGAGCATGCGCAACCATCTGCTCGACGGCCTGACCATCGGCGCGCCGCCCGATCCGCTCGGACCGCTCGGCCAGAACTGGATGCTGACCGGCTTCTCGCCGCGCGGCCTCGCCGAGAGCGGCTACGCGCCGTGGATCGCCACCTTGCGGGCAGCGCTAAGCCGGGCCGGCGGCCTTCGCATCGATCACGCCTTCGGCCTGTCGCGCCTCTGGGTGATGCCGGCTGGCCGCGCATCGAGCGACGGCGCCTATCTCACCTACCCCTTCCGCGACCTCATCCGCCTCGCCGCCCTGGAATCGCACCGGGCGCAGGCGCTGATCATCGCCGAAGACCTCGGCACCAAGCCCGGCGGCTTTGCCGAGGCGATCGACGACACCGGCATGTTCGGCATGCGCGTCCTGTGGTTCGAGCGGGCGCTCGACCATGGCTTCGTCGGCCCGCAGGACTATCCGCCGCAGAGCGTCGCCATGACCGGCACGCACGACACCGCCACCGTCGCCGGCTGGTGGACCGGCCACGATCTCGAC
>LUYO01000153.1:12627-16371 GCA_001603295.1 Rhodobacterales bacterium Alpha_02
GGCGGCGAGGAGCCGCGGCCGGCGCCCGACGATCCGGCGCCGGCGGTCGAGGCGGCGCTGCGCCACATCGGCCGGGCACGCTCGCGCCTCGCGCTGGCGCCGCTTGAAGACCTGTTTGCGCTGGAGGAGCAGCCCAACCTGCCCGGCACCATCGACGAGCATCCCAACTGGCGCCGCCGCCTCGACGCACCGCTCGAAGACCTTATCGCCGAGCCCGCCACAGCCGAGCGCATCGATACATTGGCAAACGCGCGGAAAGAACCGCCTGCGGGGTGGTGAGGGTAAAGGGAGGCAACAGCATGAGGGTCAGGCCGGCCGTGCCGATGGATGCCGAGGGCATGAGCATTGTCCTTCAGGAAATTCTCGCCACCTGGAAAAGCAGCCGGCCCTGCTCAATCGAGCATGTGCGTTCGTTCTACGTCGAACACCCCGACCGGATCGAATGCTCGGTTGCGGAATCCGACGAGGGAGATATTCTCGGCTTTCAATCCCTGAAGCTTGCCACGGAAGGCAATGACTGGAGCGTGCCGCCGGGCTGGGGCGTCATCGGGACTTACGTAAAACTCGGAGCGAGTCGCCAAGGCATAGGCAGGGCCTTGTTCGCGGCCACGATGCAGTCAGCCCAAAGGGCGAAGCTGCCGAGCATCGACGCGACGATCGGCGAACACAACGACCTTGGGCTTGCCTATTATGAGGCCATGGGATTTCGGACCTATCGCCGGCAACCCGGCACGATTTCCAAGGTCTATACCGTATTCCCATGAACCGGCGCCGATGTGCTCGGCGCCGGTATTCAATGGCTCTTTCGGATCGTCGCTTCTACTTCAGCAGGCTGCCCAGCACGCCGCGCACCAGCGCCCGGCCGAGCTGCGAGCCGACCTGGCTCGAGACCGACCGCACCACCGACTTGATGGCCGCTTCGGCCACCGTCTGGCGGCCGCCGTAGCCGTAGGTGTCGCGCTTGGCCGCCCGCTCCTCGCTTGCCTCGCGACGTCGGCGGTCGGCGGCGCTCTCGTATTCGTCGAGGCGCGGCCGGCGGGCCGGCTCGTCGTAACGGCTCTCGGGTTGCGGCGCCGGCGCGCTGTCCCGGCTGCGACCCCAGCCGAAGTCGGGCACGCTGAAGCCGGGGCTCTGCCGTTTCGGTGTCGGCTCGGCCGGCTGGCGCTCCTGCCGCACGCCGTTCGCCCGCGCCCTCAGCACCTCGAAGGCCGATTCGCGATCGACGGTCTCGTCGTAGACGCCGGCAAGCGGACTGGCGGCGATCAGCGCCGCCCGCTCCTCATCCTTCAGCGGCCCGAGGCGCGACGACGGCGGCCGGATCAGCGTCCGCTCGACCACCGACGGCACCGCCTTGCCCTCCAGCATGGAGACCAGCGCCTCGCCCTGACCGAGTTCGGTGATCGCCGTGAAGGTATCGAAGGCGGGGTTGGGACGGAAGGTCTCGGCCGCCACCTTCACCGCCTTCTGCTCGCGCGGCGTATAGGCGCGCAGTGCGTGCTGGACGCGATTGCCGAGCTGGGCGAGCACGCTTTCGGGGATGTCGAGCGGGTTCTGCGTCACGAAATAGATGCCGACGCCCTTGGAGCGGATCAGCTTCACCACCTGCTCCACCTTGTCGATCAGCACCTTCGGTGCCTCGTCGAACAACAGGTGCGCCTCGTCGAAGAAGAACACCAGCTTGGGCTTGTCGAGGTCACCGACCTCAGGCAGTTGCTCGAACAGCTCCGACAGCAGCCAGAGAAGGAAGGTGGCGTAGAGGCGCGGCGTCTGCATCAGTTTGTCGGCGGCCAGCACGTTGACGGCGCCGCGGCCATCGCCGGTCATCTTCATCAGGTCGGAAATCTGCAGGCCGGGCTCGCCGAAGAAGCGGTCGCCGCCCTGTTGCTCCAGCACCAGCAGTTGCCGTTGGATGGCGCCGACCGTCGCCTTGGCAACGTTGCCGTAGTTGGCGGTCACCGCGTCGGCGTTCTCGCCGACATAGGCGAGCAGCGAGCGCAGATCCTTGAGGTCAAGGAGCAGCAGGCCCTCGTCGTCGGCTACCTTGAAGACGATGTTCAGCACGCCTTCCTGCGTGTCATTGAGTTCGAGAAGGCGGGACAGCAGGAGCGGCCCCATCTCCGAAATCGTCGTGCGGATGGGGTGACCCTTGACGCCGAACAGGTCCCAGAACACGGTTGGTGCCGCCTTGAGCTGGTACTCCTCGGAAAAGCCGATGGCGCGCGCCCGCTCCTCAAGGAAGTCCTTGGCCTCGCCGGGTGCGCCGATGCCGGAAAGATCGCCCTTCACGTCGGCGCAGAACACCGGCACGCCGGCGTCCGACAACCCTTCGGCCAGCACCTGCAACGTCACGGTCTTGCCGGTGCCGGTGGCGCCGGTGACGAGCCCGTGCCGGTTGGCGAGCTTCAGCGTCAGGTATTGCGGCTTGGTGCCAGTCCCGACGTAGACCCTATCCTGTTCCAACATGCGCGCATCCTTCCCGACGTTCTCGACCAACTTTCAAAGCGTTCTAACCCGAGGCACAGGCCGGCCTCAATGCCGCCGATGGAAGGAAGGGGCTTGTGATGTCGTCGATCGACAAAAAACCCGCCGGCGGAACCAGCGGGTTTTCCATGTCATGGCTATGTCGGGCGCCGTCAGTCGGCCAGTGTGATCTGGCCGTAGCGCAGCGCCTCGACCACCGCCTGCGTCTTGTTGGTGGCGTCAAGCTTCTCGCCGGCATTCTGAAGATGGGCGTGCACCGTCCGCTGGGAGATGTTGAGGGTCTCGGCGATCTCCTGCGCCGTCATGCCGAGCGCCGTCAGCTCCAGGACGCGGCGCTCGCGGGCCGACAAGTCGCCGGGGCGGGAGTCGATAAGGTAGCCAAGCGCCCGGAGCCGCCGGAAGGCCTGGTTGCACAGGAAGTCGAAGGCAACGAGGTCGAGTTCGGTCAGCGACAGCGCCTCGCCGAGGCCGATGACGGCCGCCTGATAGGGCGGGATGGAAGTGATCGGCACCGCGACGATGCGCGCCGAGGCCTCGGGGCCGGCGGCGGCCACCAGGTCGGAGTGCCCCGAGATGCTGACGCCGTCGATCAGGCACGGCCGATGGGCGACGCGACAACGCTCCAGCACCGGGTCGCCCTTGTTGATGGTGATGAGCTGGCCGCGGTCGGAGCGAATGTCCGGCCAGCGGATATGCAGCACCAGCGGCTCCACCGGACGGCCCGGCATCGGGAGGCCCGAAATCAGCACATGGCTGGCGCCATGGCCCAATAGGCGACGCTCGATCACCTCGAAGATCTTGTTCGCGCTGGAACAGGTGCGGAGGCCGACTGCGTCAGCCAGGATGTCGTCTGGCGTATTCATGATTTCGACCCAACCCTCCGGCCGCCGGGAAGGCGGCAATTCGTTTCATGTGCCCGCACGCTTCGACTGTTTTCCGCATAAAAACGCGCGATTGAACGAACAGTTTCCTTGTAGAGCACATTTTTCGTCAAATAAAGCCTTTCAGGCTGAAAATGTACAATATTACACCAATTATTACGCTTCTCATTTTCAAAAAGGGCCTATTCCCGGTTCCCTTTCTTAATTATTTCATTCAAAAACTTTCATGTTTCATGCGGAACGACGACCGCATGACAGGTTTATCACGCAGGAAATTAGTATCGACTTTCGGATTGAAATTTATTTATAGACAATAACGAGAACAGCTATGTATTTAGTCAGAAACGAATGTACCGGCGCTCCATGCAGCGTTCATTAGATT
>LUYO01000154.1:0-6637 GCA_001603295.1 Rhodobacterales bacterium Alpha_02
GCACTGGCCGTCGATGAAGTTCATGGCCGGCGAGCCGATGAAACCGGCCACGAACAGGTTGGCCGGCCGGTCGTAGAGGTCGAGCGGATCGCCGACCTGCTGGATGATGCCGCCGTGCATGGCGACGATGCGGTCGGCCAGCGTCATCGCCTCGATCTGGTCGTGCGTGACGTAGACCGAGGTGGCGCCGATCGCCTTGTGCAGCCGCTTGATCTCGGCACGCATCTGCTCGCGCAGCCGGGCGTCGAGGTTGCTGAGCGGCTCGTCGAACAGGAAAGCCTTGGGGTGGCGGACGATCGCCCGGCCCATGGCGACGCGCTGGCGCTGGCCGCCCGACAGCGCCCGCGGCCGCCGTTCGAGCAGCGGGTCGAGACCGAGCTTGCCGGCCGCCGCCTGTACCGCCTCGGCGATCCTCTCCTTGGCGGTCTTCCGCAGGCGCAAGCTGTAGCTCATGTTGTCCGCGACGCTCATGTGCGGATAGAGGGCGTAGGACTGGAACACCATGGCAATGTCGCGGTCCTTGGGCGCCACCTCGTTGACGCGGCGGCCGTCGATGCGGATCTCGCCGCCGGTGATGTCCTCGAGGCCGGCGATCATTCTGAGCAGCGTCGACTTGCCGCAACCCGACGGGCCGACCAGGACGACGAACTCGCCGTCGCCGATGGCGAGATCGATATCGCGCAGCACTGACACGGCGCCGAAGGACTTGGTGACCGACTGGATGGTGATCGAAGCCATGCAAACGCTCCTCAGCCCTTCACCGCGCCGGCCGTCAGGCCCTGCACGAGATAGCGCTGGATCAGAAGGAAGAACAGGCAGGCCGGGATCAGCGCCAGCACGCCGGCGGCCATCATCTGCCCGAAGTCGACCGAGAACTTGGAAACGAAGGACAGGAGCCCGACAGGGAAGGTGGTGGCCTTGTTGTCGGAGATCAGCATCAGCGCGAACAACAGCTCGCTCCAGGCCGCCGTGAACACGAAGCCGAGCGTCGCGGCAATGCCGGGCAGCGTCAGCGGCAGGATGATCTGCCGGAAGGCGGTGAAGCGGGTGGCGCCGTCGATCATCGCCGCTTCCTCAAGATCCTTGGGGATGCCGTCGAAGAAGGACTGCATCAGGAAGGTGGCGAAGGGCACGTTGAAGGCGACGTAGACGACGACTAGGCCGGCGAGGCTGTTGGTGAGGCCGAGCGGCGACAGCATCTTGAACATCGGGGCGATCAGCATGACCAGCGGGAACATCTGGGTCAGCAGCAGCAGGCCGACGATCCAGTATTTGCCGCGGAAGACGAAGCGCGACATGGCGTAGCCGGCCAGCGATGCGACGACGGTGACGATCACCGCCGTCGATGCCGAGACGATGGTCGAGTTGAGGAAGAAGGTCGGAAAGCTCGAATGGGTCAGCACGAAGACATAGTGCTCGATGCTGGCCCGCGACGGCCACAGCCGGATGCCCTCGGTGTAAAGGAGGCTGGTCGGCGTCACCGACACCTTGAGCAGCCAGTAGAGCGGGAACAGCGCGAAGGCGACGTAAACGAGCACGGCCAGCCGGTGCAGGACGGTGAGGAGGAGGCGCTTGCGGGTCATCGGTCACTGCCTCGACATCATGGTTTGTCGCAAGGCGACGATCAGCATCGAATAGGCGAGCAGCAGCACCAGCAGCACCAAGGCGATCGCCGAGGCGTAGCCGAAGTCGAGCCGGCGGAAGGCCTGGGTGAAGATGTAGCTGGCGACGATCTGGGTGCGGTCGGCCGGGCCGCCGTTGGTCATGACGATAATCAGGTCGGCGAAATTGGCGATCCAGACGGTGCGCAGCAGGATCGAGATGGCCATGGTCGGCGCGAGAAAGGGCACGGTGATCGAGCGGAAGCGCTCGACCGGCCCGGCGCCGTCGATCTCGGCCGCCTCGTAGAGGTCCTTCGGGATGGCCTGCAACGCCGCCAGCATGGTGATGGCGAAGAAGGGGATGCCCCACCAGACGTTGGCGACGATCGGCCCCCACATGGCGATGTCGGGGTCAGCCAGGATATTGGACGGCTCGGCCATCAGCCCGAACGCATAGAGCCAGTGCGGGATGGGGCCGACCACCGGGTTGAACATCCAGGCCCAGTCGAGGCCCGACAGGAAGCTCGGTACCGCCCAGGGCAAGAAGCACAGCGCCTGCGCCAGCCCGCGGCCGGTGAACGGCCGGTTGAGCAGCAGCGCCAGGATCAGGCCGAACAGGAATTGCAGGATGACCGATGCGAAGGTCCACCACAGCGTGTTGACCAGCGCGCCGCGGAAGGCGGCGTCGGCGGCCAGCTCGCGGAAATGGGCGAGGCCGACGAAGCCGCCGCTGAACGGATTGAGCAGGCGGATGTCGCGGAAGGCATAGGAGATGCCGAGGGCCAGCGGCACCAGCATGACGGCGACGATCAGGATCAGCACCGGCGCCGAATAGAGCCATGGTTCGAGGGCCGCGGCGAGCTTCTGCATCGCCGTCCGGCGGTCGCCGCTCAGCGGTGCAACCGTTGGGTAAGGGGTCATCGGACTGGAACTCGCTTGGATGGGTCGGCGGCGTGCCCGGCGGGCGCTCGGCCCGCCGGACCACCGGGGCTTCCGCCCCGTCACTTGCTGGCGAGGAACTTCTTCTGCGCCGCCGTCAGGTAGTCGGCCCATTGCTTGGCGAGGTCCTCGGGACTGATCTCGCCGAGCAGCGCCTTCTGGCTGGTGTTGACCACCAGCGAGTCCTTGAAGAAGGCGAACTCCTCGAGATGCATCGGCATCACCGTCGGCACGACGTCCGGATCGGCCAGTTCCTCGAACCAGCCCTTGAACTGGTCGCGGGCATAGAACGGGTCCGTCTCGGCCGCCTTGTGGATCGGCAGCGCGCCGATGCGCTTGTTCCAGGCGATGTTGCCGTCAGGCGCGTCGAGCGTGGCGATCAGCTTCCAGGCGAGGTCCTTGTGCTCGCTATTGGCGAACATCGACCAGCCGCCGTAGCCGATGGTCGGGAAGGCCTTGCCGGCCGGCCCCTTCGGCATCGGAGCGACGCCGTAGTCCTCCGGCTGCATGCGCTCGGCGATGGAGATCAGGGCATCCGGATCCTGGTCGAGGAAGGCGCAGGTGCCCGAATAGAAGCCGCCGACGATCTCGTTGAAGCCCCAGTTGACGCTGTCCTTGGGAGCAAGGCCGGACCTGTAGAGATCGACGACATAGGCGACGCCCTTGGCCCAGCCTTCGTCGGCGAAGGTTGAGGTGCCGTCCTCCTTGAAGAAGGCGTTGTCGCCGGCCATGGCGGCGGCGAACATCACCCAGCCGTTGAGGCCGCCGGGGCCACCGCGCAGGCAGTAGCCCGACTTGCCGGGCAGCTTCGACACCTTCTCGGCCGCCGCGCGGAAGTCGTCGAGCGTCTTCGGCGGTTCGGCGACGCCGGCTTCGGCGAGCAGCTTCTTGTTGTAGAACATGGCGCGGAGATAGAAGCCGTAGGGCAGCATGTAGGCGGTGTCCTTCACCGAGCGGCCCATCTCCAGGGCGCGCGCGGTGAGGCCAGAGGTGTATTCCCATTTGTCGAGATAGGGCTCGAGGCTTTCGAGCGCGCCGTTGTTGGCATAGAGCGCCAGCCAGGTGTCGGGCATTTCGACGACGTCGGGCGTTTCGCCGGCCGATACCATGGTGGCAAACTTCTCGAAGGCCTGGCTCCACGGCAGCGATATGATCTCCACCTTGGTGCCGGGGTTGGCGTCCTCGAAGGTCTTGACGATGCCCTTCAGCGTCTCGGTACGCTCGGGGCTGGTGATCACCTCGACGAGCTTCAGCGTCGTGTCGGCCAGCGCGGTGCCGGCCATGAGCAGCGTCGAAAGCGAGGCGATGGCCCAAAGTCTGGTCATGGAGTTCCCCTTTCCTGGTCTGGTTTCCTCAATCCCGGATGCCGGCGACGTTGTTGTCCCGCCTTGCGTCCGTTCCCTGCCCGGCCGGACGATCCGGCCGCCACCACTCCGGCGCCTTCCGGGCCGGAGCGGGTTTTCTAAATGCGCGCCGCCTCGATGGCGCCGCCGAGGTCGGCCCACAGCGCCTCGGCGCCTTCGAGGCCGACATGCAGGCGCACCATGCGCGGGCTGATGCCGAAATCGACCGCCGAGTTGGGTCCGGCGGCCTGGTTGTGGACGACGCTGGCCGGCACGACGAGGCTCTCGTGGCCGCCCCAGCTGACGCCGAGCTTGAACAGCTTCAGCCGGTCGGCGAACTTTGGAATGTCGACGCCCTCAGTGAAGGCGAAGGAAAACAGGCCCGAGGTGCCGAGAAGGCCGGGCGGCAGCGTGTTGCCGAGGCCGGGGTGCAGCACGGTCTCGACCAGCGGATGGGCGGCGAGCTTACGGGCGACGGAGAGCGCCGCCGCCTCGTGCGCCTTCATGCGGGCCGGCAGCGTCCGGAGGCCGCGGATCAGCAGCCAGGCGTCGAACGGCGACAGCTTGCCGCCGAGATAGGGATAGGCGGTGGAACGGACGCGGCCGACCAGCGCCTTCGAGCCGGTGACCACGCCGGCCACCACGTCGGAATGGCCGCTGATGTATTTCGAGGCCGAATGCAGCACTAGGTCGACGCCCAGCGACAGCGGCTGCTGGAACACCGGCGACGCCCAGCTGTTGTCGATGGCGGTGACGACGCCCTCCTTGCGGGCCAGCGCCGCCAGCGCCGCGACGTCAAGCGCGTCCATCGACCAGCTCGTCGGGCTTTCGAGATAGAGCAGCGCCGCGCCGGGCAAGGCGCGCGCCACCGCCGCCTCGTCGCGACCGTCGACGTAGACGGTCTCGACGCCGTAGGACTTCAGCAGCGTCTCGAACAGCCGGTAGGCGTCGGGGTAGACGTGACGGACGCAGACGATTCTGGCGCCGGGCCGGACGAAGCTCATCACCGTCGAAGAGATGGCGGCCATGCCGGAGGCGAAGCCCAGCGCGTCCTCGCCGCCCTCCAGCCGGGCGATCATCTCCTCGAAGTGGCGAACCGTCGGGTTGAGGCCGCGCGTGTAGGTCGGCCGCACCCGGTTGCCCTTGTAGGTCTCGTTCATCTCGTCATAGGACGGGAAGGTGAACAGCGACGTCTGGGCGATCGGCGGCACCACGGCGTCATAGGCATTGGCTCCGTCATGGGCCACGATCAGGCTCGCCCGGGCGATCGGGTCGGCGTCCTCGCTCATCTCGACATGTCCTTGATATCTTCCTCAACGATGGCGAGGATCGAATAGGTCTTCTCGCGGGCCTGCGCGACGTCGCGGGCGACGATCGCCTCGAACAGCTCGCGGTGGAACGGGAAGGACCGGCGGGCGAAGTCCGGCCGGTCGAACGGCTGCTCGAAGAAGCTCTCGAAAGCCTCGCGCATCTGCTCGATCAGCCGAGAGAACAACGGGTTGTGGGTGGAATCGTAGATCGTCAGGTGGAAGGCGAGGTCCTCGCGGCCGGCGGTGCCCTTGTCGATGTGCACGCGCTCCATCTCGACCAGCGCCGCCTCCATGGCCGGCACGTCCTCGGGCGAATGCCGGAGCGCTGCCACCGCCGACGCCTCCACCTCGAGGCCGCGCCGCACCTCCAGCGTCTGCAACAGCGCGTCGCGCAGGTGCGACATGTCGAGCGACAGCGGCATGTGGACGGTGCCGGGCGAGATCGTGCGGATCAGGAAGGTACCGGAGCCGACGCGCGGCTCGGCGACGCCGAGCGCCTGCAACTGCCGGATCACCTCGCGCACCGTCGATCGCCCGACGCCCAGCGCCAGCGACAGCTCGCGCTCGGTCGGCAGCTTGTCGCCCGGCTGCATGCCGGCGCGATCGATGTGGTCGGCGAGCGCGTTCATGACGCTGCGGACGCGATCGACGCGCGGAATGCGTTCCAGGGAGGGAATGCCGTCGGCCATCTGTCCGCCACCTGCTCGCCCCGGGCGGTAATGCCCTGGCAAATTGGTCTGACATCTGACAATAAGAGCCGGTGGCAAAAGCTGTCAAGCCGGCTGCAGGTCGCAAGCGTGAGGACGCCTTGCAACCATCCAGTCTGGCTTGCGTGACCTGCAAACAGGCGATCGCGGTTCCGGCTCCGGGCAAAGGTCGTCGAAGGAGAGGCACCTATTGCGATCGCTGCGCACGAAGCTCCGCGGTTGGCGGAAAGCCGTGGACGAGAAAACGCCGCCGGTTCGACTGCATCGGAACCGGCGGCGTCCTGGCATCTGCGTTCGACCGTTGCCCGTCAGGCTGCGCGGAGACTCGCGACGAAGTCGGCGACCTCCTTTTGCAGGGTCGTCGACTGGCTGCTCAACCGCTCCGAAAGCGTCATGAGCTGGGTTGAGGCGGCGCCGGTCATTTCGGCGGCGGTGCCGACGCCGGCGATGTTGGTGGTGACGGCGGCAGTGCCGGTCGCCGCCCGGTGGGTATTGCCGGCAATCTCGGACGTTGCGGAACCCTGTTCCTCGACGGCTGAGGCGATGGCTTCCGAAGCGTGCTCGATGATGTCGATGGTCTTGACGATCTTGGCGATCGATTCGACCGTGACGTTGGTCGAGGTCTGGATCTCGGTGATCTTCCGACTAATCTCGTCGGTGGCCTTGGCCGTCTGGTCGGCCAGTTGCTTGACCTCGGCGGCGACCACCGCGAAGCCGCGGCCCGCCTCGCCGGCCCG
>LUYO01000155.1:0-13422 GCA_001603295.1 Rhodobacterales bacterium Alpha_02
GAAAATTATTAAATCGAATGCCGGATATTCTAGATAGAATAACCGGCTTACTTCCGGACATCTCCTATATGGACGCGATTGTTTCTTCTTATCAATAATTCAATTCCGCCCGATGCGAAGTTGCACTCTTGGACAGGCGTTGAATGATCGCGGCCTGGGCAGTATCTATGACATGGATAATAATACTTAGTACCCATGCTGTTTCGGTACAATGATGTTCCGCTTTATGGCAAGCCTTTGGCTGCGGATCAGGCAGCCATGCTTTCCGTACTCCGGAGCGATCGCCCCGATAGCCGGCAAGGCAACCCTGAAAATTGCTGCCGCCAGCGCTGTAGGGAGAGGAGCTGCCTGTAGGGGGGCATCTTCCCGCCACTTCTCGGCAATCCTTCAGCCGGCCAAGGGCGTCTGGTCCCGGCGAGGATACGACAAGGGGCGGCGTCAGCAGCGATCTCGGATGCCCGCGGCTTATGCAAGCAGCCCGGGAAATGACCGCAATTCGTGCGTGACAGAACTCGTCTTTGCCCGGACCATCAGAGTGCCAGTAGCCGGGTCTTCCCGCCGGTCGCAGACATGAGGAGCCACGGCATGATCTTGGCAGTACGCGACAAGCCGCGCCTCGCCCTGGTTGAGACAGCCCCCGCTTCCGGCGCGACAGCCGGCAAAGCGCTGAAATGGCGCTGTTCGGACTCCAAGAGATTTCGAAAATCCTCAACGCTCCCGTACGCCCCGAAAGCATGTTGGCGAGCGTGGTCAGCATCCTCACGTCGTTCCTCGCCATGCGACGTGGCATGATCGTGGTGATCCACCGACGCACCCTCCTCGAAGATGATCGCCGTGAGTGAGGAAGCATTGATCCGCTTGGGATCCAGGGCCGGAAAGCGATCAAGCAGGCGGCGGTTCATGGTTCATGAGGGGCACCCTGTCGGATGCGGCTGCATTAAGGGGGCGCTTCGCAAGGGCCGGGCCAATTGCCCGAGTGTTATTTCCGGAGCAATATAACGAAACTCTCTCGAACCTATGGAGACGGTCATGCGGCTTTCGGCGCGCAATATTCTGAAGGGCAAGGTAGTGGCGCTCACCAAGGGGGCCACGACCACCCACGTCAAGGTGGAAATCGTCGAGGGCATGGTGCTCACCGCCTCGATCACCAACGAGGCAGCTGACGATCTCGGCCTGGCCATCGGCATGGAAGCCGCGGCCATTATCAAGGCGTCCGACGTGTTGATCGGCACCGAACTGTGATCAGCCGCGCCGACATCGACCGTCTGTTGGCGGAAGACGTGCCGGCCGGTGATCTGACGACCGATGCCCTCGGCATCGGCAACAGCTCGGGGCGCATGATCTTCACGGCGCGTTATGACATGGTGCTCGCCGGTGTCGATGTGGCGGCGAGGATGATGGACGGGCTGGCGGTCAGCCTCCACGCCCGCGATGGCGATCGGCTCTCCGCCGAAGCACCTATCCTGGAGGCGTGCGGGACGGCCGCCGATCTGCACCGCGCCTGGAAAGCGGCGCAAACACTCCTTGAGATCCTCTCGGGTATTGCCTCGGCAACCCGTGCCGTCGTCGAAGCGGCGCGGCCGGTTCCCGTCGCCACGACGCGCAAGACGGTGCCGGGTGCCCGTATCCTGTCGCAGCTCGCCGTCAAGGCCGGCGGCGGCATTCTGCACCGCCACGGCCTGTCGGAAACCATCCTCGTCTTTGAGCAGCACCGCCTGTTTCTCGCCGGCGAGAGCCTTGCCGAACTCGCCGCCCGCCTTCGCCGAACCCAGCCCGAGAAGGCGATCGCCATCGAGGTCGGCACCGTCGACGAAGCCGCCGAAGCCGCCGTCTGCGGCTTTGACGTGGTGCAGCTGGAGAAGTTCACGCCTGAGGCGATCGAGGCGTTGGTTGGCCGCCTGCCACCACGCGGCAAGCGCGCCCGCCTTGCCGCGGCCGGCGGTATCGACCCGACCAACGCCGCCGCCTATGTCGCGGCCAGCGCCGATCTTATCGTTACCTCCTGGCCGTATACCGCCCGCCCGCGCGACGTCGCCGTCCGCTTCTTCACCGGCTGATATGGCACGTGACGATGTTCAGTTGGTGACAGACACCGTCAGGATGATGCGGCAGCATGCGTCCCGACGGACGGGCGCCTCGTCCGCTGGATGGCCGGTGGAAAACGGGAGGAGTTGCACATGAAACTGCATCAAGGTCGTCTGATCGACCATATCCACCTCAGGGCGAAGGATTTTGCCGCCACCGCAGCATTCTACCGGGCGGTGCTCGGGGCGCTCGGCATTCCGCTGCTGGCGGACGATGAGCAGCATCTTGCCTGCGACGAACTCTGGATCGACGCTCTGGGAGAGGATAGCGGCGCGGCGACGCACGTGCACCTGGCGTTCCAGGCCCAGGACCGCGAGGCGGTCCGGCGGTTCCATCAGGCGGGGCTGGCCGCCGGCGGCCGGGACAATGGCGCCCACGGCGAGCGATCCTATCATCCCGGCTATTACGCGGCCTTTCTGTTCGATCCGGACGGCAACAATATCGAGGCCGTTTTCCACGGCCCGGCGCGCCGCTCGGCGCCATCGGTGGTCATCGATACCGGCGAGGCATGAAATCGGCCGTGCCGGCTTCATCGGGAATGCCGGATCCCCGGTGGCCGCGCGCGGGGAAATCGACTACTGCTGTCGAACGGGCAACGCCTGAATGGTGAAGGGGAGAGACTGCCGATGACTAAGCTGCGTTGGGGCATTCTGGCGACCGGATGGATCGCCGACCTCTTTGTGCAGGATCTGCTGGACAACGGCATGACGGTGACCGCCGTCGCCTCGCGATCGATCGACAAGGCGGTCGATTTTGCCGCCAAGCACGGCATTGCGCGGGCGCACGGCAGCTATCAGGCGCTCGCCAACGATCCCGAGGTCGACGTCGTCTACATCGCCACGCCGCACCCGTTCCACGCCGCCGCTGCTGAACTCTGCATTGCCGCCGGCAAGCACGTCCTCGTCGAAAAGTCCTTCACGCTGAACGGGGCGGAGGCCCGGCATCTGCTGGACCTGTCCCGCCAGCATGACGTGGTGGTCCTTGAGGCCATGTGGACGCGCTTCCTGCCGCATATGGTCCGGCTGCGCGAGGCGCTGGCCAGCGGCATGATCGGCGAGATCCGCACGCTGGTGGCCACCCATACCCAGGATCTGCCGGACGATCCCGGCCATCGCCTCAACGCGCTGGAACTCGGTGGTGGCGCGCTGCTCGATCTCGGCATCTATCCGATCTCCTTTGCCTTCGACATTCTGGGCGAGCCGACGCAGGTTCTCGCTTCGGGCCGCCTGAAGGCGACCGGCGCCGATGCCGAGGTGTCCACCATCTTCCGCTATGCCAACGGCGCCAGCGCCCTGACGGTGTCCGCCAGCGACGCGCCGGGCAGCAACCGCGCCGAGATCAACGGCAAGGAAGGCCATGTCGAGATCGACGGTGTCTGGTACACGCCGACCGGCTTCCGGATCTACGACAGTCAGAAGAACCTGCTGGAAGAGTTCAAGCCGGCCGACATCCGCGGGCGCGGCATGCACTTCCAGGCCGTCGAACTGGAGCGGCTGGTTGCCGCCGGCGAGCGGAGCAGTCCCATCCTGCCGCTCGAGCAAAGCGTCGTCATCATGGAGACGCTCGACGAGATCAGAAAGCAGATCGGCGTGGTCTATCCCGGCGAGATGGCGAGCTAACGCCAACCCGGCGTCAAGGGCCGGGGGGCGGCCCACCGTCACACTTCACTTGGAATCGAAAGGCGGCCGCGACATTGCCGCGACCGCCGGTAGTTTCAGGCAGGGTCCATCGTCAGCCGACGAAACCTTCCAGAACGAGAACGCCGATCAGGCCGATGATTGAGACGATCGTCGAGAGCACCGTCCACGTTCCGAAGGTCTCCTTCATCGACAGGCCGAAATACTCCTTGAACATCCAGAAGCCGGCGTCGTTGACGTGGCTGCAGATCGCCGAGCCGGCGCCGGTGGCCAGCGTCACCAGGGCGAGGTTGACGTTGTGCGTCGCCAGCATCGGAATGACCAGGCCGGCTGTCGAGATGGCGGCCACCGTCGCCGAGCCGAGCGAGATGCGCAGCAGGGCGGCCACGCCCCAGGCGAAGATCAGCGGCGAGGCGTTGGTGTCGGCGAACAGGTCGGCCACATACTTGCCGACGCCACCGTCGATCAGCACCTGCTTGAAGGCGCCGCCGCCGCCGATGATCAGCAGCATCATGCCGATGTGGCTGGCCGCCGACGTGCAGGAGGCCATGATGTCCTTGACCGGGATGTTTCGCTTGACGCCCATCGTCCACATGGCGAACAGCAGCGACACCACCATCGACACCGACGCGTCGCCGACCAGGCGGATGATCGCAAAGCCGGTATTGTCGGCGATGCCCGCTTCGCTGCGGATCACCGCGATGATGGCGGCCGCCGACATCATGATCACCGGCAGCATGGCGGTCAGCACCGAGATGCCGAAGGCGGGGGTCTTGTCGAGATCGAAGGTCTTGAAGGAGCCGATGGTCTCGAGGTCGGCCTTCTTGGCGAAGCCCGACGGAACGATCCGCTTGGCGAGGGCATTGTAGAGCGGGCCGGCGATGATGACCGCCGGGATGGCGATGATGATGCCGTAGACCAGCACCGTGCCGATATCGGCGCCATACTCGCCGGCGATGACCGTCGGGCCGGGATGCGGCGGCAGGAAGGCATGGGTGGCCAGCAGCGCGGCGCACATCGGCACGCCGAGATGCAGCGGCGACAGCTTCATCTGCTTGGCCATGGTCAGCACGATCGGCACCAGCAGCACCAGGCCGACCTCGAAGAACAGCGCGATGCCGATGATGAACGAGGCGACGACCACCGCCCACTGCACGTTCCGCTCGCCGAACTTTTCGATCAGCGTCACGGCGATGCGCTGGGCGCCGCCGGCATCGGCGATCAGGCGACCCAGCATGGCGCCGAGGCCGAAGATCAGGGCGATATGACCGAGCGTGCCGCCGAGGCCGCTTTCGATCGATTTCACCACCTTGTCGAGCGGCAGGCCGAGGGCCAGCGCGACGCAGAAGGAGACGATGATCAGCGAAACGAAGGTGTTCAGTTTCAGCTTCATGATCAGAAGCAGCAGCAGCACGATGCCGGCTACGACGATGACTAAAGGCATTTCCTCTTCCCTTGGTTTGGTTGGGCGCCGGCCCGGCCGGCGAAGACAACAGACCGCATCCCCCGGGCGGCGGTGTCGCCGCCGGTCCAGTTGGTACTGCCTGCCCCGATGTTCGGATGGACGACCAGCCCCCTTGGCCGCGATGTCCTCCAGTGGCGCCGGCTCGGAGCGCCGGCGGACTCTGGGGAAAGAGGCAATGCCTCTCTCCCCATATTCCGGTGTCAGTCTTTTCTTGCGGCCAGCGCCGCGCGACCGGCCTCCAGCACCTCGATGATCCGGTCGGCGTCGTAGACGCAGCCGCGCCAGGTGCCGCCGCTCGCCGCCTGCAACGCCGCCCAGAGACGGGTGTCGTCGG
Source organism: Rhodobacterales bacterium Alpha_02 (assembly GCA_001603295.1). GTDB lineage: Bacteria > Pseudomonadota > Alphaproteobacteria > Rhizobiales > Pleomorphomonadaceae > Pleomorphomonas. The sequence goes on from LUYO01000155.1 coordinate 5,522, forward strand.
GCAGCTCGGCCTGCGGCGCGAGGTCAGGATGCGGCGGACGGGCTGCCAGGATGGCGGCGCCTTCCTCGGCGGTGGCCGGTGCCTCCTCGGTGCCGAGGAAGTTCAGCGATCCCGTCAATTTGCGGCAATCGACGACCATCTCGACGATATCGCCGTCGCGCAGCTTGCCGATCGGGCCGCCGGCTAAGGCTTCCGGCCCGACATGGCCGATGCAGGCGCCGGTGGACACGCCGGAGAAGCGGGCGTCGGTGATCAGCGCCACATGCTTGCCGTAGGACAGATGCTTCAGCGCCGAAGTGACCTGGTAGGTCTCCTCCATGCCGGTGCCGGACGGACCGGCGCCGATCACCACCATCAGGTCGCCGGCAACGATATTGCCGCTCTTGATGGCGTGGATGGCATCAACCTCGGAAACGAACACCTTGGCCTTCGCCGTGTGGCGGTAGACGCCGTCTTCGCCGATCACCGAGGGATCGATGGCCGTCGACTTGATGACCGACCCTTCCGGCGCGATGTTGCCGATCGGGAAGGTAATCGTCGAGGTGAGGCCGCGGGCGGCCGCCTTGGCCGGCGGCATGATCACGTCGTCGGGGCTGACGCCGTCCTGCGCTTCGAGCATGTCGCGGAAGCGGCGGCGGCGCTCGGAGGCCTCCCACCAGTCGAGGTTGGCGCCGAGCGTCTCGCCGGTGACGGTGAGAACGTCGAGGTTGAGAAGCCCCAGCGCCCTGAGATGCAGCATCACTTCCGGCACGCCGCCGGCCATGAAGGCGCGGACGGTCGGGTGATAGACCGGCCCGTTGGGGATGACGCTGACCAGGCGCGGCACGCGGCGGTTCACCGCCGTCCAGTCCTCGACCGACGGCATGACGAGCCCGGCCGCATGGGCGATGGCGGGCAGGTGCAGCAAGAGGTTGGTCGAGCCGCCGAACGCGGCGTGCACGACCATGGCGTTCTCGATCGCCTTGGACGTCAGGATGTCCCTGGTGGTGATGCCGCGCTGTTCGAGCTGCAGCACCGCCCGCGCCGACTGGCGCGCCACTTCGAGCCAGACGGGCTGGCCGGACGGCGACAGGGCAGAATGGGGCAGGGCGATGCCGAGGCCCTCGGCGACGACCTGCGAGGTGCCGGCGGTGCCGAGGAACTGGCAGCCGCCGCCGGCCGAGGCGCAGGCCCGGCAGCCGAGTTCGCTCGCCTCGTCCAGCGTCAGCTCGCCATTGGCGAAACGGGCGCCGATGGTCTGCACCTTGCCGGCATCCTCGCCCTTGGTCGGCATCAGCGTGGCGCCGCCGGGGATGAGGATGGTCGGCAGGTCGCGCTGGGCGGCGAGCGCCATCATCAGCGCCGGCAAGCCCTTGTCGCAGGCGGCGATGCCGATCACCGCCTTGCGCACCGGCGTCGAGCGGATCAGCCGGCGGAAGACGATGGCCGCGTCGTTGCGATAGGGCAGGGAGTCGAACATGCCGGTGGTGCCCTGCGTGCGGCCGTCGCAGGGGTCGCTGACATAGGCGGCGTAGGGAACGCCGCCGGCCTTGGCCACCTCGCGGGCCGCCGCCTCGAACTGCAGCGGCGTCTCGTAGTGACCGGTGTGCAGGCCGAGGGCGACCGGCTTGCCGTCGGCGCCGCGGATGCCGCCGGTGACGCCGATCACCAGCACTTCCGTGCCGGTGAGCTTCTGCGGTTCCCAGCCCATGCCGGCGTTCAGCGTCATGCCGAAGATGTCGCCGCTCGGCCGGTTGATCAGCATTTCGGCCGTCAGTGGCAGCTTGCCGGCCGGACCGGGAGCATTGGTCGCCGCGACATAGACGGCTTCGTTGCTCTCGTCGTAGATTTCCTTGAGGGACATGCGGTTCTTCCCTGTGATTGGCGTTTGGTTATTTGACGAAGCCGGCCTGCTTCAGCAGTTCGGCGAGGCGGGCGACCTTGTCGGCGGCCAGCGGACCGGCCGGCGGCAGGCAGTAGGTGGAAACGTCGAGGCCGGTGAGGCGCATCGCTTCCTTGACGACGTTCACGAACGGCGTGTCGAGGCCATACATCGACGGCAGGCGGATCAGGCGGCTGTGCAGTTCCACCGCCTTGGCGAAGTCGCCGGCGCGGAAAGCCTTGTAGATGCCGATGGACAGTTCCGGCGCGAAGTTGCCGCTGGCCGAGATGACGCCGGCGCCCCCCAGCATCAGCGTGGTGAGCAGGTGGTCGTCATAGCCGGCGAGCACCTGGAAGTCGGGGCGCACGGCGCCGACGACATTGATCATCTCACGGATGTGGCCGATGGAATCCACCGTTTCCTTGATGCCGACCACGTTGGACGCCGCCTCGACCACCGACTTCACGAAGGCCGGCGTGAGATCCTGACCGGTCAGGAAGGGGATGTTGTAGAGCAGCACCGGCAGCTTGGTGGCGGCGGCGATGTCGGTGAAATAGGCAAGGAGCCGCGGCTCGGTGACCTTCCAGTAGCAAGGGTTGACCACGACGATGCCATCGGCGCCGATGGCTTCGGCATGGATGGCCAGCTCGATGGCCTCGCGCGGGTTGTTGGAGCCGACACCGACCAGTACCTTGGCGCGGCCGGCCGCCTGCCTGACGGCAAACTCGGCCACCGCCTTGCGCTCGGCCGTGGTCATCTGGGAGAACTCGCCGCCGGTGCCGCACATGAACAGGCCGTCGACGCCGGCGGCGATCAGCTTGTCGACCACCAGCGCCTGGCCCTTCGGATCAAAGGCGCCCGCCTCGGTAAAGATGGTCGACACCGGCGGTATGACACCTTCAAAACGCACTGCTGACATCGGAAGCTCCTGACCTCATTCTTTCGTTCTATATTATAGAACAGTATTTTATAATATCGTACGTTAACGGTAGCGCATGGGGCGGTAAATCCGGGATGCTGTGTAGGCAGAGATGCGCATTCCGCGGGACCTTGCGTTGTGGGCGATTGAAGGGGCATCGATCTATGTATCTGATTATAAAATAAAATTCAGACCATCGGCCGTCACGAGAGGCCGGGACGATACAAGCCGGGTTTGCATCCTGCCTTCTTTCCGCGCTTGGATTACGAGCCCCGGCCCACTAATCGAAAAGGTGCAAGAATCGCAGGATGCCTTGCTGCCGTCTTTCCGGAGTCGCCTTGAATGCCATTGATCCAGGCCGTGGAGCGCGCGCTCAACATTCTCGAGCTGTTCAGCGAGCAGAAGGTCGAACTCAACCTCGCCGAGATCAGCCAGATGACCGGGCTGCACAAGAGCACCCTGCATTCGCTTCTGAAAACCCTTCAGGCCCAGGGCTACATCGAGCAGACCGAGGCCAACACGCCCTATCGCCTCGGCGTGAAGCTCCTCGAGCGCGGCTATCTCGTGCAGCGTTCGCGCGATTTCATCGCCGTTGCCCGGCCGTATATCGAGAAGCTGGCGGAAGGGACCGGGCAGACCGTTCATCTCGGCGTGCTCGACGGCAAATCCGGCGTCTACGTCGACAAGGTCGAGGGGACGCGTTCTATCATCGTCTACTCGCGGGTCGGCCGGCGCATGCCGATCCATACCACGGCGATCGGCAAGATCCTGCTCGCCTATCAGGCGCCGGCCATCATCGAGAAGACGCTCGACGGCTACGACTTCATGGCGTCCACCGAAAACACCATCACCGACTGCGACACCTTCCGGGCGGCGCTCGCCAAGGTGCGATCGGACGGTTTCGCCGTTGACGAACAGGAGAACGTCCGGGGCTGCCGCTGCGCCGCCGTGCCGGTGTGGGGGCACGACCGCAAGCCCGTCGCCGCCATCTCCATCTCGACGGTGGTCGAAAACGTGTCGATGGACGAGTTCAAGGTATTCATCGAGCAGTTGAAGGACATCGGCGCCAGCGTCTCGCACGACCTCGGCTACTGAGACGGAGGGCGACGGCTCAACCGAGCGCCGTCGCACCGTCCTCGGCGGTGCCGACCGCCCGCCGCAGCACGGCGAACAGGCGGCGGTCGCTGCTGTCGTTGCTGGGCGAAGCCTCCGCGATGGCCTGGCGGCGGGCATCCCAGTCTTCCTGGGGGACCAGCACATCCAGCCGCCCGGTCGCCACGTCCAGCCTGACCATATCGCCGTCGCGGACGCGGCCGATCGGTCCGCCGCGTGCCGCTTCCGGCGTCACGTGGATGGCCGCCGGCACCTTGCCAGATGCGCCGGACATGCGACCGTCGGTGACCAGCGCCACCTTGCGGCCCCGGTCCTGTAACAGGCCGAGCGCCGGCGTCAGCTTGTGCAACTCCGGCATGCCGTTGGCCTGCGGTCCCTGGAAGCGGACGACGGCGACGAAATCCTCGTCGAGCCCGGCCTTGAAGGCGGCGAGCAGCGCTTCCTGCGAGGCGAAGACGCGGGCCGGCGCCTCGACCGTCTGATGCTCGACGGCGACGGCCGACGACTTGATCACCGCCCGCCCGAGATTGCCGGTCAACAGGTTGATGCCGCCGGTCGGCTGGAAAGGCGCGGCGATCGACCGGACGACGCTCGCATCAGTGCTGGTTTCAGGCGTTTCCGCGAACACCAGCGCGCCCTCGGCGTCGAGCTGGGGCGTACGCTCGTAGGGCGCGAGACCGGGGCCGAGGATGGTGAGAACGTCATCGTGGAGCAGCCCGGCGCGCCGCATTTCGCGCACCAGGAAGGGCACGCCGCCGGCATCGCGGAAGCCATTGACGTCCGCCTTGCCGTTGGGGTAGGCGCGCACCAAGAGCGGCGTCGCCGCCGACAAGGTGGCGAAATCGTCCCAGTCGACGACGAGACCGGCGGCCCGTGCCATGGCGATCAGGTGGATGGTCAGGTTGGTCGAGCCGCCGGTGGCGCACAGGCCAACGATGCCGTTGACGAAAGCGTGGGCGTCGAGCAGCCGGCCGATCGGCAGGCTGCTGTCGCCCATGCCGGCGATGGCCACGGCGCGGGCCACGGCGGCGCGGGTCAACGCGTCGCGCAGCGGCGTGTCGGGCGCCACGAAGGCCGATCCGGGCAGCATCAGGCCCATGATCTCCATCAGCATCTGGTTGGTGTTGGCGGTACCGTAGAAGGTGCAGGTGCCGGGCGAATGGTAGGACTTCGCCTCGGCGTCCAGAAGCTCGGCGTCGGTTGCCCGGCCGGCGGCGTATGCCTGGCGGACGGCGTTCTTCTCGGCATTGCCGAGGCCGCTCGGCATCGGGCCGGACGGGATGAACACGGTCGGCAGGTGACCGAACGCCAGGGCGCCCATGATGAGGCCCGGCACGATCTTGTCGCAGATGCCCAGCATCAGCGCGGCGTCGAACATGTCGTGCGACAAGGCGATGCCCGTCGACATGGCGATGACGTCGCGTGAGAACAGGCTGAACTCCATGCCGGTGCGGCCCTGCGTGATGCCGTCGCACATGGCGGGCGCGCCGCCGGCCACCTCGGCGACGGCGCCGAGCCGCCGCGCTTCCTCGCGGATCAGTTCCGGGTAGCGCTCGTAGGGGCGGTGCGCCGACAGCATGTCGTTATAGGTGGTGACGATGCCGAGATTGACTGCGTCGCCGCCGGAGAGGCGCTGCTTGTCGCCGGTCGGGCAGGCGGCGAAGCCGTGGGCGAGGTTGGAGCAGGGCAGGCGCCGGCGCGCCGGGCCGGCGGCGCGGATCGCCTCGCGCGCCCTCTCCATGCCGTCGAGATAGGCGGTGCGGCTCACCCGGCTGCGCCGCTCGATCCGCTCGGTGACGTCGGCGATGATGGAGCGAACGGTCATGTGCGTCTCTTTTCCTGATGAAGGCCGCGCGCGTCGAGCCGGGCCATGATCTTGTCGGCGATGGCCGCCGGTGGCGGCGCGATATTGACGGCGATGGCGTCGGCCGGCTCTTCCAGCGTCGCGAGTTGGCTCGCCAGGAGGCCGGGGTTCATGTAGTGGCCCTTGCGGGCCTCGAGCCGGGCGGCGATCGTCTCGGAGCTGCCCTTGAGGAAGACGAAAATCGCATTGTCCTGCGGCGACAACTGGTCGCGATAGGTGGCTTTCAGGGCCGAACAGGCGATGACGCGGCTTTCGCCCGCTGCCTGCCAGCCTTCGATGGCCCGCCGCAGGGCCTGAAGCCACGGCCGGCGGTCGTCTTCGCTGAGCGGAATGCCGGCTCGCATCTTCTCGACATTGGCGGCGGGGTGAAAATCGTCGGCGTCGGAGAAAGCGCAGCCCAGCCGCTCGGCGAGCAATTCGCCGACCGTGGTCTTGCCACAGCCCGACACGCCCATGACGATGACGATCATCGCTTCCTCCCGGCCGCGTCTCAGCGTGGGCTTCTCACCGTGACGTCATAGACGCGACCGGCCTCGATGCCGGCAAGCCGCCCGTGATCGAGGCGCTGGCCGTCGACTTCGACCACCTGCTCGGCGAGGCCGTCCTGACGCGTGAAGCTGACGTTGAACGTCGCGCCGCGCAGGCGGCGGCTGAAGGTCAGCGTCTGCCAGTCCGAGGGGACCTGCGGCGCGATCACCGCGCCGTCGCCGTCGCCGCGCAGTCCGCAGAGCTGCTCGACCACCAGACGGTAGAACCAGGCGACGGTGCCGGTGTTGAACAGATTGCTGGAGCGGCCGGCGGTGCGCGGAAACTGACGATAGGCGCCGCGATAATAGTTGGGGATGTAGAGCGGCAACTGGCCGCGCGCCGCGATATCCACCCGCTCGGCGTCGGTCAGCATGGCGCGCAGCACCCTGAAGCCGCGGTCGCTCTCACCGACATGGTAGAGCGAAGCGGCGTAGAAGGCGGCGGCGTGATTGTAGACGGCGCCGTTCTCGGCGCTGCCCGGCCACTTCTGGGTGACGCGGCCGATATCCTCGCGCATCGCCGTGAAGGCCGGCGCGTGGATCTCCACGCCGTAGGGCGTCACCAGCTGTTCGTCGATCGCCTTGAACATACGCGCCTTGCGGTCCTCGCTCGCAGCGCCGCAGAGCAGCGCCCAGCTCTGAGCGTTGAGGAAGATGCGCCCTTCCTTGTCGGTCGACACACCGAACATGACGCCGTCGTCGGTGATGCCGCGGCCATACCAGTCGCCGTCCCAGAGATGGCGGTTGACGCGCTCGACCAGCGCATCGGCCTCAGCCGTCAGCCAGTCGGCCGTCTCCCGGTCCCCCTCGGCGGCGCAGACCTCAGACCACAGCGACATGGCATAGCTCGACGCCTCGGCCAGCCAGCCGGACACGCCCCGGCCCTTGTAGCCGACCATGTTCATCGGGTCGCACCAGTCGCCCTGGTCGATGTAGGGAAGCCCGCGCTCGTCGACGGCCGCCGCCAGGAAGCGCAGCGCGCCCGTCACGTGCTCGCGGATGCTGGCCGGTCGGTCGTCGTCTGCCCAGGCCACCGTCTCCGCCAGAACGCTGCGGTCGCCGGTCTCGTCGAGATAGGCCTTGGCGACGATGGCCAGCCAGACGGCGTGGTCGGTGTGCGGCACCTGGTTGATGTATTTCAGCTCGGCGTCGGGCCTGAGCAGGATGCCGTCCGGCATCTTGCCGCTGGCATATTGCTGGCTTGCGGCGTGCAGGATGGCTTCGCGCGTCGTCTCCGGCCGGATGAACAGCATGCCCAGCGCGTCCTGCAGATAGTTACGGGTCTGCGGGTCGGTGGTCAGGCGGTTGGTGTCGCCGTGGTAGAACGCCTGGCGCGGCAGCCAGTGATTGACAAAATGGTTGAACGTCTCGTCGGGCGACCGGATCTCCAGGCAGCCGCGGCCGTTCTCCGTAACATAGGCATGATAGGCCCGCCGCACCGCCTCGGCGTCGCCGTGGAGGTATTTCGCCCGCAGCGCGGCGATCTCCGCCTCGTCCTTGGCCGGCCCGAACAGGAAGCGGAATTCCTCGCTGGCGCCGGCGGCAATCTCCAGATCCCACTGCATGATGCAGGCCGGCACTTCGTAGAGCGCCTCGCCGTCGCGGAGGCGGCCGCCG
>LUYO01000156.1:0-1715 GCA_001603295.1 Rhodobacterales bacterium Alpha_02
GCTCGTGAAGGTGCAGAATGCCGACGGGGCGCTTCCCCTCCACCACGATGATCGCGGAGATCTCCCGCCGCTCCATCACGCGCACCGCTTCGACGGCGAGCTTGTCGGGCTGGATGATCAGGGGGTTTCTCGTCATGACGCTCCCCACTTCCAGCGAGAGACACTCCACCCCTCTCGAACCGATGAGCCTCCGCAGGTCGCCGTCTGTGAAGACGCCCGCGATCTCGCCCTGTTCGTCGACGATGACCGTCGCGCCGTACCCCTTGCTCGTCATCTCGAAGAGCGCGTCGCTCACGGAGACGTTCCTACCGACGAGCGGCAGCTTCTCACCCGTCCCCATGACGTCGCCCACTCTGGTGAGGAGCCTGCGTCCAAGCGCGCCCCCCGGATGGAAGAGGGCGAAATCCTCCGGCCGGAGACCCCGAAGCTCCGTCACCATCCCGGCCAGCGCGTCGCCGAGCGCGAGCTGCAACGTCGTGCTGCACAAGGGGGCGAGATTGAGCGCGTCCTGATCGCGCTCTCCGGGTTCGAGGGGCGTCGCGCACGCGGCGATGCCGGCCTCGGAACGCACCGAGGAGTCGAGTACGGCGTCGGCGTTCTTCGCCAAGGGGGAGTTCAAACCTCCGGTGATGGCGATGATCGGCGCGCCGAGGCGTTTGAAGTGCGGCAGCAGCGAGACGACCTCCGCAGTGGTCCCGCTGTTGCTGATGAAGAGCGCCGCGTCGTCGCGGCAGACCATGCCGAGGTCGCCGTGCGACCCTTCGGCGGCGTGGAGGAAGAAGGAGGGAGTACCCAGGGAGGCGAGCGTCGCCGCGATCTTCCGCCCGATGATCCCCGACTTGCCCATTCCCACCACCACAAGCCTGCCGGTACAGGAGTGCACGATACGCGCGGCCTTCACCAGTTCCATGCCCGTTCGCTGCGCGGCCCTCTCGATCTCGGCCGCTTCGGCGCGCAGAATCCCTTTTCCCGCTTCAAGAAGTTCGATGTCGGAGAGACATCGCCCTTCGCGTTCCCACGGAAGGCAAAACATCTCAGCGTCCCCCTTCGCCTTCGGGAGCGGCTTCGTCGGCCCACTCCAGAGAGGCGTGTCCGAATCGTCCGCGGACGAAGGCGTGCAGTTCGGCGAGCTGTTCGAGGAGGAAACGCATCTTCTTCAGCGGGACGAGGTTCGGACCGTCGCTCTTCGCCTTTTCCGGGCGGGGGTGCGTCTCCAGAAAGAGCGCGTCGATCCCTGCAGCAATGGCGCTGCGGGCGAGCGTGAGGACAAAACGCCTGTCGCCGCCGCTCGCGCCGCCAGCAGCGCCGGGCATCTGGACGCTGTGCGTCGCGTCGAAGACGACCGGGCATCCAAGCGCGCGCATGAGAGGCAAGGAGCGCATATCCACCACGAGCCGGCCGTACCCCATGAAGGTGCCGCGCTCGCAGAGCATCAGATTGGAGCAGCCTCCGCTGCGGCACTTCTCCACCACGTGTTGCATGTCGCCGGGGGCCAGAAACTGCGCCTTCTTGACGTTGAGCGGCTTCCCGGTTCCGGCGGCGGCGAGCAGAAGGTCTGTCTGGCGGCAGAGAAACGCCGGAATCTGCAGGACGTCGACGGCGCGCGCCGCGGGCTCGGCCTGCCACGATTCGTGAATATCCGTGAGCACGGGGACCGACGCCTTGCGGCGTATCTCCGCGAGCTGTTCAAGGCCGGCGTCGAGCCCCGGACCGCG
>LUYO01000002.1:0-9006 GCA_001603295.1 Rhodobacterales bacterium Alpha_02
CCGGTGGCGGTGGCCAGCAGCGCCTCGGCGATGCCCGGCGCCACCACGGCGAGGTTGGTGGTCTGGCTTTCGGAGATGCCGACGAAGGCGTTCATGATGCCCCAGACGGTGCCGAACAGGCCGATGAACGGCGCGGTGGAGCCGATGGTGGCGAGAAGCCCGGTGCCGGCCATGGCGCGGCGAGAGGCTGCCGCCTCCAGCCGGGCAAGGCGCGAGCGCACCCGCTCGACCAGGCCGGAGGCCGGGGCGGCTTCGGCGTTCGCTCCCGTGCCGACGCTGGGACCGATGCCCGTACCAATGCCGGTCTGGGCGATCTCCTCGCCGATCTCGCCGAGCATCAGGGCGAGCGGCCTCGGCAGGCGGGGCCGGCGGGCGAGGCCGGCGATGCCGGGCTCGACCGCCACCGCCGCCACGCCGCGCCGGGCGGCCCGGCCGAGAGCGGCGAGTTCCGCCACCTTGCCGAACAGGATGATCCAGGTGACCAGCGAGGCCAGCAGCAGGCCGGCCATCACCGCCTTGACGACGAGGTCGGCGGCCATGAACATGCCGAGCGGGGTGAGGTCGTGCGGCAGCGTGGCGACGGCGGCGATCGGATCGGGGGTCATCCGGCCCTCACTTGTCGAAGCCGGCCGGAACGCGCGAGCGCGGCTCCAGCGCGTCGAGGCAGGCGGCGGTGGGATCGGCGGCATCGGTGGCGACCCCCTCCGTCTCGCAGGACAACACGTCGTTGATCAGCAGGCGGCCGACGCCGTCGCAGGCAAGGCCCTTCAGGTCGAAGGTCCGGACCGACGTCCGGCCGGCCTTCAGCGGCCCGGCTTCCACCCCGACCCGCTTCTCGACGATGCCGTCGCCGCCGAACACCACCAGGTCCAGCTTCAGCGAGGCGAAAGCCGTGGAGGTGCCGTTCTTCTCCACCAGCGTCACGCGACAACCGCCGTCAAAACCGTCCAACCGGTTCAGCTCAAGCGAGAAGACGCCGGTGGGAGAGGACGATTGCGCGAAGGACGGAGTGGCGAGCAGCAGGAGAGCGGCAGGCAGGAGACGGAAACGGAGCATGGCAAGGGTCCGAGGCGGGAGGAGGATCACGGCCGCTCGAAGGCGGCGACGAAGCTGTCGGCGATCGCCTGTTCGGCGCGCAGGCCGGAGCTGGTCAGATACATGGCGACCGGATCGAGATAGACGATGTGGCCGGCCTGAGCGGCGCGGGTGCGGTTCACCAGCTCGTTGTCGAGCAGGGCGCGAGCCGGCGTCTCGGCCTTGCCGATGGCGGCATCGCGGTCGATGACGATCAGCCAGTCGGGGTTGATCTTCAGGATATACTCCCAGGAGATCACCTGGCCGTGGGTGGTGGCCTCGATGGTCGGGTCGGCGGCGGCGAGGCCGTAGAGATCGTGGATCTCCGAGAAGCGCGAGCCCGGACCGTAGGCGCTGATCTTGCCGCCGGTGGTCAGCACCACGAGGCCCCTGCCCTGGTCGGCGGTCATCTCTCTCAAGCGGGCAGTGGTGGCGTCGAGCGTCCGCAGCCGTTCGGCCACTTCCGCTTCCTTGCCGAACAGCTTGCCGATCGCCTCGGCGTTGCGCTTCACCGAGCCGCGGAAGTCGTCGTTGTCGGGCGTCAGATCGAGCACCGGCGCGATCTCCGACAAGGCGGCGAAATGCTTCTGGCTGCGGCCTCCGATGACGATCAGATCGGGCGACAGCGCCGCCACCGCCTCGAAGTCCGGCTCGAACAACGAGCCGACCTTGGCATAGGCGTCGCCGCGGTATTTCTCGAGATCGCCGGTCATCGCCCAGTCCGGCACGCCCTTCACCGCGACGCCCAGCGCGTCGAGCGTGTCGAGGGCGGCGAGGTCGAAGACGACGGTGGTCTGAGGCCGCTCCGGCAGATCGCGCGTTCCTTGCGCATCGGTGACCTCCACCGCGCCGGCCGTCGCGAGGCCGGCGAGAAGAAGGATGGGAGCGAGGAGGAGACGGAGCAATCGGGTCATGGCGTTTCCTTCCGGGCCGGCGGGCGGCCGAACAGCGCGAGGAGGCCGTCGGCGAGAGCGCCCCGCCAGACGAAATAGTCGTGACCGCCGGCGTATTCGCGGGCGGTGACGTCGTAGCCGCGCGCCGTCAGCACGTCGCTGAGGTGGCGGCTGGTTTCGAGGATGCCGTCGGCGCCGCCGTGCTCGCGCTCGAACAGACCGGTCGACAGGAAGACACGCACCGGCTGCCGCTCGTGGGTGGCGACGTGGCGGGCGACGAGGTTGCCGGTATCGGCCGGCGTGCCGGGCGGGCTCCACCAGAAGGAGCCGGACAGCGACAGCGCGTTGCCGAAGGCGTCGGACCGGCGGAGCGCCACGGTCAGCGCCGCAAGGCCGCCATAGGACGAGCCGGCCAGCGCCGTACGAGAAGGCGACGGCGCAAAACCGGTGCGGGCGTGGACTTCCGACAGGAGATCGTCGGCGAGGAAGGCGGCGAAATCCGGATTGTCTGGCAGCTCGCGCGAGCGGGCAGCCGGATCGGGATTGTCGACGAAGACGGCGAGCGTCGGCGGCAGACGGCCGTCGCCGGCCAGCGCATCGAGGATCGCCGGCGTCGGCACCTCGCGCTGGTAGGCGCGGCCGTCGAAGACGATCAGCATGACGGCGGCGGGATCGGCGGCCTCGAAGCCGACGGTCGTATAGATCGCGATGTCGCGCGTGTTGCCGAGCCGCTCGGAGGCGAAGCGGAAGCGGGTGAAGCTGCCCTTCGGCGACGCCGCGTTCTCCATGCCCGGCTGGGTGGGCGCGCCCGGCAAGGTCACCGTCGACTTCATGTTGAAGCGGTCGGGCGCGTCGGCCGGCCAGGGCTCCCTGTTGAGCGGGTCGGCCTGAGCCGTGGCGAGCAGCGCCACCCGACGCTCGCGCGGCGTGCCGGGCAGCTCCGGCACGTCGGGGGCGAGCTGGTAGGAGAGGCGCGTGTCGGCCGGCACGCGGAAGCTCTTGAACCAAATGTCGGAGGCGCCGAGCCGGTCGAGCCATTCGTGGTCGCCGGACGGCGCGCCGACCAGACGGACGTTGCGCGCCGCGCCACGATAGAGGAAGGTCAGCAGCGTCTCGCCGTCCTCGGTGCGCTCGACGAGCGGCGTGCCGGATGCGGCGACGCTCAGCCAGAAGGCGTCGGTGGCGCCGCCGGCGGCGATGTCTTTCGCCACCCCGGCGATGGCCGGACTGTCATAGACGATGTCCGGCGGCTTCTGTTCGGCGAGCGGCAGGCGCAGGGTGAGCGTCAGGCGGCCGGCGCCGCCCTCCGGGCCGGGCAGCAGGCGGAAGGCGGCGGGCGCGTTGCCGGCGACGAACTGGAAATCACCGGATAGGCCGACATCGTCCAGGAGGCGCCGCCAGGGCCTGCCGTCGGCGTCGACGAGATCGAGATCGAAGCGGCCGGCCGTCACGTCGAGCCGGCCGCGCAGATAGTCGCCGGGCGCCGCCGTAAACGGTAGCGTCACGGCCGCGCCCGCCGTCTCGACGGCGACCGGCCGGTCCGGAACGAGTTCCTCCCCGGCGGAGGCGCCGCCGGAGAGGAGGACGAAAGCCAGGGCTTGCATGGCCTTCAGGCTGCTTCGCATTCGCCTCACCACTTGTATTTCAGCGTGGCGGTGACCGTGCGGCCGCCGCCGACGAAGCAGGCGTAGGCGCTGGCGCAGGAGGCGGTGTAGAACTCGTCGGTGAGGTTGGTGGCGTTCACCTGCAGCGACACGTTCTCGAAGTCCTTGTCGAGCGCGCCGAAGTCGTAGGACAGCGAGGCGTCGAGCAGCAGCGTATCGGGCACCTTGAAGGTGTTGGTGGCGTCGCCCCAGCTCTCGCCGATGTAGCGCAGGCCGAGACCGAGACCGAGCCCGGCCAGCGGGCCGTCATCGAACTGGTACTTGCCCCAGATCGACGCCTGGTTGATCGGGATGCGGGCCGGCGTCTTGCCGAGGATGTTGGCCTGCGCCGACTGCGTCACCTCCTGGTCGGTGTAGCTGTAGGCGGCGATCAGGCTGAAATTGTCGGTGATCTCCGCCTTGCCCTCCAGCTCGACGCCACGGGTGCGGATCTCGCCGGTCTGCTGCCAGGGGCTAGCGCTGGTCTCGCGGTAGAGGACGTTCTGCTGGGTGAGCTGGTAGACGGCAGCCGAGACATCGAAGCCGTAGCCTTCCGGCGCGAAGCGCAGGCCGGCCTCGTACTGGACCGCCGTCGAGGGATCGAAGGGATCGGAGCCGGCCGGCGCCGCCGTCAGCACCGGTTCGAAGGAGGTGGCGACGCTGACATAGGGCCTCAGGCCCCAGCCGAGGTCGTAGACGGCGCCGGCCCGGCCGGTGGTGGCCGACGAATCAAAGCTGGTCGTGGTGCCGGCAATATTGTTGTCGATGTCGGTGGTGGCCCAGTCGTGGCGGCCGCCGAACAACAGGTTCAGCCGGCCGACCTCGATCTGGTCCTGGAGATAGATGCCGACTTGCGACGCCTTGGTCTTCGTATCGGTGCGACCCGAGGAGAGGTTGAGGCTGGTGACGTTGTAGACCGGGTTGGTCCAGTCGATCGACGGCACCGTGTAGTCGTAGCCCCAGGCGTAGTCGACCACCGAATAGCGATAGTCGACGCCGCCGACCAGCGTGTGCTCCAGCGGTCCGGTGTCGACCCTGGCCTCGACGCTGTTGTCGATGACGAACTGCAGCATGTCCTCGGTGCCGCCCGAGCCGGTGCGGGTGATGGTCTTGCCGTCCGCCTGCAGGGCGCCCCAGGTCATCGTCTGATAGGCGGTGTCGATGTCGGTGAGGCGGGCGTTCTGGCGCAGCGTGATGCCGTTGTCGAAGCGATGCTCGGCCTGATAGCCGATCGACGCCTGCTCGCGCTCCGACTTCTGGATATGGGGATCGGAGATCAGAAAGTCGCGCGGTACGTAGCCGTAGGCGGTGGGATAGAGCGTGCCCTTGGCCTCGCGGAAGTTCCGGAAGCCGGCCTCCGGCTCGTTCTGATAGAAGGCGTGGACGGTGACCTTGGTCTGGTCGTCCGGCTGCCACATCACCGACGGCGCCACGGCGAAGCGCTTGGTGTCGAGCCCGTCCTCCATGGTGTCGGCGCGCGCCGCCTTGCCGACCAGACGATAGGACAGCGTGTCGCTGCCCGGCAGCCGGCCCATGACGTCGAAGGCGCCCTCGACGCGGTTGTCGATACCGACGGTAGCCTGCACTTCGCGCGCCGTCTCGCCGGTCGGCCGCTTGCTGACGAGGTTGATCAGGCCGCCCGGCCGCGCCTCGCCGTAGAGCACCGACGCCGGTCCCTTCAGCACCTCGACGCGCTCCAGGAGATAGGGATCGATCTGGCCGAGCGAGTTGGAGCCGAACAGCAGGCCGTCGAGGAAGCGCGGCGCATAGTAGTAGCCGCGCAGGAAGGTCTCATCGTGCAGGTTGGAGGGGCCGCGGTATTCGGCGAACAGGCCGGGCGTGTAGCGCAGCGCCTCGGCCACCGACTTGACGCCCTGGTCGGCCATCTGGTCGGCAGTGACCACCGACACCGACTGCGGCGTCTTTTCGAGCGGCACGTCGGTCTTGGTTGCGGTCTTCGAGCGCTTGGCGACATAGCCCTTCACCGGGCCGTCGCCGGCCTCGCCGGAGCCTTGGACGACGATCGGCTCGATCGCCGTGGCGTCATCCGCCGACTGAGCCCGCGCGCCGCCGGCGGCAGCGAGACAGACTGTCGTCATCAGCGCCGCACGCAGCACCACGCCCCGGGAAAGCCGTCGATCACCAACTGAAAACGCGCTCTTCTCAATCATTTACGCCCACCCCGTTCACACTTATGCAAATGACTCTCAATTGCATAAGTGATTTCCCTTAAACTTGACTAGTTTTGTCATGTATATAAACAAGGGGGCTAGAGGCTGTCGACATCGGGGGCTTCAGCGCAAACGGCGGTTTCTTTTTCGTAAACAGCCGGGGCCCTCTCGACCGTTGCCGGGCGGCCGCACGGGTGGCATGGGAGCGTCATGGAACTGTCAGCATCGGATCACGACGGCATCTCGCTCGCCTGCCGGTTGGCGCCGGTTGCGGCCGGCCCGCGACCGCTGCGGGAGATCCGGCCGGGCTTCCGCCTGTTCGTCTACCTTCGCGGCTGGCAGCGCTTCGAGATCGACGGCCGGCGCTTCGACGTCTCGGCCGACGGCGGCCCGGTGGCGCTCGCCCTGACGCTGACCCGCCCGGCCCGCCTGACCCAGATCGCCTGGTCGGAAGACCGGATGGGCAAGCTGATGATCACCGCGCCGAACGACTGGGCGTCGGCGCTCGATCTCCAGGGCGCCGCCCATGGCGACGCGCTCGCCACCTTCCTGTCCGGTCACGGCA
Source organism: Rhodobacterales bacterium Alpha_02 (assembly GCA_001603295.1). Taxonomy (GTDB): domain Bacteria; phylum Pseudomonadota; class Alphaproteobacteria; order Rhizobiales; family Pleomorphomonadaceae; genus Pleomorphomonas. Next base: position 6,347 of record LUYO01000002.1, read on the forward strand.
ACAGCCACCTCTGGCGGCTCGACGAGGAGAGCATCCGTCTCGCCCGCCTCGCCGCCGAGCCGCCGGCCTGGGTGCCGCGCGAGGCGCTGCCGCTCTACCGCCGCGCCCGCGCCTTCGACCTGATCTGCCTGACGCTCCGGACGCTGGCGCTCAGGCGCGAGGAAAACGAATTGCCACGGCCGGCCCAGTCGCTGCTCGGCGAGCGCATCCGCGTCTTCCTGCTCGACCACCTCAACGAACCGCTGACCATCGACGCCGTCGCGCAATCGGTCGGCGCCTCGGTCAGCGTCGTGCAGCGCTGCTTCAAGGAGCTCTACGGCATGACGGTGTTCGACTTCGTGCGCCGCCGCCGGCTCGACGCCGCCCGCGAGGCGCTCGACAACCGCGGCGTCAGCATCGCCTGCGCCGCCTTCATCGCCGGCTACTCGGCGCCGTCGAGCTTCGCCACCGCCTTCAAGAAAGCCTATGGCGTGCCGCCCAAGCTGCGCCGCCGGCAGGCGGTGCCGTTCCGCGAGGCGGCCGAGTGATGAGCGCGCCTTCGCGTCCGCTGGCCATCGTCGCCGTCGTGGCGGCGGCCGTGCCGCTCGTCGCCGCCAGCCTCGTCATCGGCGGCGGCTACGCCTGGTCCGACGTTCTCGCGGGTGACGGCAACGGCGGGCTGGTGCTGCTGGCGAGCCGCGTGCCGCGTACTCTCGCCCTGCTGCTCGCCGGCGCCGGCCTCGCCGTCTCCGGCATCCTGATGCAGATGATCGCCCGCAACCGCTTCGTCGAGCCGTCGACGGCCGGCACGGTGGAATCGGCCGGCCTCGGCATTCTCCTGACGCTGCTCTTGATGCCCGGCGCTCCGGTGGTCGTCCGCATGACGGTGGCCGCCGGGGTAGCGCTGGCCGGCTCGGCGCTGTTCCTGACGCTGATCGGCCGGCTGCCGCTCGGCTCGGCGCTGATGGTGCCGCTGATCGGCATCATGCTTGGCGGCATCTTCGACGCGGTCACCGGCTTCCTCGCCTACCGCTTCGACCTCATGCAGTCGATGGGCGCCTTCGGCAGCGGCGACTTCTCCATCGTGCTGCGCGGCCGCTACGAGTTCCTGTGGGTGATCGCCGCCCTCGTCGCCGCCGCCTATGCCACGGCCGCCCGCTTCACCATCCTCGGCATGGGCGAGGCGGTGGCGACCGGTGTTGGCCTCGACTACCGCCGCCTCGTCGTCTTCGGCCTCGCCATCGTCTCGGTGGTCACCGCCGCCGTGGTGGTGACGGTCGGCGCCGTGCCCTTCGTCGGGCTGATCGTCCCGAACGTCGTCAGCCTCGTCCTCGGCGACGACCTCCGGAAGACGCTGCCCGTCGTGGCGGCCGGCGGCGGCCTTCTGGTACTCGCCTCGGACGTCGCCGGACGCCTGATCATCGCGCCCTACGAGATCCCGGTCGGCACCATCATGGGCGTAGTCGGCAGCCTCGGTTTCCTGATGCTGATCTTCGGACGCCGCCATGCCGCCTGACCGCGTCCGCGCCGTCCGCATCAGGACGGGAATCGTCCTCCTCCTCGCCCTCTTGTCGGCCGCCGCCTTCATGACGGTCGGGGCGCGCGGCTCCTGGAGCTTCGTGCTCGCCCATCGCGGCATTCGCCTCGCTGCGCTGATCACCGTCGCCTATGCCATCGCCCTATCGACGGTGCTGTTCCAGACGCTGACCGGCAACCGCATCCTGACGCCGGCGGTGATGGGCTTCGACGCGCTGTTCCTGCTCTTGCAGACCATGCTGGTGGCGGCGCTCGGCGGCGCCGGCGCCGGGGCGATCGACCCTCGCCTGCTGTTTGCCGGCGAATGTCTCGCCATGGTCGGCCTCTCCGGCCTGTTGTTTCGGCTGTTGTTCCGCGGCGAGGGCCGCAACCTGCCGCTGGTGGTGCTGGCCGGCCTGTTGTTCGGCGCGCTGTTCCGCAGTCTTTCCAGCTTTCTCCAGCGTATCATGGACCCCAACGACTTCCTGGTGCTGCAAGGGCGCACCTTCGCCTCCTTCAACGTCGTCGATCCTGCGCTGATCGGCGTCGCTGCCCTGCTGTCGCTCGCTGTGACGGCGATGCTCCTGCCGCGCCTTGCCGAACTCGACGTGCTGACGCTCGGCCGCGACGGTGCGACCGGCCTCGGCGTCGACGCGGCGCGGCTCTCCACCCTGGTGTTCGCCCTCGTCGCCATCCTGGTGTCGGCATCGACGGCGCTGGTCGGGCCGACCACCTTCTTCGGCCTATTGGTCGCCAACCTCGCCTATCTCCTGGTGCCGTCGGCCCGCCATGCCGACGTGCTGCCGGTGGCGGTCGGCCTCGCCGTCATCACGCTGACCGGCGGCCAGATGCTGCTCGAACGGCTGCTCGGTTTCGGCACCGCCCTTTCCATCGTCATCGACTTCGTCGGCGGCGTCACCTTCCTCCTCATCCTGTTCAGGACCGGCCGGCGATGATCGAGATCGACAGGGTCAGCAAGCGCTATGGCGAGGCGACGGTGGTCGACGACGTCAGCCTGACCATTCCGGCCGGCGGCGTGGTGGCCGTCGTCGGCCCCAACGGCGCCGGCAAGTCGACGCTGTTGTCGATCGTCGGCCGCCTCGTCAGGGCCGACGCCGGCCGCGTCCGCGTCGACGGCCTCGACGTCGCCACGACGCCCGGCCGCC
>LUYO01000157.1:0-25586 GCA_001603295.1 Rhodobacterales bacterium Alpha_02
TCGGCTCGCTCGACGCGCTCGAGGCGGCCCGCCGCGCCTTCGCGCCCGGCCTTTCCATTCCCGAGGTCGACGCCACCGGCGACTGGCCGGGCCTCGCCGCCCTCCAGGCCTGCCCCGAGGGAGCGCCGATCCTGCCCGGCGTGCTGTCCACCGACGGCGGCCGCTTCGCCTATCACGCCGTGGAACAGGCGGTGCGCCTCGCCGAGGCCGGCCGCATCCACGGCATCGTCACCGCGCCGCTCAACAAGGAGGCGCTGAACAAGGCCGGCTTCCATTTCGCCGGCCATACCGACCTGCTCGCCCACCTCACCGGCGCCAAGGGCTCGGTGATGATGCTCGCCCACGGCAACATGCGGGTCAGCCACGTCACCACCCACATCGCTCTTGAGGACGTGCCGAAGAAGCTGACGCCGGAGCGGCTGCGCTACGTCATCGACCTCACCGCCGAGACGCTCGAAGGCCTTGGCCTTCCCCGCCGCCGCATCGCCATCGCCGCCCTCAACCCGCACGCCGGCGAGGGCGGCCTGTTCGGCCGGCAGGACATCGACGTCAGCATGCCGGTGATCGCCCAGTGCGTCGCCGACGGGCTCGACGTGGTCGGCCCGGTGCCGGGCGACACGGTGTTCGTCAAGCTGCGCGCCGGCCAGTATGACGCGGTGGTCGCCATGTACCACGATCAGGGCCATATCCCGGTCAAGCTGCTCGGCTTCGACGTCGACCCCAAGACCGGCACCTGGAATTCGCTGTCCGGCGTCAACATCACGCTCGGCCTGCCGATCGTCCGCACCTCGGTCGACCACGGCACCGCCTTCGACATCGCCGGCAAGGGCATCGCCAACGAGCTGAGCCTCCTCGAAGCGATCGACTACGCCGTCAAGCTGTCGGCAACCCGCCTCGCCAAGCCGGAGGCCGCCACGCCATGACCCCGCTCGCCACTCCGATCGATCTCGTCCAGCCGGCCCGGCTGCGGTTCGGCCGCGGCGTCGCCGCCGAGGCCGGCCGCTGGCTGGCGGGGCGCGGCGTCCGGCGGCCGATGGTGGTCACCGACGCCTTCAACGCCGTCCGCGTCGGCTGCCTGGGACTGCCCGGCGAGCCGGTGGTCTGGAGCGATCTGGCCGGCGAGCCGACCACCGGGGACCTCGCCAGGGTGATCGCCGCCGCCGAGGCGGCCGGCATCGACGCGGTGGTCGGCTTCGGCGGCGGCAGCGCCATGGACCTCGCCAAGCTGGTCGCCGTGCTCACCGGCAGCGGTCAGGGCTTTGCCGAGGTGGTCGGCCCCGAGAAGGTCGCCCGCAAGCTTTTGCCGCTCGTCCAGGTGCCGACCACCGCCGGCACCGGCAGCGAGGTCGGCACGCGGGCGCTGGTCACCGACGTTGCCGCGGCGGCCAAGAGCGCGGTGCAGAGCCGCCACATGCTGGCCGATCTGGCCGCCGTCGATCCCGATCTGGCGCTCGGCATGCCCCGGGCGATCACCGTAGCGACCGGCGTCGACGCGCTCGCCCATTGCGTCGAGGCCTATACCAACCGCAAGGCGCACCCGCTGATCGACCTCTACGCGCTCGAAGGCATCCGCCTGGTCGGCCGCTGGCTGGCCCGGGCGGCCGACGACGGCGGCGATCCCGAGGCGCGGGCCGGCATGGCGCTCGCCTCGCTCTACGGCGGCTATTGCCTCGGCCCGGTCAACACGGCCGGCGGCCATGCCGTCTCCTATCCGCTCGGCGCCCGCTACCACGTGGCGCACGGCGCCGCCAACGCGCTGATCTTCCCGCATGTGCTGGCCTTCAACGCGCCGGCCGTGCCGGAGCGGACGGCGGCGATCCTGCAAGCGCTGGGCCTGCCGGTGTCCGCCGATCCCGACAAGGTGTTCGCCGCTGCCGGCGACTGGTGCCGGCGGCTCGGCTGCGAGATGCGGCTGTCGGCCTTTAACGTGCCGGAGGCCGATCTGCCGGCCATGGCGCGCGAGGCGCACGCCATCCGTCGGCTCCTCGACAACAATCCGCGCGATCTCGGCGAGGCCGACATCCTGTCGATCTACCGCGCCGCCTACTGAGGCGGCCCAACCGGACTGGAACGCCCCATGAGCAACCCCAAGGGCCCCTTCGTCGCCATCGTCACGCCGTTCGACGCCAAGGAGGAGGTCAACGCCGCCGCGCTCGCCCGTCAGGTCGACCGCCAGGCGAGGGCCGGCAACGGCATCTTCTGCGCCGGCACCAACGGCGAGTTCTACGCCCTATCCTTCGAGGAGAAAGTGGCGGTGGCGAGGACTTGCGTCGAGGCCGCCGCCGGCCGCGTGCCGGTGCTGGCCCATGTCGGCGAGATATCGACGCACCAGACGATCGCCCTCGGCAAGGCGGTGGAGAAGCTGGGCGTCGCCGCCGTGTCGGTGGTGGCGCCGTCCTTCGTCGCCTGCTCGCAGGACGAACTGGTCGCGCATTATACCCGCGTCGCCGACGCGCTGACGGTGCCGGTCTACCTCTACAACATCCCCGCCCGCACCGGGAACAAGATCGAGCCCGACACCGCCGCCCGCCTCGCCGAGCATGCCAACATCGCCGGCATCAAGGACAGCGCCGGCTCCGAGGAGAGTCTCGACGGCTTCCTCGCCGTGGTCCGGCCCGGCTTCGACGTGCTGGTCGGTCCCGACCATCTGGTGCTGCACGGCCTCAGGAAAGGTGCCGCCGGCTGCATTTCCGGCCTCGGCAATGTCGCGCCGGTGACGCTCAACGCCATCTGGACCGCCCATGTCGCCGGCGACGCCGTGGCGGCCGATGCTGCCCAGGCCCGCTTCGGCGCGTTGCGCAAGGCGCTCTACGCCCACGGCTTCCCGCCGGCCATGGTCAAGCGCGCTGTCGCGGTGGCCGTGCCGGAGGTCGGCAAGAGCCGTGGTCCGACCATTCTCACCGAGGAGGTGGCCGCCAAGGTGGCGGAGGTGTCGAAAGAATTCTTCGAGGCCGTCGCCTGAGGCGCCGGCCCGCACGGAGGAACAGCCATGCCCTTCACCGTGGTCAGCCTCGGCGGCCCCGTCGCGCCGGAGGGCGAGGCGATCCTTCGCGCCGCCGGCATTGTCTCGCTCGCCACCGGCCCCTATCCGGGCAAGGCCGAGCTGCTGCCGTTCTTGGCCGAAACGCGGCCGGACGCGCTGATCGTCCGGCTGATCGAGCGGGTGGACGCCGAGGTGATGACGGCGTCGCCGAATTTGAAGGTGGTTGCCAAGCACGGCGCCGGCACCAACGACATCGACGTCGCCGCTGCGGCGGCGCTCGGCATCCCGGTGCTGGCCGCCGTCGGCGCCAACGCCCATTCGGTGGCCGAGCACGCGCTGACGCTGATACTGGCGCTGGCCAAGGACCTGTTCGCCCAGGACGCCTTCGTGCGCGGCGGCGGCTGGGAGAAGAAGGCCTATGGCGGTCATGAATTGCGCGGCCGCACGCTCGGCATCGTCGGCCTTGGCGCCATCGGCGGCGTCGTCGCCCGGCTGGCGGCCGCCTTCGGCATGACGGTCCTCGCCTACGATCCCTATATCCCCGACGCCGCCTTCGGCCCCTATGCGGAGCGGGTGGCCGACCTCGACCGCCTGCTGTCGCGGGCCGACGTGGTCAGCCTGCACTGTCCGTTGACGGCCGAGACGCGTGGCATGATCGGCGCCCATGCCGTTGGCCTGATGAAGCGCTCGGCCGTGCTGATCAACACGGCGCGCGGCGAGGTGGTGGACGAGCCGGCGCTCATCGCGGCGCTGACGGGCGGTACCATCGCCGCTGCCGGCCTCGACGTGTTCGCGCCCGAGCCGCCGGCCGCCGCCAATCCGCTCTGGACGCTTCCCAACGTCATCGTCAGCCCGCATGTCGGCGGCGTCACCGGCGAGGCGCGGCGCGAGATGTCGGTGATGACCTGCCGTAACGTCGTGGCGCTGCTCGAGGGACGCCAGGTCGACGGCCGTTTCCTCGTGCGGCCGGCCTGACCGGAGGAACCTGCGATGAAGCCCGGTTACGTCAGGCTGGTCGAGAACGTCGCCCTGCCGAAGGTGGCGCTTCTCCGCCAGAGTTTCGCGGCAATCGACGCGCCACCGGCCGCCAAGGCCGTCCACGACGCCATGGCCGGCGCGCTCTGCGTCGCCGACAGCATCCGGCCGGGCATGAGCGTGGCGCTCACCGTCGGCAGCCGCGGCCTCGCGGCGCTGCCTGAGCTGGTGCGGGCGATCGTTGCTGAATTGCAGGCGCGCGGCGCCGTGCCGTTCGTCGTGCCGGCCATGGGCAGCCACGGCGGCGCCACCGCCGAGGGCCAGGTCAAGGTGCTGGCGCATCTCGGGGTGACCGAGGCGAGCGCCGGTTGTCCGATCCGCTCCAGCATGGAGACCGTCGAGGTCGGCCGGCTCGCCAACGGCATGTCGGTGCGCATCGACAAGCTGGCCTTCGAGGCCGACGGCATCGTGCTGTTCAACCGCATCAAGCCGCACAGCGCCTTCCGCGCTCCCAACGAGAGCGGCCTCGTCAAGATGCTGTCGATCGGCCTCGGCAAGCAGTCGGGCGCCGACAACTGCCACGCCTGGGGCTTCGACCACGTCGGCCGCTTCATCGTCGAGATGGCGCGGGTGAAGCTCGCCACCTGCCGCGTGCTGTTCGGCATCGCCACCATCGAGAACGCCTACGACCGGCTGTCGCAGGTGGTGGTGCTGCCGACCGAGGGGATGATCGAACGCGAGCGGGATTACCTCGCCGTCGCCATGGCCAACATGCCGCGCCTGCCGCTCGGGCCGCTCGACCAGCCGCTGGCCTCCGGGCCGCTCGACGTGCTGATCGTCGACTATGTCGGCAAGGAGTTCTCCGGCAGCGGCATGGATCCCAACATCAACGGCCGGCCGTCGACGCGGGCGATCAGTGGCGGACCGTCGGTGTCGCGCATCGTCGTGCTCGACGTCACTGACAAGAGCGAGGGCAACGCCAACGGCGTCGCCCGCGCCGACGTCATCACCCAGCGTTTGTTCGATCGCTTCGACCGCGAGTCCGTCTATACCAACTCGCTGACCTCGGGCGTGCTGATCGCCGCAGCGCTGCCGATGGCCATGCCCGACGATAAGACCGCCATCCAGGCGGCGGTAAAGACCTGCGAATCGCACACGCCCGACGCCATCACGCTGATCCGCATTCCGAACACGCTGCATCTCGAGTATCTCTATGCCTCGGAGGCGCTGCTGCCGGCCCTCGCCTCGCGGCCGGGCATCGACATCCTCGGGGAACCGCAAGCGATGCGCTTCGATGGCGACGGCCGCCTCCTCGACCCCTGGCCGCACTGAGGACTGCCATGGCGAGTGCCCGACGCCACGTTCACCTCGACACCGTCGGCGGCATCGCCGGCGACATGTTCGTGGCGGCGATGCTCGACGCGCTGCCGGAGCTGGAGGCTCGGGTGCGCGCCGACCTTCAGGCGGCGCTGCCCAAGGCGGCCGGCCGGGTCGAGCTGACGGCTGGCACGAGCGGCGGCCTCGCCGTGCGCCGCTTCGCCCTGGTGCCGCCGCCCGATGCGCCGCCGCCGTCGCCGATCCACTACGGCGACATCGTCACGCTGATCGAGGCTGCTCCGCTGGCGCCGGGCAGCGCGGAACAGGCACTCGCCATTCTCAGGCGGCTCGGCGAGGCGGAGAGCCGCATCCACGGCGTGCCGCTCGCCGCCGTGCATTTCCACGAGATCGCCGACTGGGATTCGCTTGCCGATGTCGTCGCCGCCGGCTCGATCGCCGCCGCACTCGACGGCGCTAGCTGGAGTGTCTCCGATCTGCCGCGCGGCGGCGGCCGCGTTCACACCCGCCACGGCCTGATGCCGGTGCCGGCGCCGGCGACGGCGCTGCTTCTGGCCGGCTTCCGCCTGATCGACGACGGCGTCTCCGGCGAGCGGGTGACGCCGACCGGCGCCGCCATCCTCGCCCATCTCGTCGATCCCGAGGCACGACCGCCGGCCGGCGCGCGGCTCCTGTCGAGCGGCCTCGGCGCCGGCACGCGCCAGCTGCCCGATATGCCGAACATCGTCAGGGCAATGGTGCATGACCTCGCCGCCCGGCCGGCGGCGGAGGATGTCGTCGCGGTGATCGCCTTCGACGTCGACGACATGACCGGCGAGGAGATCGGCCACGCCGCCGACCGCCTGCGGGCGGCGGCCGGCGTGCTCGACCTGGCGCTCGCCCAGCATCTCGGCAAGAAGTCGCGGCCGCTTATCGAGTTCCGCCTGCTGGTCGAGCCCACCCACCGCGAGGCGGTGATCGACCTCTGCCTTGTGGAGACCTCGACCATCGGCCTGCGCTGGCACGAGGCGAAACGGCGCGTGCTGCCGCGCCGCGCCGCGCTGGTCGACGGTCCCGACGGGTCCTTGCGGCTGAAGGCGGTGACCCGGCCGGACGGCAGCGTCACCGCCAAGGTCGAGGCCGACGACCTCAGTGGGCTCGGCGGCCTCGCCACCCGCCGGCGGGCGGCCCATCGCACGGAGGGCGATTATGACTGACCGGGTTCCCGCCCGCCTCGTCGCGGCGATCGAGCGCTTTCCGGCGCTGGCCGTGGCGGTCAGTGGCGGCGTCGACAGCATGCTGCTCGCCCATGTCGTCCACGATCACACGCCAACGCGGCTCCTCGCCGTCCACGCCGCCTCGCCGGCCGTGCCGGCCGTTGCCACGGCGCGCGTCCGCGACCATGCCGGCCGCTTCGGCTGGGACCTCCGGGTGGTCGACGCCGGCGAACTCGACGATCCCACCTATCGCGCCAACCCGGTCGACCGCTGCTTCTACTGCAAGACCAGCCTCTACGGCCGCATCCGCGCGGTGCTCGACCTGCCGACCGCCTCGGGTACCAATCTCGACGATCTCGGCGACTATCGGCCGGGCCTGCGCGCCGCCGAGGACCACGGGGTGATCCATCCCTTGGTCGAGGCAGGGCTCGCCAAACGCGACGTCTACGCCCTGGCCGCCGCCCTCGGGCTCGATGATCTCGCGGCGCTGCCGGCCCAGCCATGCCTCGCCAGCCGCATCGAGACCGGCCTTGCCGTCGACGCCTCGACGCTGGCCTTCGTCGAGCGCGTGGAGGCGGCGCTGGCGTCGCTGATGCCGCGGGCCGCGTCGCTGCGCTGCCGCGTCACGGCGGCCGGCGTGGTGATCGAGGCCGATCCGCCGATCGCCGGGGAGGCGGTGCAGACGATCGCCCAACGGCTCTGTGACGAGGCCGGACGCGCCTTCGCCGGCCTCCGGCCCTACCGGCGCGGCTCGGCCTTCCTCACCGCCGGCAGGGCGCCATGAGCGACGACTTCCGCATCGACTGGGACCGCGAGCGGCGGACCGGCACCGCCGAGGCGGTGTTTGCGGCCGGCAAGAGCCCCGAGCAGATCGCCGCCATCCTCCGGTCGGCCGAGGGCCGGCGCCTTCTCCTCACCCGCCTGACGGCGGAGGCTTTCCGCGCCCTGCCGGCTGATCTCGTGGTGCAGCTCGATCACGATCCCCTGTCGCAGACCGCCATCTTCGGCCCGCCGACGGCGGTGGGGCCGGCGCGGGTGTGCATCGTCGCGGCCGGCACCTCCGACCTCACGGTGGCGCGCGAGGCGGCGCGCACGCTGGCCTTTCACGGCGAGGGCGCCCATCTCGTCGCCGACGTCGGCGTCGCCGGGTTGTGGCGGCTGATGGCCGAGATCGAGACGATCCGCCGCCACGCCGTGGTCATCGCCGTCGCCGGCATGGAGGGGGCGCTGTTTTCCGTCCTCGCCGGTCTCGTCGAGGCGCCGGTGATCGCCGTGCCGACCTCGGTCGGCTACGGCGTCGCCGCCGGCGGCCGGGCGGCACTCGCCTCGGCGCTGGCCGCCTGCGCGCCGGGTATCGCCACCGTCAACATCGACAACGGCTTCGGCGCCGCCTGCCTCACGCTGCGCATGCTGCGGCTGGCTATCCCGTCGTCTTCTCCAGCCAGCGCTTGACGGTGTTGCGGTCGACGCCGAGCCGCTGAGCGGTGCGGCTGACGTTGCCGTTTTCCATGCGGAACACCTTGCCGACCTTCGCCGCGATGAACTCCTCCAGCGTCGCGTCGGGGGCGTCGTCGTCCTCGCCGACCGCCGGAGCGAAGTCGCCCGCCTCGCCCACCAGCGGCATGTCGAACGGCGAGAGCGTGTGCAGCGTCGTGTATTTCTCTGCGAGGTTCTCCAGTTCGCGCACGTTGCCCGGCCAGGAATAGCTGCGCAGGACGGCGAGGATCTTGTCCGGCACCGACGGCACCGGGATGCCGCGCCGCTCGCACTTGCGCGTCAGGAACAGCGAGAACAGCCGCTCGGGGTCGTTCTCCCGCTCGCGCAGCGGCGGGATCTTCAGGTCGAGCGTGTTGAGGCGGTAGAAGAGGTCGGCCCTGAGCCGCCCGGCCTGGATCTCCTCGAGCGGCTTCTTGTTGGTGGTGGCGATGATGCGCACCTTGATCGGGATGATCTTGTTGCCGCCGACGCGCATGATCTCCTGCGTCTGCAAGGCCCTCAGGAGCTTGGACTGCAGGAAGAAATCCATCTCGGTCAATTCGTCGAGGAACAGCGTGCCCTCGTGGGCCAGTTCGAACAGGCCGATCTTGCCGGCGCGCGAGGCGCCGGTGAAGGCGCCCGGCGCATAGCCGAACAGCTCGCTTTCGAGGAGCGCGCCGGGCAACGCGGCGCAGTTCACCGCCACGAAAGGCCCACCGGACAGCGGCCCGGCATTGTGGATCGACTGGGCGAACAGCTCCTTGCCGGTGCCGGTCTCGCCGACGATCATGATGTTGCTGTCGGTCTCGCTGTACTGCCGGGCGACGGCCACCAGGCGGCGCATCCGGTCGCAGGAGAAGACGATGTCGTCGAAGGTGTACTTGGCGTAGAAGCCGCTGTCGGCCAGCTTGCGGCGGATGACGTTGCCGGCGTCCTGGATCTTCTGCACCGGCTGGAACAGCACCACCGACGAACTGCCGGCCTGGTCGTCCGCCGACACGGTGATGTGATCGAGCGCCAGCTTGTCGTCGCGGTAGTTGACGATGATGTTGCGGGCGGTCTGGAATTTCCGGAAAGCCTTGCTGAGTTCGGCGCTGTCGAAATAGTCCGACAGCCGCGCGCCGATCAGCTCCTCGCGCGACTGCGACAGGATGTCGCAGCCCTGCTTGTTGATCTCCTCGATGATGCCCTCCCGGTTGATCAGGATGGCGCCCTCGCGCGAGCAGTTCAGCACGGTGGCGAGCTTCTCCTCGGCCAGGATGTAGCGGCAGAGGTTGTTGTAGACCAGCATGGCCCGCTCGAAGGCGTCGAGCAGCGTCTCCATGCTGGATTCGATCAGGTAGGCGTCGAGGCCGCGCGCCTGCGCCCAGTGGTAGGCGATGGCGTCGCCGATCACCACGTCGGGGTTCCACCGGCCGATCCGGTCCATCTGCGCCTGGAAGGAGGCCCGCTCCTTCAACTCGAAGGAACGGTAGGTGCGGCCGAGCACCTCGCAGACCGGCGCCACCAGGTTGATCAGCGGCTCGAAGCCGGCGACGGCGATCCGCGTTTCCTCGGTGGTCTCCTTGTAGACATAGGCGAGCGTGCGCTGCACCGAGGCCTCCACCTCGATCACCTCGACGCCCAGCTCCTGGCGGATCAGCCGGGCGGTGCCGCCGCGGCTGATGATGATCTTGGCGCCCTCGGCCAGCGCCTGCCGCGCCGCCTTGACGCCCTGGTGCAGGTCGCCGAGGTAGACCTTGGCCGGATAGTTCGATGCCGCGACGATGCTCTGCGCGGCGATGCTGATGCGCTCGTGCGGCGCGATGAATGCGATGACCATCTCGTCCTCCCGCCGCCGAGCATGCGGGCGGCGCCTGCGAAAGGCAAGCCGTCACTGTTGCGTATTGCACCAGTCGCGCCGGCATATTTCAGCAATCGTCGACGGGCTGCCACCTTGCTCCAATAGAAAATCAAGACAAATCAATATAGTAGGGTATCTGGCACGTGGTTTGCGTTAACTGTTCCGAGGCGCAAGGAGGAGCGCCGGACGGTGGATGAAGAAATGAAAGATGGAGAGGAGACATCCATGACGAAGAACTTCCGGAAATACCTGATGATCGGTCTGGCTGCGGCGGCGCTTTCGACCGCCGTTCCCGCCTGGGCCGACCAGGTGTTGAACATCGCCCATCCGGTGCTCGAACAAAGCTGGTCGCCGCTGCAGGGCGGCGGGCATGTGGCGCGCTGGCAGTCGCTCTGGTGGGCGGCGCCGATGTATTTCGACAAGGCGGGCAAGCTGACGCCCTACGCGCTGTCGAGCGCCACGCACGACGACGGCTTCAAGACCTGGACGCTGACCGTCAATCCCAAGGCCGTGTTCTCCGACGGCTCGGCGATCACCGCCGAGGACGTGGTCGGCACCTGGAACCTGTGCGCTCGTCCGGCCACCAAGCACGCCCGCGTCAACCTGTTCCTCGGCGACGTCGTCGGCTTCAACGACGTGGTGCTCGGCAAGGCCAAGGACATGACCGGCCTCGTCGTCAACGCCGACCAGACCATCACCGTGACGCTGGCCGGGCCCGATCCGATCTTCGACCAGAAGATCGCCACCGCGCTGATCCCGCCGGTGAAGATATCGCAGGCGGTGGACGACAGCGGCGCCGAGAAGGCCGACTGGTGGCGTCCGGAAAACGGCGTCGTGGTGTCCGGTCCGTTCATGCCCGAGAGCATGGACCTCGACCAGGGCATCATCACCATGGTGCCGAACCCCAACTACTTCGGCCCCAAGCCCAAGCTCGAGAAGATCGTCATCACCACCGTCTCCGACCCGAGCACCGCCACGCTGATGCTGAAGCGCGGCGATATGGATGCCGCCACCGAGCTGATCACCCCGACCATCATCCAGGACCTCGGCGCCGACTTCCTCGGCGGCCCGGAACTGGCCAAGGGCCAGCAGTTCTGGTTCGACGCCAGCAAGCCGCCGATGGACGACATCAACGTCCGCAAGGCGCTGACCATGTCGGTCAACCCTCAGGAACTGGCGCTCGCCGCCTTCCCGGAGGGGCCGTTCATCGCCGCCGGCCAGATCCTCAACAAGGTGCCGGGCGTCGATCCGGACTTCCAGAAGTATCCTTACGATCCGGAAGCCGCCAAGGCGGCGCTCGCCGCCTCCAAGTACAAGGACTCCGGCCGCCTGCCGAAGATCATGTTCGTCGGCATCTCCACGCCGACCCATGAGGCCGCCGCCCAGTATATCGCCGAGCAATGGCGCAAGATCCTCGGCATCCAGGGCACCGAGATGAAGCCGGCCATCGAGACCTATGCCGGTCCCGACCAGAAGAGCGTCCAGGTGTTCCGCGACGACGTCGGCACGCGCGTGCCGGATGCCGTCTCCTACCTGATCGGCGCCATCCATTCGGGCTCGGGCAACGCCCTCAACAAGATGGGCGGCTACAAGAACGCCGAGGTCGACCGGCTGCTCAATGAAGCCTCGGCCAAGGGCGTCGACGATCCCGACCGCATCGGCTTCGCGCAGAAGGCGCAGCGCCTGTTCCGCGACGACTGGATGTACATCCCCTACTACTACGACGTGATGTCCAAGTGGGCGATGCCCTGGGTCCAGAACTTCGACAAGAACGACGACTGGCAGGTCATCGAGCCCTGGAACGTGACCATCGACGAAGAAAAGCGCCCGTAACGGCCGAAACCTTCCGGGCGGGCCGTCCTTTCGGCCCGCCCAACTCTGCTCCACATCCGCGGGAGGACCACCATGGGGCGCTACATACTCAATAGACTTGTCAGGTGGATACCGTCTGTCCTGATCCTTCTCCTGCTGGTCTATGCGCTGGTGTTCTACGGTGCCGGCGATCCGATCAAGCTGATCTTCCTGCAGGCGCCCGGCGACGTCGCCTACGACCCGGCGCGCGTCGAGGCGATCCGCGAGGCGGCCGGTCTCAACCGTCCCTTCCTCCTGCAGTTCTGGGACTACGTGCTGAACGTCGCCCAGGGCAATTTCGGCAACTCGCTGGTATCGGGCCGCTCGGTCAACGCCATGATCCAGGCGGCTCTGCCGGTGACGCTGAAGATCGGTCTTTCGGCCATCCTGATCGTCTCGGTGGTCGGCATCATCCTCGGCGTGATCGCCGCCCTCAACCAGAACAAGTGGCTCGACAACCTGATCGTCGGCTTCGCGCTGATCATCTGGGGCATTCCGGTGTTCGTCGCCGGCCCGCTGATCATCGTCTTCCTGGTGCTGGTGCTCAATCTCGACGTGCCCTACGGCTGGGGCGGCCTGTTCAGCGTCAAGGTGATCGTGCCGCTCCTGGTGCTCGGTCTCAACCCGATGGCGCTGATCATCCGCCAGGCGCGCGCCGGCGTGCTGGAGGTGCTGAGCGAGGACTACGTGCGCACCGCCCGCGCCAAGGGCATTCCCAACTACCAGGTGGTGATGCGCCACATCATGCGGCCGGTGCTGACGCCTGTCGTCAGCCAGATCGGCCTGCTGGTGATCGCCACGCTCAACAACTCCATCCTGATCGAGAAGGTGTTCGGCCTGCCCGGCCTCGGGCGGATGACCGAGACGGCGATCAAGTCGTCGGACTACCCGGTGATCCTGGCCATCGTGCTGATCTTCTCGATCGTGGTCATGGCCTCGAACCTTCTGGTGGACATTTCCTACCCGCTGCTCGACCCGCGCGCCGCCGCGAAAAAGACGGAGGATGAATGATGACGGACCAAGCCCTCCCCCTGCCGCAGGAAGAGAAGCAGTTCAGCCTGGCCAAGGATGCCTTCATCCGCCTGATCGCCAACCGGCTGGCCGTCGTCGGCATGGTGCTGGTCGTCTTCCTGTTCTTCATCGCCATCTTCGGGCCGTATCTCACGCCCTACGACTTCCTGAGCCAGGATCTGATGGCCCGCAACCAGCCGCCAAGCTGGCAGCACTGGTTCGGCACCGACGACCTCGGCCGCGACATCCTGAGCCGCGTCATCTACGGCTCGCGCACCGCCGTCATCGTCGGCTTCTCCACCGTGTCCTTCAGCCTGGTGATCGGCCTGTTCATGGGCGCGCTCGGCGGCTATTTCGGCGGCAAGATCGACGCCTTCGTGGTCTGGCTGATCGACATCACCATGTCGATCCCCTCGCTGCTCCTCGTCATCGTCATCAACGTGTCGCTGAAGCCGCCGCTGGTCAACTGGATGGACGCCAAGTTCGTCGCTACCGGCAACGAGTTCTACCGCAACACCATCTGGGTCGACTTCGTGCTGGTGTTCGGCTCGCTGGCGCTGATCAAGTGGCCGAAGGCGGCGCGCATCATCCGCGGCCAGATCCTGTCGATCCGCAACAAGAACTACGTGCTGGCCGCCGAGGCGCTCGGCGTGCCGACGGCCAAGATCGTCCGCCGCTACGTCATCCCCAACGCCATCGGCCCGATCATCGTCTACATCTCCGCGGCGCTCGGCGAGGCGATGGTGCTGGAATCCTCCTTCAGCTTCCTCGGCGTCGGCGTGCGCCCGCCCATCCCGAGCTGGGGCAACATGATCTCGGACGGCCTGCGCATCTGGCAGCTCTATCCGCACGTTCTCGCCGCTCCGGCGGCGGTGCTGGCGATCGTCACCATCGCCTTCAGCTTCCTCGGCGACGGCCTGAACGACGCCCTCAATCCCCGGCAGTGGAAATGACGCCGCAACAACAAGAAGAAAGGGAGGGCGCTGTGACCAAGCTCCTGGAAGTCAACAACCTGCACACGCGCTTCAAGGTCCGCAACGGCTATCTCCACGCCGTCAACGGCGTGTCGTTCAGCCTCGACAAGGGCGAGATGCTGGGCGTGGTCGGCGAATCGGGCTGCGGCAAGAGCGTGTCGATGATGAGCCTGATCCGCCTGCTGCCGCCGGCGGCGCAAATCACCGACGGCGAGGTGCTGCTCGACGGCGAGGACATCACCCACGCCAGCGTCAGTCGCGTCAACGCCATCCGCGGCTCCAAGGTCGGCATGATCTTCCAGGACCCGATGACCTCGCTGAACCCGTTCATGAAGATCGGCGACCAGCTGATCGAGGGCATCGTCTTCCACAAGAAGATCGCCAAGGCCGAGGCGCTGAAGCAGGCGGCCCGCTACCTCCAGATGGTCGGCATCTCCAACGCCGAGCACCGGCTGCACGAGTTTCCGCACCAGCTCTCCGGCGGCATGCGGCAGCGGGTGATGATCGCCATGGCGCTGCTCAACGAACCGTCGCTGGTGATCGCCGACGAGCCGACCACGGCGCTCGACGTCACCATTCAGGCGCAGATCGTCGAGTTGGTGAAGGGCCTGCGTGAAAAGCTCAACATGTCGATCATCTGGATCACCCATGACCTCAGCCTGTTGGCCGGCATGGTCGACCGGATCATGGTGATGTACGGCGGCTACATCGTCGAGGAGGCGGTGCTCGACGACATCTACAAGTCGCCGTTGCATCCCTACACGATCGGCCTTCTGAAATCGATCCCCAGCCTGAAGACCGAGGCCGGCAGCCGTCTGCCGTCGATCCCCGGCGCGCCGCCCAACCTGTTCTCCCAACCCACCGGCTGCCCCTTCGCGCCGCGCTGCGCCTACCGGGTCGACCGCTGCACCAGTGAGGTGCCGGCGCTCGCCGCGGTGCCGGGAACGGATAGCGACAGGCCGCATCGCGTCGCCTGCTGGGTCGACATGCGGGGCAGGGGGATCGCGCAATGAACATGCATGCAAAACAGCAGCCGCTTGTCGTGGTGGAGAACCTGGTCAAGCATTTTCCGGTCAAGATCGGCGCCTTCGGCAACCAGTCGGCGGTGGTCCACGCCATCGACGGCGTCAGCTTCGCCATCTACAAGGGCGAGACCCTCGGCCTGGTCGGCGAATCGGGCTGCGGCAAGTCGACCACCGGCTTCGCCCTGCTGCAACTGCACAAGGCGACCTCGGGCAGCGTCAAGTTCGACGGGGTCGATCTCTCCAAGCTGCCGGCCAAGGAACTCCGGGCCATGCGCAAGCGGGTCCAGATCGTCTTCCAGGACCCCTATTCGACGCTCAACCCGCGCATGACCATCGGCGAGGCGCTGGCCGAGCCGATGCGCGTGCACAAGATCTGCCTGGAGAAGGACATCCAGGGGCGCGTGGCCGCGCTGATCCGCGACGTCGGCCTCAACCCCAACGTCGCCAACCGCTATCCGCACGAATTCTCCGGCGGCCAGCGGCAGCGCATCTGCATCGCCCGGGCGCTGGCCAGCGATCCCGAGTTCATCGTCTGCGACGAGCCGATCTCGGCGCTCGACGTGTCGATCCAGGCGCAGATCATCAACCTTCTGATGGACATCCAGGAGAAATACAACCTTACCTACCTGTTCATCGCCCATGACCTCGCCGTGGTCCGCCACATCTCCGACCGGGTCGCCGTGATGTATCTCGGCAAGATCATGGAAATCGCCAGCAAGGACGAACTGTTCGGCCGTCCGCTGCACCCCTACACCAAGGCGCTGCTGTCGGCCGTTCCCGAGGCCGATCCGGACATCGAGCGGGGCCGCAAGCGCATCATCCTGCAAGGCGACGTGTCGAACGCCATCGATCCCCCCTCCGGCTGCCGCTTCCATCCGCGTTGCGCCTATGCGCAGCCGATGTGCGCCGGGGAGGTTCCCGAACTCGAAGACCGCGGGGAGGGGCATCTCGTCGCCTGTCTCCGCGTGGCGGAGATTGAGAAAGAGACCGTCTAACAGTCAGGACCACCAACAGAATCGTGCGCGTCCGCCCGATCGCCGAGCCAGCGGCGATCGGGACAGGGAAAGCTCGTCCCAAGGCACGAGGACGACATCCCGGGACGCGCCGCAGACAGACCGACAGCGGGGAGATGCCGATGAAACTGCTTCGAGAGAGGGATATTCCGACGCCATGCGTGAGCAATCACGCGTCCAATCTGCTGGAGCTGGAGAACGGCGACCTGCTGTGCGTCTGGTTCGGCGGCTCCATGGAGGGCTCCTCGGACGTCAGCATCTACCTGTCACGCTTCGACCACGGCCGCGACGAATGGCTCGCGCCGGAGAAGATGTCCGACGACGCCACGCGCTCGGAGCAGAACCCGGCGCTGTTCCGGCATCCGTCCGGCGAACTCTGGCTGCTCTACACCGCCCAGGAGAAAGCCGATCAGGGCACCTCGGTGGTGCGTATCCGCCGCTCCGCCGACGAGGGGCGAACGTGGAGCGAGGTGCGCGACCTGATCGCCCGGCCCGGCACCTTCATCCGCCACGCGCCGGTGGTCAATCCGGCCGGGCTGCTGCTGCTGCCGGTCTGGCACAGCGACATGCGCAACGCCTTCGGCGACGATTCCAGCCTGGTGCAGGTGTCGGCCGACGGCGGCCGCAGTTGGGAGGCGGTGGCGGTGCCCGGCAGCCGCGGGTGCGTCCACATGGACATCCTGGAGAACTGTCGCGTCGCCTTCTTCCGCCGCCGGCCGGCCGACTTCGTCTTCCGCAGCCTGTCGGAGGATGGCGGCCTCACCTGGTCGCCGCCCGAGCCGACGCCGCTGCCCAACAACAACGCCTCGGTCCAGGCCCGTCAACTGAAGGATGGCCGCCTCGCCATCGTCTACAACGCCATCGCCGCCGCCAGCCGGCCCGGCGAGAGCGCCGTGCCGCCGTGGATCAAGGACCGGGAAGCCTTCCTCGCCGCCTGCGAGATGACCGGCACGCCGGCCGTCTGGGGCGTGCCGCGCCATCCGCTCGTCCTCGCCACCTCCACCGACCTCGGCGGCAGCTGGCGCACCGAACTGGTGCTGGAGGACGACGCCAACCGGCGCTCGGCCCATGACGAGCGCGGCGCCTTCGTCGGCGACTACTCCTATCCCTCGATCATAGGGACGCGGGATGGCCGGGTGCAGGTCAGCTACTCGTATCTGCGGGACTACATCAAGCATGCGACCATCGCCGTCTAGATTTCCTTGTCGCGATGGACGTCGGCCCCGAGCAGGAGCTCGTCATGATTCCAATTGAGAAGACGGCGATCATTGCCGACGACTATACCGGCGCCGGGGATGCGGGCATCCATTTCGCCCGCTTCGGCCGGAAGATCGAGCTGTTGCTTCACGTCGACGCCATTGGTCGGCGGCAGGACGCTGCCGACATCGCGTTGACCAGCGAGACCCGCTTCCTCGATCCCGAGGCGGCGGCGGCGGTGGTGCTCGACATGGTCCGGCGCTGCCGGGCAGCTGGCTACGGCCGCATCTTCAAGAAGATCGATTCCACCATGCGCGGCAATCCCGGCGCCGAGATCGAGGCGGCGCTGACCGGCACCGGGGCGGCCGCCGCGCTGATCTGCACCGCCATGCCGAAGACCGGCCGGACCTGCGTCGGCGGGGTGATCTATCTCGACGGCATGCCGCTGCATGAGAGCGACATCGGCCGCGATCCCTTCCACCCGCTGGCCGGCTCCAACGTCGCCGATCTGCTCGGCCAGCAGACCGGCCTGCCGATCGGCCTTCTCGGCCTCGGGGAGATCGAGGCCGGCGATGCGGCGCTCGGCCGGACGATCCGGGCGATGATCGACAGCGGCGTCAGGCTGATCGTCGCCGATGCCGAGACCGACGCGCATCTGGCGGCGCTGGCGCGGCAGCTTCTGGCCGGCGACCTAATGCCGGCCGGGGCCGGCGGCTTCGCCGAGGCGCTGGCCC
Source organism: Rhodobacterales bacterium Alpha_02 (assembly GCA_001603295.1). Taxonomy (GTDB): domain Bacteria; phylum Pseudomonadota; class Alphaproteobacteria; order Rhizobiales; family Pleomorphomonadaceae; genus Pleomorphomonas. The sequence goes on from LUYO01000157.1 coordinate 17,614, forward strand.
GCGCCCTCACGCCAGCGGGTGAAGCGCCCGAGGGCCGTAAGGTGGTGCTGCACCGGCCGATCGTTTCGGTGGTCGGCAGCCTCGCCGATGTGTCGCGCCGGCAGGCCGAGCACGCCGACCGCAGCGGCCTCTACCGCACCATCGAGATCCGCTCGGACGCCCGGCCGGACGACATCCGCAGCGCCTGCCTGACGCGGCTCGGCGAGCCGGGCCGCGACCAGCCCAACATCCTCCTGCGCGTGGTGGGCGCCGAGCGGCCGGAGAAGATCACCAAGGAGGACGGCGAGCGGGTGGCCGAGAAGCTCGGTTACGCCACGGCCAGCATCTGCGCCATGGTGCCCTGCCGGACCATCGTGTCGACCGGCGGCAGCACGTCGATGGCCGTGGCCGAGGCGCTCGGCATCGAGTCGGTCGACCTCATCGACGAGATCCTGCCCGGCATCGTCGTCGGCGCCTGTAACCGGCCGGACGGCGGCATCGAGTGGTTCATCTCCAAGGCCGGCGGCTTCGGGGAAGACAGCCTGCTCACCGAGATCGATGCCCGCTGCGCCAGTGTCTGACGGTCTCACCGTCAGTCGCCGGCCGCCAGCGGGCGGCAGCGGCCCCGCCGTTCCTCCCCGGCGCGGGCCGCTTGCACAAGTTTACAAATTGGGATTAGCTGCCGCCGGCGCCCTGTGCAGCCGACAGCAGAGGCCGGAGACCGTGACGAATCAGAACGCAAAGCGCCGGACGACGCTTTCGGACAGCGTCTATCATTCCCTCATCACCCGGATTACCAGTGGCGGCTACCAGCCGGGCGAGAAGCTGCCGCCCGAGGCGGCGCTGTCGCAGGAATTCGGCGTGTCGCGGCCGGTTCTGCGCGCCGCGCTGGAGCGGCTGCGCGAGGAGGGGCTGATCCACTCGCGGCAGGGGGCGGGCAGCTTCGTGCGTGCTTCCGGCGCGACGCCGGTCGGTTTCTCGCCGGTCGAGACGCTGGCCGACATCCAGCGCTGCTACGAGTTCCGCCTGACCATCGAGGCCAAGGCGGCGGCGCTGGCCGCCGAGCGGCGCGACGGACCGGCGATCGACGGCATCGCCGAAGCGCTCGACCTGATGCGGGTGGCCACCGGCTCGCACCAGCACCGCGAGGACGCCGACTTCGCCTTCCATCTGGCGATCGCCCAAGCCTCCAACAACCAGTATTTCGAGGCGACCTTCCGGGCGCTGCGCGCCCACATCAATATCGGCATGCGCCTGCACGGCATGTCGCTGATGAGCGGCGGCGACGCGGCGCTCGAGGAGACGCTGGCCGAGCACACCGGCCTGTTCGAGGCGATCGCCACCGGCGATTCCGGCAAGGCATCGGCGCTGATGACCGGCCATCTCGAGCATTCGCGCGACCGGCTGTTCGGCGGCGGGCTGCTCGATCTCCGGCTGTCGCGGCAACCGCCGGCGGCGCCGGCCTGACGGACGAGTTGACAAGTTCCGGAAGCACCGATTCCGAACGTATCGAAATGGGAGATTTTCGCGTGTCGCAGACTGCCGATTCCGTTGCTGGCCTCGCCGACCGGCTGATCGAGGCGCGCCGGAGCGGCGCCAAGCTGTCGGCCGAGGCGATGGCCGGCCTCGTTCCGGCCGATGTCGCCGCCGCCGACGCGGTGCAGATCGCCGTCGCCGGGCGGCTCGGGCCGATCGGCGGCTACAAGGTGATGCAGATCGGCGACGGTCCGGGGAGCTGGGGCGCCATCCTGGCCGATCGCATCATCGAGACGCCTGCGACGGTCGCCTATCGGGTTGCGCCGCTCAGGGTCGAGGTGGAGGTCGCCTTCGTCTTCGGTCGCGACCTGCCCGGCCGGCCGGACGGCGCGCCCTATGCGGCGGACGAAGTGGCCGCGGCGGTCGGCGGCGCCTTCGCCGCCCTGGAGATCGTGGAGAGCCGCCTTGCCGCCGATCCCCGACCGTCGCCGTTGCTGGCGCGTGCCGATTTCATGAGCAACTGGGGCTTGGTGCGCAGCCGTGCCGTCGCCGACTGGCGCGGCCTTGTCAACGCCGATCTCGCGGTACGGATGGACGTCGGCGGCCGCGTCGTCGTCGACCAACGCGGCGGCCACCCCTCGGGCGATCCGGCGCATGCTCTGACCTGGCTCGCCAACGCGCTCGCCGCGGCCGGCCACGGCTTCAAGGCCGGCGAGGTGGTGACCACCGGCGCCTTCGGCGGCTGTCACGACATCGCGCCGGGCGAGACGGCGGTGGCGGAAATCGGCGGCTTCGCGCCGGTCCGCTTCACGCTAGCCGGCTAAGCCGACGGGCATCCCGCGAAAGATCAACGAAACCTTAAGGCGGCCTTTAGAATTTCTTTGGGCCGCCTTCAGTGAATTCGACTTTGGTATATGCGGAGGGCGCCCTATATGGAGGGCGTCGGACGCGGCCATCGAGGCCGCCGGCCTGAGATGAAGGATAGATTGAGATGTTCGCGACTGCCCCCCTCAACGAGACGTTCCGCGCTCCCCGCGCCGTCGAGCGGGACACCACCTATGTCCGTGGCTTCGGTTCGGAGTATCGCGAGCGTCATTCCATCCGCGCCGCCGGCGCCCGCCGGATCGCCGGCCTCTGAGGCACGGCCTGATGGCCGCAACGCCTGCTGATCAAGCACCCGGGTCCTTGACCGGCCGGGTGCTTTTTCGTTTCTCGGAGCGGACGATGCCACGGGAAACTCCTTACAGGAAATCTGAAGGCGGCTTTCAGAAGTTGCGATTAGGTTCGCCGGCGGTTCCAGCCTATATTGAGGGTGTCAGGAAAGAAGAGAAACAGACGCCGGAAGTCGCCGGCAGACAAGGAAGTCAAGATGTTCGCCACCCTCAAGCGTACCGCCAAGCTCCTTCGCACTCCGACCACCGCCGAGCGCGAACTCGCTTATCTCAACGAAGCCGGCGATCGTTACGACCTTGAAGCGCGCGAGCGTAATCTTTCTCGCGGTGTGCTGAACCGTCACAACGTCTTCTGATCGCCTGACCTTATCAGGCCTGCCGCTGTCGAGCGCCCGATCCCCTTGGGGATGCCGGGCGCTTTGCTTTTTGGGGGCTAGAGCCGCAGCGCCCAGCGGCGGCCGTCACCGGTGAGCGCCACCTCCGCCCAGGGCGTCACATCCAACGACCACAAGGCGTTCGCCGGAGCATCGAGCACCGCCAGCACGGTGGTCCTGACGATGGTGGCCGATGCGAGGACGGCCACCCGCCCATTATCTCCGAGGCTGCGGCTGAGCCAGCTTTCGACCCGCCGCCGGACATCGGCCAGCGATTCACCGCCGTGCGGTGCGGCTGTCGCGTCGCCGCGCCATGCTTCGAGGCTGGCGGGATTAGCGGCGATGTCGGCGAGCGTCTGGCCGCTCCAGCCTCCGTAATCGGCCTCGGTCAGATCGGCGACCGCCTCGATGGCAAGGCCGCCGTCGAGGTGGATTTCCGGGGCGCGCAGACGGCGGTCGGCATCGGTGATATGGGCAGCGACGGGCTGCGGCAGGTCGTTCGCGCGCAGCGTGACAGGCTGGCGCGTCGGAAAGGCCGGCGCGCGGCCGGTCGGCGGAACGGCGATCAGCGTCAGGCGAATGGCCATGGCGGTCCTTTTCGTGACCCGGAGATTGACAGCCGCCGGAGCTTGGCGGAAGGTGCATCGCCGATGCCGGGCGGAAGCCGGTGGAAATCCGGCGCGGTCGCGCCACTGTCAGCGGGGATATCCCCCGCGAGCCAGACCCGCCCCTCGCATCCCATATGTCGTCGGGACGCGCAATCCCAGGAGGCCCACATGTCGACCCTTTCTCCGTCGTCCGTCGTTTCCCCACCCGCCGCCATTCCGCTCGGCGAGGTGCTGCCCTGGGCGATCTTCGCCGGGCTGATCCTGGTGCTGGCCGTCTACTTCGTCGGCGCCGAGGAAGGCGCGACGTCGATCTTCAGCGGCTCCTACGTGCACGAGTTCGTGCATGACGGCCGTCATCTCCTCGGTTTCCCCTGCCACTGAGGGCTTCGACATGACCGGAAAACTGTTGCTGCGCGGCATGCTGGCCGGCGTGGCGGGCGGCCTCCTGGCCTTCCTGTTCGCGCGCGTCTGGGGCGAGCCGCTGGTCGATTTCGCCATCGCCTTCGAGGAGCAGGCCGCCGCGGCGGCCGGCGAGGCGGCCGAACCCGAGCTGGTCAGCCGGGCGACGCAGGCCGGCCTCGGCCTTCTCACCGGGCTCGTCGTCTACGGCGCGGCGCTCGGCGGCATCCTGGCGCTGGCCTTCGGCGTGGTTTATGGCCGCTTCAGCCGTCTCGCCGCCCGGCCGCTGGCCGCGGTGATCGGCGCCTTCGGCTTCGTCGCGGTGATTCTCACGCCGGCGCTCAAGTACCCGGCCAATCCGCCGGCCGTCGGCAGCCCGGAGACCATCGGCATCCGCACCGAACTCTATTTCATCATGATGGCGGTGTCGGTGCTGGTGTTGATCGCCGCCGTGGCGCTCGCCCGCCACTACTGGGCGCGGCTGGGCGCCTGGAACGCCGCAATCGTCGGCGGCATCGCCTTCGTCGTGGTGATGGCAGCCGTCATGGCGCTGCTGCCGGCCATCAACGAGGTGCCGGAGAACTTCTCGGCCGTGGTGGTCTGGAACTTCCGCGTCACCTCGCTCGGCATCCAGGCGATCCTCTGGACGACGCAGGCGCTGCTGTTCGGCTTCCTGGCCGAGCGGCTCCTGGCGTCCGCCGCGCCGAGCGCCGCCCGCCTCGGCGTCGCCTGACGCCCATGCCATCGGACCCACGAAAAGGGCGCGGCGGCCTCGCCGCGTCCGTTGTCGTCCTCGCCGGCCTGATGCTGGCCGGGCCGGCCGTCGCCCACCGGACGACGCCGCTGACCGCCGAGGAAGCGGCCGGTCTCGAGATCGCCGGCCTGACGCATGGCGAGATGGGCCACGTCGCCGCCTACCGGTCGGCCATCGTCGATCTCGCGGCGCGGCAGTTCCCGACCGACGAAACCTTCCGCCGGTTGCTCAACCACGCCAACATCCAGTTCAGTTCTTGCGCCTGGGGACTGGTGCCGAACGCCCTCACCGACGAGGAAAATCCGTTCAACGAGTGCAGCCACGCCTATCTCGCCGCCTACCGGGCGGTGCTCGCCCGCATGGCCGAGATGCCCGGCCAGCCGCAGGCGGCCGAGGCGCTGGCGGGCCGCATCGACGCGGAGATCCGCGCCGATCCGGAGGCGGAGGCGCTCTGCCAGTATAGCGTCGAGCCCTTCTACACCGGCACGGTGCTGTCGCCGACGCTGGCCGCCGCCCTCGGCTATCCGCCGATCGCGCTGGCCGCCGCCGCCCTCGGTCTGATGCTGGTGGCGCTGGCGCTCGGGCATGTGGCGAAGCGGCGTCGCCCGGGCTGAGCGACGCCGGCTGCCTGCATCAGTTCTCCAGATGCGCCTCCAGGAACCACAGCGCCTTGTCGAGGGCGCGCGAGTAGGCGGTGAGGATGTCGGCGGTGTCGGCGTCGCCGGCCTCGTCGGTCTGGTCGATGCCGTCGCGCACCGAGGCGGCGGCCTTGGCGTAGCGATCGGTCAGTTCCTTGAGATGGGCGGCCTCGGCGGTGATGTCGGCCGGATAGGCCGGCAGGCGGGTGGCCGCCGCCGCGCCCTGCAACGTGCCATTGGCGATGCCGCCGAGCTGGACGATGCGCTCGGCCATGGTGTCGACGTGGACGTCGATCTCCGAGCGGAAGCCGTCGAGCATCTCGTGAATGGCGATGAAGCGCGGACCCTTCAGGTTCCAGTGCGCCTGCTTGGTCAGCAGCGCCATGTCGATGCCGTCGGCGAGCAGGGCGCCGAGCACTTCGATGGACACCTTCTTGGCATTGGACTTCAGCGTGTTGCGGGTCGTCATCACATCAATTCCTTTCGATCAGGCAATGGGGCCTGCGGGGATACATATCCGGATCCGTCGCGGCTCACGTACCTTGAGCTACGTAGGTGGTGGATCCAGAGCTTCAAGTTGCAAGAATCCCTGAGGTGATCGTCAATCATATAACGACATCTTTATATCTTTGTTGACAGGGCGACGGGGTAGCCTATCATTGGAGCGTCGTGGTTCTCCGCGTCGCCGTCGCGGCGGTGCGGAGCCAAGAGGGAATCCGGAAGGGCGAACGCCCAGGCCGGAGCTGCCCCCGCAACTGTGAGCGGCGAGCGTCCGATCCATTGATGTCACTGGGGCCCTGCGGCTTCGGGAAGACGGAGCGGACGTGCTGACCCGCGAGCCAGGAGACCTGCCACGGCCACATGTCGTCATCGGGCGGGGTGTCCCGGTGGATCGCTCGGACCGTCGGAGCCCGCAAGGGACGGCCGGCGGCGGCGCGTCCGCTCGCCTTTGCCCCCAACTCTGGGGTTCCCTACAATGTCGCTTGCCATCGCCACGCTCGGCGCGCCACGCATCGGCCCGCGCCGCGAGCTGAAATTCGCCCTCGAAGCCTATTGGGCCGGCCGGATCGGAGAAGCCGAACTTCTGGACACCGCCGCGCGTCTGCGTGCCGCCAACTGGCGGGATCAGGCCGCCCGCGGCGTCACCGTCATCCCCTCCAACGACTTCTCGCTCTACGATCAGGTGCTCGACACCGCCGCCCTGGTCGGCGCCGTGCCCGACGGCTACGGCTGGTCGGGCGGGCCGCTGTCGCTTCGGAGCTATTTCGCCATGGCGCGTGGTGCCGACGGCGGCGCCTGCGGCTGCGGCGGCAACCATGCGACAGGCGTCGCCGCCCTCGAGATGACCAAGTGGTTCGACACCAACTACCACTATCTGGTGCCGGAGTTCGCCGCCGGTCAGCGCTTCTCTCTCGCCTCGACCAAGCCGGTCGACGAGTTCCGCGAGGCCAAGGCGCTCGGCATTCACACCCGGCCGGTGCTGGTCGGCCCGGTCACCTTCCTGAAGCTCGGCAAGGCGGCCGGCGGCTTCGATCCCCTGACGCTGCTCGACCGGCTGCTGCCCGTCTATGTCGACGTCCTGAAGCTGCTCGCCGCCCACGGCGCCGACTGGGTGCAGATCGACGAGCCGATCCTTGCCACCGATCTCGACGACGGCGCCCGCGCCGCCCTCGAACGCGCCTACGGCCTGATCGCCTCGGCGGTGCCCAAGCTGAAGGTGATGCTGGCGAGCTATTTCGGGCCGCTCGCCGACAACCTCGATCTCGCGCTGTCGCTGCCGACCGCCGGCCTCCACCTCGATCTCACGCGCGGCCGCGCCGATCTCGCGGCGATCGACGGCCGGGTGCCGGCCGGCAAGCGGCTGTCGCTCGGCGTCGTCGACGGCCGCAACGTCTGGCGCGCCGACCTCGACGCCCTCCTCGACCTGCTGCGGCCGATCGTCGCCCGCCGCGGCCTTGACCATGTGGAACTCGCCCCGTCCTGCTCGCTGCTGCACGTGCCGCAGGACGTCGAGGTCGAGAGCGGCCTCGATACGGAGATGAGATCCTGGCTGGCCTTCGCCCGCCAGAAAATGGACGAACTCTCCGTCCTCGGACAGGCGCTCGAATCGGGGTCCGTCGGCGAGGCTTTCGTGGCGTCGCGGGCGGCGCGGCAATCGCGCGAGGCTTCGCCGCGCGTCGTCCGGTCGGACGTGCGCGCCCGCCTCGCCGCCGTCACGCCGGCGATGGCGCGGCGCAAGTCGTCCTTTGCCACACGCTCGGAGATGCAGCACGTCCGCTTCGGCCTGCCGGCCTTTCCGACCACCACCATCGGCTCCTTCCCGCAGACGCTCGAGGTGCGTCGTGCCCGCCAGGACCTCGCCAAGGGCGAACTGAGCGAGGCCGCCTACCGCGACTTCCTGAAGGCCGAGACCGCCGCCTGCATCGGCTGGCAGGAGGAGATCGGCCTCGACGTGCTGGTGCACGGCGAGTTCGAGCGCAACGACATGGTGCAGTATTTCGGCGAGCAGCTCGACGGCTTCGCCTTCACCCGCCACGGCTGGGTGCAATCCTACGGCTCGCGCTGCGTACGGC
>LUYO01000158.1:0-4541 GCA_001603295.1 Rhodobacterales bacterium Alpha_02
CGGTGAGCGCCGGCGGCGCCGACGCTTCGGCCCATGGCGAGCCGCCGGCCGCCGCCGATGCCGTTGCCCCGACCCATGACGAGGCGCCGGCCGCCGCGGTCGAGCACGCCGCGGCCGCATCGGCTCCGGCCGATCAATCCGCGCCGCCGCCCACCGAGATCGCAGCTTCCGAGCAGCCGGCCCCCGAGCAGCCGGCCCTTGAACAGCCGGCAGCCGCGCCGCCGGCCGACGCGCCGGCGCGACCGGTGATCATCGCCGCGCCGGACAAGCCGCGCGAAGACATCGCCGAGCTGCCGGAGAACGCCGTGGCGCGGGCGCTGGTCGATGGCGTCATCCGCGTCGAGTCCGAGCGCGTCGGACAGGCCGTGCACATCACCTTTCCCTACAAGAAGGAGATCGGCGCGGCGCTGTTCATGCGCGACAACACGCTTTGGATGGTGTTCGACGACGCGGCGCCGATCGACGCCGCCACGTTGCAGGACGCCTTCGTCGGTTTCGCCCGTAGCATCGAGCCGACGACGCTCGACGGCGCCCAGTTGATCCGCATCGAGATGACCGAGCGCTTCGTGTCGACGCTAAGCCCGGACGGCCCGAAATGGGTGATGACGATCGGCGAGCTGGTCACCGATCCGACAAGGCCGCTGTCGATCGGTCGGCAGGTGCATCCCGACGGCAGCAAATCGCTCGACATTCCCTTCGGCCCGGTGTCGCGCATCCACCGGCTGACCGACCCGCAGAGCGGCGACGCCGTCATCGTGGTGACCGGCAAGGGGCAGGCGCGCGGCCTTGTCAAGCCGCACGGCTTCACCGAGTTCGACGCGCTCGCCTCGATCCACGGCATCGCCGTGGTGCCGAAGGTCGACGATCTCGCGGTCACCTCCGACGGTATCCTGGTGTCGATCACCCGGCCGGGCGGCCTCGCGGTGTCGACCTTCGCCGAGGAGAAGAAGGCGACGCTGTTCGACCTGCCGGCGGCGCTTGGCTCGTCGGTGGCGCGCAAGGCCGCCTTCATCGACTTCGGCGATGCCCGCGACCTCAATCCGGCCGGCTACTGGGCCGGCCGCCACAAGCTGATGACCGCCATCACCCAGGCGCGCGAGATGCCCGAGCGCATCGACGGCTGGTACAAGACGGCGACTTTCGCACTCGCCGAGGGCCTCGGGCCAGAAACCACCGGCGTGCTCGATCTCATCGGCAAGCTGGCGCCGGAGGAGACGGCGTCGAGCCGCATGGCGGCGCTACGGGCCGGCGGCGAATTCTTCACCTACCGACCCGAGCAGACGCTGAAGCTGCTTGATCGGCGCGAGTTCGACGGCAGCCCCGATGCGGCGGTATGGAAGGCAATGGCGCTCTCCGACCTCGGCCGCCACGACGAGGCGGCGGCCGAATTCGCCAAGGGCGATCCGGTGATTGGCAGCTTTCCGCCGGTGATCCAGCGCCGCTACGCGCTGAGCCATATCGCCTCGGCGATCGACCTCAAGGACTATACCACGGCGCGCGATCTTCTGGCGCGGCTCGATCCGACCAGTCTCAGCATCGACGAGCGGGCGCGACTCGACCTTCTCAACGCTCTGGCGCGCGACGCGGCCGGCCACGCCATGGACGCGGTGGCGCTGCTCTCCAACATCGTGCGCGAGCGGCAGGGGCCGGTCGCCGCCGAGGCTACCTACCGGCTGGTGCAGCTCCAGCGGCGCGAGGGCCTGATCACCCTCGACCAGGGAATCGACCGGCTGGAGCAACTGGCCGTCTCCTGGCGCGGCGACGAACTGGAGCTGAAGACGCTGCGTCTGCTCGGTCAGTATGCCATCGAGCGCGGCAACTACCGCCGCGCCTTCGAGGTGATGCGGGTCGCCGAGCAGGTCAATCCCAAGTCGACCACCTCGCGGCAGATGACCGAGGAGATGCAGTCGGCCTTCTCGCAGATCTTCCTCGATAAGAAGAACTCCGATCTCAGCCCGGTGCAGGCGCTGTCGCTCTATTACGACTATCGCGAGCTGACGCCGAGCGGCCGGCGCGGCGACGCCATGGTGCGCAAGCTGGCCGACCGCCTCGTCGACGTCGACCTGCTGCCGCAGGCGGCGGCGTTGCTGGACTATCAGGTGAAGAACCGGCTGCGCGGCGCGGCGCGTGCCCAGGTGGCCGCCGATCTGGCGCTGGTCCACCTGCTCGACCACCGGCCCGACAAGGCGCTGTTCACGCTGTCGACCACCCGGCAGGCGTCGCTGCCGGTGGCGATCGAACGGCAGCGGCGTACCGTCGAGGCCAAGGCCCTCGCCGAATCGGGCAATCCCGACGGTGCGCTCGAGGTGCTGCAGCCGCTCGACGGTGTCGAGGTCGCCCGCCTCAGGGCCGACATCCTGTGGTCGGCCAATCGCTACGCCGAGGCCGGCACCTCCTACGAGCGCATGCTTGGCGCCCGCTGGACCGACGCGTTGCCGCTCAGCGACAGCGAGCAACTGGCCGTGCTGAAGGCCGGCATCGCCTACACGCTGTCCGGCGACCGGATGAGCGTCGACCGGCTCCGCTCCAAGTATGCGCAGAAGATGGCGCCGACTGCCAACGGCTCGGCTTTCGACGCGGTGACCGGGCCGATCGTGGCGAGCGGCAGCGATTTCCAGAGTATTGTCAAGTCGATCGCCGATGCTGACACTATGAAGAATTTCCTCGCCGACTACCGGAAGCGCTATCTCGACATCGAGGCCGCCGACAAGCCGGACATGATCCTGCCCGCCGAGGGAGCGGCCGCGCCGAAGGCGCCCGATTCCAGCGCCGCCGCCGAGGCGGCCGGCCTGCCGAAGGCCGGATAGGGGCGCTTGAGCCTACTCAGGTGGCGTAGCTGCGCACCAGACTGCCGGCCAACAGCGCCCAGCCGTCGACCAGCACGAAGAAGATCAGCTTGAAGGGCAGCGACACCACCACCGGCGGCAGCATCATCATGCCCATGGCCATCAGGATCGACGACACCACCATGTCGATGATCAGGAAGGGCAGGTAGATCAGGAAGCCGATCTCGAAGGCGCGGCGCAGCTCGGAAATCATGAAGGCCGGGATGATGATGCGCGTCTCGAGGTCAGCCTGGCTTTCCGGCTGCGGCTGGTTGGCGAGATCGACGAACAGGCGGAGGTCCACCTCGCGGGTATGCGCCAGCATGAAGGCGCGCATCGGCTGCATCGTCCGGGTGAAGCCCTCGGTCAGGTCGATCTGGTTGTTGACCACCGGCTCGATGCCGTTGGTGTAGGCCTCCTGGAAGGTCGGGGCCATGATGAAGGCGGTGAGGAACAGCGCCAGCGACACCATCACCGCGTTGGGCGGCGCCGACTGCAGGCCGATGGCCGAGCGCAGCAGCGACAGCACCACGACGATGCGCGTGAACGACGTCATCATCACGACGATCGACGGGGCGAGGCTGAGAACGGTGAGCAGGCCGACCAACTGCACGGCGCGCTCGGTCAGCGTCGATCCCTGGCCGAGCGAGATGCTGACGTCCTGGGCAAGGGCGAGCCGGGTCGACAGGCCGAACCAGAGGAGGCCGAGCAGCAGCGGGCAGACAAGCGCGACGATCAGCCGCAGGCCGGAGCGCCGGCACGGCGCCGGGGGCGTCGTCCGTCCCTGGTCCGTTGCCTGATCCGTCGTGGTGTCGTCCGTCGCCATCGCGCCCTTCCGGGAAAACCGGACGCGAATCATCCGGCTTGCCGCGACACTGTCGCCCCGGCGGGCGGGCCGCTCAAGGCGGCGGCCGGCGAAAGCGGGCGAGGGCTCAGCGTTTTCCCTTGGAATCGCCGGCCAGCTCGTCGAGCAGGCGGGCCATCTCGTTCTCCAGCGAGGAGAAGTCGGCGCCGCTCTTGGGATCGCCTTCCGGCGGTTCGGCCGCCAAGTCGGCGGGGCGGGACGCCAGCGGCTCCGGCGCGGCGACGGGCTCGGGCGGCGGTTCGACGGCGCGCGGCTCGACGACCGGAGGACGGACCGGCGGGCGCTGCTGCGTCACCGGCTCGCGCGGCGCGACGGGTTCACGCGGCGCCACCGGCTCGCGGGTCGGCGCGGGCTCGCGCTGGACGAGCGGCTCCCGCGCCACGACGGGCTCGCGGGGCACGATCGGCCGCGCCGGCTGGGCGGTGCGCGGCCGCAGCCAGGCCGAGGCGGCGGGCACCACCGGGCGGGCCGGCTCGGGCCTCGGCGCCGGCTCCGCGACGGGCGGTGCAACCGGTTCCGGAGGCGGGGCGGCGGCCTCGATCTTCATGTCCTCGATCTCGCTCTTCAGCGCCTCGTCGAGTTGGCGGGCGAGATCCTCGAAGCCGGGGCCATCATCGGACAGAGTCGGCTCGTTGGCGGGAAGCGGGCGGGCCGGCTCGGCCCGACGCTCGATCCTGGGCGTCTCGGCGGCCGGTTCGTCCAGCTCGGGTACGATGGCCGAGATCGGCGCCACCGTCGGCTCGACGCGATGGGCTTCCGGCGGAATGTAGGGCGAGGCCGGCTTGGGCGGAACGCGGTTGAGACGGGCCTGGATCGACGTTGCCTTGGGGTGCTCGCCGGCGACATGCGAG
>LUYO01000159.1:0-2454 GCA_001603295.1 Rhodobacterales bacterium Alpha_02
GGGGCGGGGAAATCGACCCTGCTGCGCATGGCCGCCACCATGATCGCGCCCCTGGCCGGGCGGATCACCGTCGGCGGGTTCGACGTCGTGAAGGACCGGAAGAAGGTGAAGCCCCTCATCGGCTACATGCCCCAGCGCTTCGGCCTTTACGCGGACCTGACGGTGGACGAGAACCTGCGCTTCTTCATGGACGTCTTCAACATTTCCCGGGCGGAGCGGATCCGCCGCCGGGAAAAGTACCTCGGGTTCTCCAACCTCCTTCCCTTCGCCGACCGTCCGGCGGGAAACCTCTCCGGCGGGATGAAGCAGAAGCTCGGACTGGCCTGCGTGCTGGTCCACGAGCCCCGGGTCCTGATCCTGGACGAGCCGACCAACGGCGTCGATCCCGTCTCGCGGCAGGAATTCTGGGACATCCTGAAGCAGATGCGTCAGGAGGGCATGACGATCCTGGTCTCGACGGCCTACTTAGACGAGGGGGAGAAGTGCGACCGGCTGGCCCTGATGCACAAGGCGAGCCTGATTGAGACGGCCGCACCGGCGGACGTTCGGGCGGACTTTCCCTCCCTGGAGGAGGCCATGATCGCCCGGATCCGGGACGTTGACGAGGAACTGGCCCATGAAGCCTTTCAGCGGTGACGCCATCGCGGTCCAGGAACTGGAGAAGCGCTTCGGCGACTTCGTCGCGGTGAACCGGATCACCTTTTCGGTGAAGCGGGGCGAGATCTTCGGCTTCCTCGGCTCCAACGGCTCGGGCAAGTCCACGACGATCCGCATGCTCTGCGGAATCCTCAGCCCCACCTCGGGCCGGGGGGAGGTGGCGGGGATCGACATTTTCCAGGAGCCCGAGCGGGTCAAGAGCGTGATCGGCTACATGTCCCAGAAGTTCTCGCTATACGAGGACCTGACGCCTGCGGAGAACCTCCGCTTCTACTTAGGGATCTACGCCGTTCCGCCGGATCTCTGGCGGGAGCGGACCCGCTGGGTCCTCTCCATGGCGCGGCTGGAGGCGGTGAAGGACCGCCCCACGGGGGACCTGCCGCAAGGCTGGAAGCAGCGGCTGGCCCTTGGGTGCGCCCTCCTGCACCGGCCGGAGATCCTGTTTCTCGACGAACCGACGTCCGGGGTCGATCCGGTGACGCGCCGCCACTTCTGGGACTTCATCCGGCAACTGGCGGACGAGGGCATCACGGTGTTCGTCACGACCCACTACATGGACGAGGCGAAGAACTGCGAGCGCCTTGTCCTCATCGACCAGGGCGCCATCGTGGCCCAGGGAAGTCCCGGGGAGATCGTCGGCATGGCCTGCCCGGACCGGGAGGATGCGGACCTCAACGACGCCTTCATCAGCCTGATGGCCCGGAAGCCCTGCTGATGAGAGCGGATTAAAGAAAGGAGGATCGAGGCATGAAGAAGGGATGCCTGCTGTTGCTGGCTTTGGTTGCTGCGATGATTCTGGTTCCGGCGGTTCAGGCCGCGCCGGGAGACGGCCGGATGGGGGCGGGACGCGGGAGTGCCGGACCGATCTTGACCGATCCGAACCAGCCGATGCCGGCGGACGGCCGGGCGGGGGCGGGCCGGATCGGGGGAATCGGGCCGGTCTTCACCGATCCGGGCCGGCCGGTTGAAGTGGCGGCGGGAGACACCTTCCGCATCGTTCTCGACTCCAATCCGACGACGGGCTACGCGTGGCAGCTCGCGGGGACGCCCGACGAGGCCGTTGTGAAGAAGGTCCACAACCGCTACCGGGCGCCGAGAGTGAAGCGTCCCGGCGCCGGCGGACAGGAAGTCTGGCGGTTCCAGGCCGTGAAGCCGGGAACGGCGGAGATCCGGATGGTGTACGTCCGCTCCTGGGAAAAGGGCGTCGAGCCGGCCCGGACGGCCGTCTTCAAGGTCAACGTGAAGTGAAGCTGCTGAGCAAAGAACCGCGAGGTTGCGCGGTCCCGTCGCCCGCCGGTTCCCCGGTCCCATCCGCCATGAAACGGCAGGGGGAAGCGCGCAGCCGTCGCCCCGTTTCAACGTTCGGAAAAGCAGACGCCTGAGGAAAGAGCATGAACCCCGTCCGCATCCAGGCCATTATCCGCAAGGAGTTCTATCACCTGATCCGGGATTACCGGAGCCTATACCTGGCCTTCGCGATCCCGCTTCTTCTGATCCTCCTGTTCGGCTACGCCCTGAGCCTCGACGTGGACAACATCGAGACGGTGGTGGTGGACCAGGACCGGACCGACCTGAGCCGGGACTTCATCCGGCGCCTCGACGCCTCGTCCTATTTTCACGTGAAGGCCCACCTGGCGGATACACGCCTTGTCGCCGACTGGCTCGACCGGGACCGGGCGACCGTGGCGGTCGTCATTCCCCCCGACTGGACGGAGAACCTCCGGAGCGACCGGGAGGCGCCGCTGCAGATCCTCCTGGACGGCAGCGACCCGAACTTCGCCAACATCGCCCGGGGCT
>LUYO01000159.1:2460-2836 GCA_001603295.1 Rhodobacterales bacterium Alpha_02
CCCGTGGAGGGGCGCATCCGGGTCTGGTTCAACGAGGACCTGGAGAGCCGGAACTTCATCGTTCCCGGGATCATCGCCCTCATCATCATGATCGTCGGGGCCATCCTGACCTCCTTAGTCATCGCCCGGGAGTACGAGAACGGGACCATGGAGACGCTCAAATCCCTCCCCGTTACGGGGATGGAGCTCTTAGTGGGCAAGGCGGTGCCCTACTTCTTCATCGGCCTGATCGACGTGCTGATCGCCGTCTTCATGGGCCAGGTCCTCTTCGGCATCGTCATGAAGGCGAGTTTCTGGGTCATGATCCTGGCCTCGTCGCTATACCTGGCGGTGGCCCTGGCCCTGGGGCTCCTCATCTCCACGGTCACCAAGAACC
>LUYO01000020.1:0-7050 GCA_001603295.1 Rhodobacterales bacterium Alpha_02
GTATTGAGGGCGCGGCCGCCGCGGGCACCGTTCGGCGGCCCGCCTTTTCACCTCTCGCGGGCGGGTTTCCCGCCCCTCAGGAAACGACGTCGGAAAATGGCTCGATTGGTGATGAAATTCGGCGGCACCTCCGTCGCCGACCTCGATAGGATCCGCAATGTCGCCGCGCATGTGAAGCGGGAGGTCGATGCCGGCCATCAGGTCGCCGTCGTCGTGTCGGCCATGGCCGGCAAGACCAACGAGCTGGTGGCGCTCTGCCGCGGCGCCTCCTCTCTGCATGACGCGCGCGAATACGATGCCGTCGTAGCCTCCGGCGAGCAGGTGACGTCCGGCCTCCTCGCCATCACGCTGCAGGCGATGGGCGTCGACGCCCGCTCCTGGCAGGGCTGGCAGCTGCCGATCGTCACCGACCAGGCGCACGGCGCCGCCCGCATCCAGACGATCGACGGCCACCGGGTCATCGAACAGATGAACGAAGGCCGCGTGGCGGTGATCGCCGGCTTCCAGGGCATGGCGCCGGACGGCCGCATCTCGACGCTCGGCCGCGGCGGCTCCGACACCTCGGCCGTCGCCGTGGCGGCGGCGGTGAAGGCCGACCGCTGCGACATCTATACCGACGTCGACGGCGTCTACACCACCGACCCGCGCATCGTGCCCAAGGCCCGCCGTCTCGACAAGGTCTCCTTCGAGGAGATGCTGGAGATGGCCTCGCTCGGCTCCAAAGTACTGCAGGTGCGCTCCGTCGAGCTTGCCATGGTCCACAAGGTGCGCACCTTCGTGCGCTCCTCCTTCGAGGACCCCCTCAACCCCAAGACCATGCCGAACGGCGACCCGTTCGGAACGCTCATTTGCGATGAGGACGAGATCGTGGAACAGGAAGTCGTTACCGGTATCGCCTACTCCAAGGACGAGGCGCAGATCTCCATCCGCCGCGTGCCGGACCAGCCGGGCGTCGCCGCCGCCGTGTTCGTGCCGCTGGCCGAGGCCAACGTCAACGTCGACATGATCGTCCAGAGCATCTCGGCCGACGGCGCCGAGACCGACATCACCTTCACGCTGCCGGCCGCCGACTACGAGCGCGCCACCGCCGTGCTCAACGACCGCAAGGCGGAGATCGGCTACAAGACCTTCGAGGGCACCACCGGCATGTGCAAGGTGTCGGTGATCGGCGTCGGCATGCGCAGCCACGCCGGGGTCGCCGCCGAGGCCTTCAGGGCGCTGTCGGCCAAGGGCATCAACATCCGGGCAATCACCACCTCGGAAATCAAGATCTCCGTGCTGATCGACGAGGCCTACACCGAGCTGGCTGTGCGGACGCTGCATTCGGCCTACGGCCTCGACAAGGCGTGATGCGGGGCCCCGGCACGGGGACCTGAGACGGCGAAGACCGGCGTGGGGCGGCGGCGCTCACGCCGATGTGTCGGAAGCGGATGGAAAAGGGCCTCGCCGGCCGGACGCCGAAGCCGTATCAACGTCTCGGGAGCCCCGGCCGCCGCCATGTGCATGCTGCCATATTGATGGCTTCAAGCCGGCCGTAAAACGCGCTAGGGCTGGCATATCGAGTGGATGACCCCGCCGGCCGGCCTGGCGCCGAACCGGCCTGCGGGAGAGAGCAGGAAGCCGACGATGCGGGGAGGCCTTTCCGGACCGCGCGTTCTGCTCCGCCGCCTCCGCGAGGTGATGGCGGAGCCGATCAGCGCCCAGGAGCGACTGGACAAGATCGTCACCACCATCGCGGCCAACATGGTCGCGGAGGTCTGCTCGCTCTACGTCCTTCGTGCCGACGGCGTGCTCGAACTGTTCGCCACCGAGGGCCTCAACCGTCAGGCCGTGCACAAGGCGTCGCTCCGGATCGGTCAGGGCCTGGTCGGCCTGATCGCCGCCGAGGCGGCGGTGCTCAATCTCGCCGATGCCCAGGAGCATCCGGCCTTCGCCTACATTCCCGGCACCGACGAGGAGGCCTACCACTCCTTCCTCGGCGTACCGATCCTGCGTTCCGGCCGCACGCTCGGCGTGCTGGTGGTGCAGAACCGCGTCCGCAAGACCTATTCGGACGAGGAGGAGGAGGCGCTCCAGACCACCGGCATGATCATCGCCGAGATCATCGCCTCCGGCGAGGTGTTGGGCCTCGCCGCCAGCCAGCAGACGGTGCTCGACCTCAACCGGCCCATGCACATTCCCGGCGTGGTGCTGTCGGAGGGCGTCGGCCTCGGCCACGTCGTGCTGCACGAGCCGCGCGTCGTCGTCACCAACTTCATCGCCGAAGATCCGGACAAGGAGGTCAAGCGCCTCACCGCTGCCATCGCCAACCTGCGCCTTTCCATCGACGACATGATCGATCGCGGCGAGGTGGCCCATCACGGCGAGCACCGCGACGTGCTGGAAGCCTACCGCATGTTCGCCTACGACCGCGGCTGGACGCGGCGCATGGAGGAGGCGATCGTCCGCTCCGGCCTGTCCGCCGAGGCGGCGGTGGAGCGCGTGCAGTCCGACACCCGCGCCCGCATGCAGCGGCAGACCGATCCCTATCTTCTCGAGCGCCTGCACGATTTCGACGACCTCACCTATCGCCTGCTGCGCGAGCTGATGGGCAAGGACAAGTCGACCGAGATGCCGGAGAATGCCATCGTCGTCGCCCGCTCGATGGGCGCCGCCGAACTCCTGGACTACGACCGCAGCAAGTTGCGCGGCCTGGTGCTCGAGGAGGGCACCACGACCAGCCACGTGGCGATCGTCGCCCGCGCCCTGTCGATCCCCACCGTCGGTCAGCTCGCCAACGTCGTGTCGCTGGCCGATAACGGCGACAGCATCATCATCGACGGCGAGAGCGGCTACGTTCATCTGCGGCCGCCGGCCGACGTCGAGCAGGCTTACGTCACCAAGGTGCGCTTCCGCGCCCGCCGGCAGGAGCGCTATCGCCAGTTGCGCTTCAAGGCGCCGGTGACGCTCGACGGCGTCCGGATCGCCCTCAACACCAATGCCGGCCTGTTGTTCGACCTGCCGCATTTCGACGAATCGGGCGCCGACGGCATCGGCCTGTTCCGCACCGAACTGCAGTTCATGATCGCGCCGACCTTCCCCAAACTCGGCCAGCAGGCGGAACTCTATTCCAAGATCCTCGACGGGGCGACCGGCCGGCCGGTCACCTTCCGCACGCTGGACATCGGCGGCGACAAGGTGCTGCCCTACCTCACCCGCTCGGTGCAGGAGGAGAACCCGGCCATGGGCTGGCGGGCCATCCGCATCGGCCTCGACCGCACCGTCATCTTGCGGACGCAGTTGCGCGCCCTCCTGAAGGCGGCCGGCGGCCGCGAGCTGCGCGTCATGTTCCCGATGATCTCGACGGTCGACGAGTTCCTGAAGGCCAAGGAGCTGGTGAAGGGCGAGCAGCGTTTCCTGGAAAAGCACGGCCACGCCCTGCCCTCGTCGCTGAAGCTCGGCGCCATGATCGAGGTGCCGGCGCTGCTGTTCGAGCTGGACGAACTGCTGTCGGTGGTCGACTTCGTGTCGGTCGGCACCAACGACCTGTTCCAGTTCATGCTGGCCGTCGACCGCGGCAACGCCAAGGTGGCGCAGCGCTTCGATCCGCTCGCTCCGTCCTTCCTCAGGGCGCTGCGCACCATCGCCCGCAAATCGGCCGAATACGGCAAGCCGGCCACCCTGTGCGGCGAGCTGGGCGGCACGCCGCTCACCGCCATGGCGCTGATGGCCATCGGCTTCCGCTCGATGTCCATGGCCGCCACCTCGGTCGGCCCGGTCAAGGACATGATCCGCTCGGTCAACCTCGGCGAGCTGGAGGCCCTCCTCGCCCCGGCCCTCAACCGCCCGGATGGTCCGCCGATCCGCAAGCTCTTGCAGGACTTCGCCGAATCCCGCGATATCCCGCTCAATTGAAGATCGCATGACGCCCTTCGACGCCCGTCTCGAGGCCCTCCTCGACCGCTTCGCCATTCTCGAGGCCCGCCTCGCCGGCAACCCGGACGCCGACACCTACGTCCGCCTATCGCGCGACTACGCCGAGCTGGAGCCGCTGGTCGCCCGCATCCGCGCCCTGCGCGCCGCCGCGCAGGAGCTTGCCGACGTCGAGGCGATGCTGGCCGACCCCGGAACCGATCCGGACATGCGGGCGCTGGCCGAGGCCGAGCGGCCGGAGCTTTCCGACAAGGTCGAGGCGCTGCGGCAGGAGGTGCGCGTCGCGCTGCTGCCGCGCGACCGCGCCGACGACAAGAGCGCCATCATCGAGGTGCGCGCCGGCACCGGCGGCGACGAGGCTGCCCTGTTTGCCGGCGACCTGTTCCGCATGTACCAGCGCTATGCCGAGGCGCGCGGCTGGCGCGTCGAGGTGATGAGCCTGTCGGAGGCCGAGCTAGGCGGCTACAAGGAGATCATCGCCTCGATCGACGGCGCCGGCGTCTACGCCCGGCTGAAGTTCGAGTCCGGCGTCCATCGGGTGCAGCGGGTGCCGGTCACCGAGAGTTCCGGCCGCATCCACACCTCGGCCGCCACCGTCGCCGTGCTGCCGGAGGCCGAGGAGGTGGACATCGCCATCGCCGACAGCGACCTACGCGTCGACACCTTCCGCTCGTCCGGCGCCGGCGGCCAGCACGTCAACACCACCGACAGCGCCATCCGCATCACCCACATACCCACGGGGCTGGCCGTCGCCTGCCAGGAGGAGCGGTCGCAGCACAAGAACCGCGCCAAGGCGATGAAGCTGTTGCGCGCCCGCCTCTACGAGATCGAGCGGGAGAAGGCCGACAGCGCCCGCGCCGCCGACCGGCGCGGCCAGGTCGGCTCCGGCGACCGCTCCGAGCGCATCCGCACCTACAACTTCCCGCAAGGCCGCGTCACCGACCACCGCATCAACCTGACGCTCTACAAGCTGCCGCAGGTGATGGAGGGCGACCTCGACGATATCGTCGGCGCGCTGATCACCGACCATCAGGCGAAGCTGCTGGCCGAGGAAGGCGCGTGAGCGCGCCTGCCACCCTCGGCGCCCTGCTCGCCGCCGCCCGCCGGCGCCTTCAGGCGGCCGACCTGGACACGGCGGCCATCGACGCCCGCCTGCTGGTCGAAGCGGCCACAGGCGCCAGCCGTCTCGATCTCCTCGCCGCCGCCGACCGACAGGTCGACCCCGATGCCGCCGCCCGCCTCGACGGCTGGCTCGACCGCCGGGCAGCCGGCGAACCGGTCGGCCGCATCCTCGGCACCGCCTCCTTCTACGGCCTCAATTTCGCGCTCGGTCCCGACACGCTGGAGCCGCGCCCCGATACCGAGGTGCTGGTCGAGACGGCGCTCGCCGCCGTGCGTTCGGGCCGCCTGCCCGGCGTTTCGCCTGACGGCGCCGGCCTCCGCTTGCTCGACGTCGGCACCGGCACCGGCGCCATCGCCGTGACGCTGCTCGTCAAACTGCCGGCCGCTCGCGGCCTTGCCACCGACCTCGCCAGCGGTGCCGTCGCGGTGGCGAGGGACAACGCCGCCCGTCACGGCGTCGCCGACCGTCTCGACTTCGCCACCGGCGACGTCTGGCAGCCGGTGACCGGCCGCTTCGGCCTCGTCGTCTCCAATCCGCCCTATATCGCCAGCGACGTCATCGCCGGTCTCGACCGCGAGGTACGCCTCCACGACCCGCATCTGGCCCTCGATGGCGGCGCCGACGGTCTCGATGTCTACCGGGCGATCCTCGCCGGCCTTCACGACCATCTCCTACCCGGCGGTCTCCTCGCCGTCGAGATCGGCTGGGACCAGGGCGCGGCGGTGAGCGATCTCTTCGCGATGGCCGGGCTCGGGACTATCGAAGTCCACCGCGACCTCGGCGACCGCGATCGGGTGGTCTCCGGCGTCATGCTTTCGCAAAGCGACTGAAATCCCGTCGCTTTATTGACGTTGACGATAAAATTCAGCTTGGAAAGTCGTCGGGAAGCGGCTAGGGTCCTTGCGTAGAGAATCGGCTGTATTTGACGTCACCGTCGAAAAGCCGTATTCGGGAAGCATGACCTCTTGTCCGGGCGGATGAACGGTCGGGGCTGGCGCGTGACGCTCGGCTGCCGGCAGAGCCAAGACAGGGGCCAGGATCCCGCTCAGACCCGTTCTCGATACGATCGAACGTAGAGGATGCTGAGGCGACACCGCCACGGGCTAGGGCATCGGGCCGGAAAGTGTACGCACTTTTCGGGAAAATCCGATGTTTGAACAGATAGATAGCGCAACACGGGGCATCCGTCAGGATGCGGGTTTGGTCTATCCTGCTTCGGCGGACGGTCGCACTTGACGGATGATTTGTTTGCACCAGGCGCCGCGACTTCGACTGCCTTCCCCTTGGGAAGCGCCGGGAGTCGACGAGATCCGCGGCCTCGCGCCTCGTGCTTTTTGACCCGCGAAGGCAAGAGATAGCGGACATATGAGGCAGAACCAGCAGAACAAGCAACGGATGCGCGGCCGGCCCAACCGCAAGGCTCCCAATCCGCTGACCCGGTCGTTTGATTCCAACGGCCCGGACATCAAGATCAGGGGCACCGCCCTCCACATCGCAGAGAAATATACCCAGCTCGCCCGCGATGCGTCCTCCTCCGGCGACCGGGTGATGGCGGAGAACTACCTCCAGCACGCCGAGCATTACTATCGCATCATCGCCGCCGCCCAGGCTGCCCAGGCGGCGGCCGCCGCGGGACGCGAGGATGAGAGCGAGGACGACGATTTCGAGCCGATCGGCTCCGACCGCTTCGAGCCGCGCCAGATCGAGATGCGCCAGCCCGGCCAGTTCGACAACAACCGCCAGCCGAACGAGCAACGTGAGCCGCGCGAAGGCGGCGGCTACCAGAACCGCGACAACGGCGGCAATCGCGACAACGGCAACCAACAGCCACGCGAGCCGCGCGATAATAACCGTAACGGCGACAACAATCGCAACGACAACACCGGCGGCGATCGCCAGCAGCAGGGCGACTACCGCCGCGGCCGCCAGCGTTTCGACCGTTTCGGCCGTGACAACCGCGGCGAGCGTCAGGCACAAGGCGAGCGCCAGGGGCAGAACCAGGACAACCGTGGCGG
>LUYO01000160.1:0-1649 GCA_001603295.1 Rhodobacterales bacterium Alpha_02
CCCGCGCGGGAGGCACAGCCTCCCGCACCCATCAGTTTTTCAAAAAAAGCAGGAGGTCCGGAGGCTGCGCCTCCGGGCGGGTCCGGGCGGCAGCCCGGCTAGACCGGTGCCTTGCGCATGTACCAGCTTTTCGGCCGCGTCAGGCCATGGAAGCCGAGCGGCGACAGCGCCGCGCCACGGCCGGTATCCTTGACGCCGGTCCAGGTCAGTGCCGGATCGAGATAGTCGCAGCGGTTGACGAAGACGGTGCCGGTCTCAAGCTCGCGGCCGATTGCCTCGGCGGCGTCGAGGTCCTCGGTCCAGAGCGAGCAGGTGAGGCCGTATTTGGAGTCGTTCATCAAATGCAGCGCCTCAGCGTCGTTCCGTACTTTCATGATGCCTACCGCCGGACCGAAGGTCTCCTCGGTCATGAAGGCCATCTGGTGATTGACCGAGGTCAGCACCTGCGGCGCGATATAGGGCGTGCCGTCGCGATTCGCCGGGAACAGCTTCGGATCGAGGTGGGCGACGGCACCGCCCCGCAGCGCCGCGGCGATCTGCTCGCGCACCGTCGCCGCGCCGCGGGCGCGCGCCATCGGCCCCAGCGTCGTTGCGGGGTCGGTGGGGTCGCCGAGCACGTATTTTCGGGTGAGGGCGACGAGGCCGTCCACGAAGTCGTCGTAGACCTTCTCGTGGACGTAGACGCGCTCGATGCCACAGCAGCATTGTCCGGAATTGAAGAAGGCGCCATCGGCGATGTTCTCGATGGCGAAGTCGAGCTTGACGTCGGGGCGAACGTAGGCGGGGTCCTTGCCGCCGAGTTCCAGATTGACAGCGATGAAGGTGCCGACCGCCGCCCGCTCCATAGCCGCGCCGCCAGCCACCGAGCCGGTGAAGGCCACCATGTCGGCCTGCCGCGTGGCGATCGCCGAGGCCGTCTGGTCGTGCGAGAGCACAATGTGCTGGAACACGCCCTCCGGCAGACCGGCGGCATCGAAGGCGTCCTGGAAACGCTCGGCGACCAGCAGCGTCTGGTCGGAATGCTTCAGCACCACCGTGTTGCCGGCCATCAGCGCCGGCATCACCGAGTTGACGGTGGTAAGATAGGGATAGTTCCAGGGCGCCACCACGAAGACGACGCCGAGCGGCTCGCGGCTGATGAAGCGGCGGGCGCCGTGATCGCCGAACTCGAGGCCGCTGTCGAGCGGCGCCAGACTTTCGGCGGCGATCTTCGCCATGTGGCGGGTGCGCTGCTCGACGCCGTTCAATTCATAAGGCGTGTAACGGATCGGCCGGCCCATCTGCCGGGTCAGTTCCTCGGCGACGCGCGGCCGCATGGCGAGCAGCGCGTCGAGGGCCTTCAGGCAATAGTCGATGCGGCTGTCGAGCGGCAGCTTCGCCCAGCCCCGCTGGGCGTCGCGAGCGAGACGGAACACGCGGTTCATCTCGCCATCGGTGGCGGTGGTCCGCTCGGCATAGACCGAACCGTCAACGGGAGAGACGAGCTTCATGACCTCGGGCATGATCGGAAAGCTCCTGAAACCTACGGTCGGCCGACCGACCGGGAATTGCCGGAACATCATCTCTGCATGTCGGCGCCCGCCGATCAAGGGCATGCGGCAAAAGCGGCGGGGCGCCCTCCCGAGGGAAGGCGCCCCGCGTTTCAGGCG
>LUYO01000021.1:0-74331 GCA_001603295.1 Rhodobacterales bacterium Alpha_02
ATTTTAGTCTATGGCACATCGATTGCATTCACTTTCTCGTTCGCTAGACCCGCGACCTGGGAGTGCCTGCTGATGATCGATCGCTTTTCCCTCAACCGCCGCCGTTTCCTCCAGACCACAGCCACCGGGTTGCTCGCCGGCGCGGTTCCGGGCCTTGCCTCCGGACGTGCCTTCGCCGCCGGCGGTCTGACGGTCGGCTTCATCTACGTCGGCCCCAAGGATGATTACGGCTACAACCAGGCCCATGCGGAAGGGGCTGCCGCCGTCAAGGCGCTCGACGGCGTCACCGTCGTCGAGGAGGAGAACGTTCCGGAGACCGTCGACGTCCAGAAAACGATGGAATCGATGATCAACCTCGACGGCGCCACGCTGCTGTTCCCGACGTCCTTCGGTTACTTCGATCCGCACGTCCTCGCCGTCGCAGCCAAGTATCCCGATATTCAGTTTCGCCATTGCGGCGGTCTCTGGCAGGCGGACAAGCACCCCGAGAACGTCGGCTCCTACTTCGGCTACATCCATCAGGGCCAGTATCTCAACGGCATCGCCGCCGGCTACGCCACCAAGTCCAGGAAGATCGGTTTCGTCGCCGCCAAGCCGATCCCGCAGGTGCTGCAGAACCTCAACGCCTTCCTGCTCGGCGCGCGCTCGGTCGATCCTACCATCACCTGTCAGGTGATCTTCACCGGCGAATGGTCGCTGGCCGTCAAGGAGGCCGAGGCCGTCAACGCGCTGGTCGACCAGGGCGCCGACGTCATCACCTGTCACGTCGACAGCCCGAAGGTCGTGGTGCAGACCGCTGCCGGCCGCGGCGCCTTCGTCTGCGGCTACCACGCCGACCAGTCGCCTCTCGCCCCCGACAAATACCTCACCGGCGCCGAATGGGCCTGGGGCAACGTCTATACCGACTTCGTCGAGAAGGCGCTGGCCGGCGAGAAGCTCGGCAATTTCGTGCGTGGCGGCCTGAAAGACGGTTTCGTCAAGATGAGCCCGCTCGGCCCGGCCGTGTCCGCCGAGGCGCGCAACGCGTTCGAGGCCACGCTCGCCGAGATCATGAAGACCAAATATTCGGTGTTCAAGGGGCCGCTCAAGGACAACAAGGGCAACGAGGTGATCGCCGCCGGCGCCGCCTATCCCGAGGACGCCATCGAGCTCGAGAGCATGGACTATCTCGTCGAGGGCGTGGTCGGCTCGGCCTCCTGAGGCCCCCGGCCAGCCCCCGCGACATGCTGAACGGAGAGCGCCGATGACGATCGGAATGGATGAGGTGAGTGAAGCAGCCATCCCGGCCGCCGGCTCGTGGGCCGGGCGTCTTGCCGAATGGACTGCCCGGCGCCTCGAACCGGTGGTCATCGGCCTCGGTGCCGTCCTGATCGGCCTGATGCTGTTCTCGGTGTTCATCCTGGCGCTCGGCAAATCGCCGCTGATGCTGTTCCAGTTGATGTACACCGGCGGCTTCGGCAGCTGGTTCTCCATCCAGAACAGTCTCAGCCGGGCGGCCCCGCTGCTGCTTACCGCGCTCTGCGTCGCGCTGCCGGCCCGCCTCGGCCTCATTGTCATCGGCGGCGAGGGGGCGCTTGCCCTCGGCGGCGTGGCGGCGGCGGCCGCCGCCTTGCCGCTGACCCACCTGTTGTCGCCGTTTCCCGCGCTGGTCGGCATGGCGCTGGTCGCCATGCTGGCCGGCGGCCTCTGGATCGGCTGCGTCGGCGCCCTGCGCCACTATCGCGGCGTCAACGAGACCATCTCGTCGCTGCTGATGTCCTACATCGCCATTGCCGTCATGAACCAACTGGTCGAGGGCGTGCTGCGCGATCCGGCCAGTCTCAACAAGCCGTCCACCCTGCCGCTGCCGGCCGATTACATGATCGGCGCGCTGCCCGGCATGGACGTTCACTGGGGCTTTGCCATCGGCATCGCCGCCTGCGTCGTCTCCTATCTGCTGATCGAGACCACCACCTGGGGCTTCGCCGCCCGGATCGCCGGCGGCAACACCCGGGCCGCCGAGGTGCAGGGACTGCCGGTCGGCCGTCTGATCGTCGGCTTCACGGCGCTGGCCGGCGCCTGTGCCGGCCTCGCCGGCATGATCGAGGTGGCCGCCGTCCAGGGCAGCGCCAACGGCGCCATCATCGCCGGCTACGGCTATACCGGCATCCTCGTCGCCTTTCTCGCCCGCCACAACCCGCTCGCCATCATTCCGGTCGCCGTACTGATCGGCGGCATCGGCGCCTCGGGCGGCCTGATCCAGCGGCGCATGGGCCTGCCCGACGCCACCGTGATGGTGCTGCAGGGAACGCTGTTCGTGGTCATCCTGGCCTGCGAAACCCTCTATGGCCGCTTCAGGCTGTTCAACCCCGAACTCTGGAAGAGGAATCTCTGATGGACGATGCCGCCATCGGCCTCTGGGGTGTTCCCCTCGCCATCCTCGCCGGAGCCATCCGGGTATCGACGCCCTTCATCTTCGTCAGCCTCGGCGAGACCATCACTGAGCGGTCCGGCCGCATCAACCTCGGCCTCGAGGGCACGCTGGTGTTCGGCGCCATGGCCGCCTACGCGATCGCCGTCGTCACCGGCTCGCCTTGGCTCGGCGTCGCCGTGGCCATGGTGGCCGGCGCGGCATTCGGCCTCGTTCACGGCTTCATCTGCCGCTTGCCGAAGGTCAACGATATCGCCATCGGCATCGCCATGATGCAATTCGGCCTCGGGCTCGCCTTCTTCCTCGGCAAGTCCTACATCCAGCCGGCGGCCCCGCACCTGCCGTCGATCCCCTTCGGCTTCTGGTCCGGCCTGCCGCAGATCCGGTCCGCGCTCGACATCAACGTGCTGTTCGTCGCCGGCGCGGCGCTGGCCTTTGCCCTGCGCTGGGCGCTCGCCAACACTCGCCTCGGCCTCATCCTGCGCGTCGTTGGCGATTCGACCGACGCCGCCCGCGCCATGGGCATCAACCCCGACCGGGTGCGTCTTGTCGCCACCGCCATCGGCGGGGCATTCGCCGCCGTCGGCGGCGCCTATCTGTCGCTCTACTATCCCGGTTCCTGGAACGAGGGCATCTCCTCCGGCCAGGGACTGATGGCCGTCGCTCTGGTGATCTTTGCCCGCTGGAACCCGGTCGGCTGCTTCCTCGCCGCCCTGCTGTTCGGCGGCGCCGGTGCCCTTGGGCCAGCCTTGCAGTCGATCGGCGTCACCTCGGGCTACTACCTGTTCTACGCCGCACCCTACGCGCTGACGCTGGCCATCATGATCGCCACCTCGTCGCCGAGCCGGCCGGTGCCGGGCATGCCGGGCGCGCTGTCCCTCACCAAGTGATCCCTCATGAAAGGAACGCAGGATGAATGGCCTGGGAGGTCTCAACAAGTCGGACAACGGCGTCGGTATCGGCCTCGTCCAGTTGCAACTGCCGACGACCGTTACGCCCGATGACCTCGCCCGCCAGACGCAGGTGATCGTCGACCTCGTCGGCAAGGCACGCCGCAACCAGCCGGGCATGGACCTCGTGGTCTTTCCCGAATACGCCCTGCACGGCCTTTCCATGGACACCAGCCCGGCGATCATGTGTCGTCTCGACGGGCCGGAGATCGCCGCTTTCCGCGCCGCCTGCCGCGCCAACCGCATCTGGGGCTGCTTCTCGATCATGGAGTTC
Source organism: Rhodobacterales bacterium Alpha_02 (assembly GCA_001603295.1). Taxonomy (GTDB): domain Bacteria; phylum Pseudomonadota; class Alphaproteobacteria; order Rhizobiales; family Pleomorphomonadaceae; genus Pleomorphomonas. The sequence continues at coordinate 3,635 of LUYO01000021.1, forward strand.
AACCCCGGCGGCAACCCCTACAATTCGGGCGTCGTCATCGACGACACCGGCGAACTCCGCCTCTACTATCGCAAGATGCACCCCTGGGTGCCGGTCGAGCCCTGGGAGCCGGGCGATCTCGGCATTCCCGTGATCGACGGCCCGAAGGGCGCCAAGCTGGCGCTGATCATCTGCCACGACGGCATGTTCCCGGAGATGGCCCGCGAATGCGCCTACAAGGGCGCCGAGATCATGATCCGCACCGCCGGCTACACCGCGCCGATCCGCGACGCCTGGCGCTTCACCAACCAGTCCAACGCCTTCTGCAATCTGATGGTGACGGCGAGCGTCTGCATGTGCGGCTCCGACGGCACCTTCGATTCCATGGGCGAAGGCATGATCTGCAATTTCGACGGCTCGATCGTCGCCCACGGTACCACCGGCCGCGCCAACGAGATCATTACCGCCGAGGTGCGGCCGGACCTCGTGCGCGAGGCGCGCCTTGGCTGGGGTGTCGAGAACAACATCTACCAGTTCGGCCACCGTGGTTACGTCGCGGTGGACGGCGGCGCCGGGGACGCCCCCTACACCTACATGCACGACCTCATGGCCGGCCGCTACCGGCTGCCGTGGCAGGATGGCGTCAGGGTGACCGACGGCACGTCCTGCGGCTTTGCAGCGCCGAGCCGCCGCTACGGCGAGAAATCCGCGTGAGTTTCTGAGGAGCCCGAGATGACCGCAACGCCCCGCACCCTCGCCGCCGATCCCTATCCCTGGCCTTACAACGGCGATCTCCGGCCGGAAAACACCGCCCTCATCGTCATCGACATGCAGACGGACTTCTGCGGCAAGGGCGGCTATGTCGACAGCATGGGCTACGACCTGTCGCTCACCCGGGCGCCGATCGGACCGATCTCCAGGGTACTCGCCGCCTTCCGCGCCAAGGGCTACCACATCCTGCACACCCGCGAGGGGCACCGGCCCGACCTGTCCGACCTGCCGAACAACAAGCGCTGGCGCTCGCAACGCATCGGCGCCGGCATCGGCGATGCCGGCCCCTGCGGCCGCATCCTGGTGCGCGGCGAACCCGGTTGGGAGATCATCGACGAGTTGGCACCGCTTCCCGGCGAAACGATCATCGACAAGCCGGGCAAGGGCTCGTTCTGCGCCACTGACCTCGAGCTGATCCTCAGGCAGCAGGGCATCGACAATCTGGTGCTGACCGGCATCACCACCGACGTCTGCGTCCACACCACCATGCGCGAAGCCAATGACCGCGGCTTCGAGTGCCTGCTGCTCGAAGACTGCTGTGGCGCCACCGACCATGGGAACCACCTCGCGGCGATCAAGATGGTCAAGATGCAGGGCGGCGTGTTCGGCGCCGTCGCCGATTCCACCACCCTCATTGACGCGCTCGGCTGACGCCGACCCGATCCCGAAAGGAGTTCCACCATGGCCGTTATCCGCGATCGACCGCTGCCCGCCGCCGGCCAGGCGGTGAGCGTCGAAACGCTGGGCATGACCATGCGGTTCGGGGCCTTCACCGCCCTCGACGACGTGTCGCTGCGCTTTCCCGCCGGCGGCTTTCACGCCCTGCTTGGCGAGAATGGCGCCGGCAAGTCGACGCTGGTCAAGTGCATCATGGGCTTCTACCGGCCGACGTCCGGCGCGCTGATGGTCGATGGTCGCGAAGTCGAGATCGCCTCGCCGCGCGATGCGGCGCTCTACGGGCTCGGCATGGTCTACCAGCACTTCACGCTGGTCCCCTCGCTCACCGGCGCCGAGAACCTGGTGATCAGCCGCGCCGAGGTGCCGTCGGTGATCGACTGGGCGCGGGAGCGGCGCGCGCTCGCCGACTTCATGGCCGGCATGCCCTTCGACATTCCGCTCGACCGGCCGGTGCGCGATCTCGCCGCCGGCCAGAAGCAGAAGCTGGAGATCGTCAAGCAGCTCTATCTCGGTCGCAGCTTCCTGGTGCTGGACGAACCGACGTCGGTGCTGACGCCGGCCGAGGCCGACGAAATGCTCGGCCTCGTGCGCGGCATGACGGAGCGCGGCGAACTGACGGTGCTGATGATCAGCCACAAGTTCCACGAGGTGCGCAAGTTCGCCGACACCGTGGCCATCCTGCGCCGTGGCCGGCTGGTCGGCGGCGGCCGCGTCGCCGCCCTCCCGACCGCCGAGATGGCGGCGATGATGATCGGCGACGTCAAGCTCGCCGAACTCGACGATCGCGTTCCCGTCGCCGCCGACGCCAGGCCGGTACTCCGGATCGACCGGGCGGTGGCGCCCGACCGTTCCGGCCTCAAGGTGGTGGAGATCGCCGACCTCGGCGTCCGCGCCGGCGAGATCGTCGGTATCGCCGGCATCTCCGGCAACGGCCAGAAGGAACTCGCCGAGATGCTGGCGGGACAGCGGCCGCTCGTTTCCGGTGGCATCCTGGTCGATGGCAGGCCCTATGCGGCGAGCCGCCGCGAGACGGTCGAACACAGGGTGCGCTTCATTCCCGAGGAGCCCCTTCAGAATGCCTGCGCTCCGAAGATGAGCGTCGCCGAGAACCTCTACTTCCGCGCCTTCGACCGGGCTGGCGGCCGCCATGGCTTCCGGCTGTCGAAATCGGCCATGCGCCGATACGCCGGCCGTCTCGTCGCCGACTTCAAGGTCAAGATGTCGTCGCTCGATTCACCGATCGCCGCGCTGTCGGGCGGCAACGTTCAGCGTGCCGTGCTGGCGCGCGAGCTGACCGGCGACGTCGATCTCCTGATTGTCGCCAACCCCTGCTTCGGCCTCGATTTCTCGGCCGTGGCCGAGATTCGCGCCCGGATCATGCGCGCCCGCAACGCCGGCGCGGCGGTCCTGCTGATCTCCGAGGATCTCGACGAGCTTCTCGAGCTTTCCGACCGCATCCTCGTCATGTCCGAGGAGCGCATCGTCTACGAGACCTGGGCGCAGGCCGCCGACGTGGCGGTGATCGGTGCGCACATGGCGGGACACCATCGATGACCGGTATTCGAGCCCTTCCCTACGCCTTTCCGTTGCGGCGCAACGAACTGGCGCTGATCGTCATCGACATGCAGCGCGACTTCGTCGAGCCCGGCGGCTTTGGCGAAAGCCTTGGCAATGACGTGAGCCGCCTGTCCGCCATCGTGCCGGCGGTAAAACGGCTGATCGAAGGCTGCCGCGCCGCCGGCGTGCCGGTCATTCACACCCAGGAGTGCCACAAGCCCGATCTCAGCGATCTGCCGGCCGCCAAACGCCATCGCGGCAATCCCCGCCTGCGCATCGGCGATGACGGGCCGATGGGCCGCATCCTGATCGCCGGCGAACCGGGTACGGCCATCCTCGATGACCTGGCGCCGCTGCCGGGCGAACTGGTGATCGAAAAGCCGGGCAAGGGCGCCTTCTACGCGACGCCGCTTGGCGACGAGCTGAAGCGGCGGCGGCTGAGCCAGTTGATCGTCGCCGGCGTCACCACCGAGGTCTGCGTCCAGACGACCATGCGCGAGGCCAACGACCGCGGCCATGAATGCCTGCTGGCCGAGGACGCCACCGACAGCTACTTCCCTCAATTCAAGGCCGCCACTCTGGCCATGGTCCGGGCTCAGGGGGCGATCGTCGGCTGGACGGCGAGCGTCGATGCCATCCTGGAGGCGCTCGATGCCTGAGACGACACGCCTTCTCGCCGCCGGCGGTTGGAACGGACTCGCCTTCGAGCGCTTCCGTGATGGCGTCGACATCCACTGGATTCGCCGCTTCGAGGCCGGTGGTCCGGGCGTGGCGCTGCTGCGTTACCAACCCGGTGCCGGCGTGCCGCGCCACCGTCATGCCGGGCTGGAGACCATCCTGGTCCTCGACGGCGAACAGTCCGACGAGGCCGGCGACTACGGTCCCGGCTGTTTGGTCGTCAATGCCGAGGGCAGCCAGCATTCGGTCTGGAGCCGCCCCGGCTGCGTCGTGCTGATCCAGTGGCAGGCACCTGTCGTCATTCTCGAGGAAACCGCTTCATGATGCCTGTCCCCGCTTTCGACATCGCCGCGCTCCATGCCTATTACGCCACCGGTGGCAGCGTCGAAGCCGTGATCGACCGGGTTTACGCGCGCATCGCCGAGGTCGCCGATCCCGGCATTTTCCTCCATCTCGCCGACCCCGCCGCCCTCAAGGCCGAGGCGACGGCGCTCGGCGCCTTCGACCCGGCGACAAAGCCGCTCTGGGGTATTCCCTTCGCCGTCAAGGACAATATCGACGTCGCGGGGATGCCGACCACCGCCGCCTGTCCCGACTATGCCCGCGTGCCCGCCGCCGACGCCACCGTCGTGGCTCTCCTCAGGGACGCCGGCGCACTGGTCGTCGGCAAGACCAACCTCGACCAGTTCGCCACCGGCCTCGTCGGCGTACGCACGCCGTATCCGGTGCCGGTCAACGCCATCGACCCGGCGCTGGTGCCGGGCGGATCAAGCTCCGGCTCGGCCGTTGCCACGGCGCAGGGTATCGTCAGTTTCGCGCTCGGTACCGACACGGCCGGCTCCGGTCGCGTGCCGGCCGGCCTCAACAACATCGTCGGCCTGAAGCCGACCTTCGGCGCCCTGTCCTGCACCGGCGTTCTTCCTGCCTGCCGGACGCTCGACTGCGTGTCTATCTTTGCGCTCACCGTCGCCGATGCCTACCGGCTGCTCGCCATCGCCGCTCGGCCGGACCCCGCCGACGCCTACAGCCGCGCCATCGCAATCGGCGCGCTGGCGACACCGGCGACGCTCGCCATCGGCGTACCGGCCCGACCGGACCGCCGCTTCTTTGGCGACGACGCCATGGCCGCCGGCTTCGAGGCCGCCCTCGACCAACTCCGGGCACTCGGCCATCGCATCGTCGAATTGCCGTTCGCCGATTTCTATCGCGTTGCCGATCTGCTCTACGAAGGCGCGTGGGTCGCCGAGCGCTACGCCGCTGTCCGCGATTTCTTCGACGGCCACGCCGACAGTTTCCATCCGGTGACGCGCCACATCTATGCGGGCGCCAAGACGCTGTCGGCCTCCGACGCTTTCGAGGGCTTCTACGCCCTCAAGGATCTCAAGCGGCGGATCGAACCGCTGATCGCCTCTGTCGACCTCCTGTGCGTGCCGACGGCGCCGCGCCATTTCACCCGGTTCGAACTCGATGCCGGACCGATCCGCGAGAACTCCCGCCTGGGCACCTACACCAATTTCGTCAACCTGCTCGACCTCTGCGGCATCGCCGTGCCGACCGGCCGCCGCGTCGACGGCCGGCCGATGAGCGTCACGCTGCTCGCCGCCGCCGGCCGCGACGGTCTCGCCGCCGGCCTCGGCGACCTCCTCCACCGGAACAGCGGTCTCGCGCCAGGCGCCGCCGGCTGGCGGCAGCCGGCTCGCAAGCCCGACGGCATCGATCTCGTGGTGGTCGGCGCTCATCTCCGGGGTATGCCGCTCAACCGTCAACTCGTCGATCTCGGTGCCATCTTCGTTGAAACCACCCGCACCAGCGCCAGCTATCGGCTCTACGAACTCTCCGGCCAGACCCCGGCCAAGCCCGGCCTCAGGCGTGTTGCTAGCGGCTCGGGCGTCGGCATCGAGGTCGAGGTCTGGCGCCTCGCCCCGGCCGCCTTTGGCGTCTTCGTCGACAATGTGCCGCCGCCGCTCGCCATCGGGAACGTCGAACTCGATGGCGGTCGCACCGCCAAGGGTTTCCTCACGGAGCCGATCGCCCTCGATGGTGCCCGCGACATCTCGGATTTCGGTGGCTGGCGCGCTTTCATCGCAGGACGGGACTGAGCACCTGGGCCAGAGCCTTCCGACCGGGCCGGACGGATTTTCCCGCTTAATCCGGCGACCGCGATGGTTCGAACGCATCCTGATATTGCCAACATCGAAAGATGCGAGTTGGCCGGGTCATGCACTTGCCGGCGCGTGTTCGGTAACGACCGGAAGAATGCCCCTGAAATCAGCCTCGACTTGCCGGCTTGAGCGTTTGTCCTGACGTGCCGACGCCGCGCGTCAGTCGAAAAGCCGGCGAACCGGTGCCGGCTTGACTCAACGCAAGGCGGGGTTTTGCGGCGGCGTTAATATTTCCTTCACGTTCAGCACCTGCGGGGGCAGGTAGCGAGGCGGCCGTGGAGCCGCGGAACAGCGGCTTCCCCGGGCATCGCCCGAAAGGGGAGGGCGCGATGTTGTCTGACGATACCCGCGCGATGCATGTGACGGCGGCGATCGGTTTCGTGGCGATCGCCTGGATCGCCGCCTATGTCGCCTTCAACGGCCCGGTGCGGGCGCTGCTGGGAGGCGCCGCCCACGGCGTCACCTTCCTGACGATGTTCGCCGCCGTTTGCGCCGCCATCGTCGCCTTCATGCTCCGGCGGCTGGAGAGGTTGCGCGCCGATCTTGGCGCCGGCGCCGGCTTTGCCCGCTGGCAGATCGAACGGCCGGACTGGGAGGCCTTCGCCGGGCCTGAGGCGATACGGATGGACGAGGACAACCGCGCCGGCCTGAAGCTCCTTCTCGGGTTCGCCGTCGTCGTTCCGGTTCTGCTGGCGTTGTTCGGGGTCGAGCCGGTCGTGCTCGTCATCGTCGCTGCCGTCATCGCCGCGCTCGGCCTGTTCGGCTTCTGGCTGTCGAACCGCATCGTCCGGGCGCATCGGCGCTATCGCGACGGCGTCGTCGCGATCGGCGACGGCGGTATGATGGTCAACGGCGCCGTCCATTCCTGGAGCCTGCCGTGTTCCGGCCTGGTCGACGCCCGGCTCGACGAGAATGAACGGCCAGCCTGCCTCACCATCCTCTACAGCCATCGCCGGCGCAGCCGCGGCTTGCCGGTGACGGNNGGGCGGGGGCGCCTGGAAAGGCGCGGCAGCCGGCCATGCCGCGCCGCTGGTCATCGGGTTGGCGGCGGCGGGTCTTGTCCTTGGCCTCGCCTTGCCGGCGGAGACGGCGGAAACCGCCCCATTCGTCCTGGCGCAGAAAGGCGGGCGCCCGGACCTGCCGCCGCCGGGCCGCATCCTGCACTATGACTTCGGCAACACCGCCGCCGTCCGATCCGGCCCTCGCAAGGACACGGTCATCGAGCTTGTGCAGCCCGTCTTCGTGCACCGGCTCACCACCTATCACTGGAACGACGGGCGCGGCAGGAAACCGGGCAGCATCGCGCTGCTCGACGAGCAGGGCACCCTGATCGGCCGCTGGCGGGCGCGCGGCGCGCCGGGACAGGGCGGCGTGCGCAATGCCTATTGGGCCGCCGAGGTCGGCATCCGGCTCGATCCCGGCCTCTACATCCTCACCACCAGCAGCAACGAAAGCTGGTCGACCAACCGCGGCGTCGATTGGCGCGGCTTCTATGCGATGGATTTCGAGCTCCTGCCCGACCGCGCCGCGCCACCGACGCCGCCACGGCAATCGCCGCCGCCTCCACCGCCTCCATCGCCATTTGCGGCGGAGGAACAGCAGCAAGGCGAGGAGATGCCGGAATTCGCCACGGAAACGGAGACGGTGGCTCCCGACGCCGGCGATCCCGAGCGCCCGTTGCGACGGGGGGAAAGGCAGGAGGCCGTATTGTTCGATGGACAGGGCGGCCTTGTCGCCCCCTGGGTCGGCTTTTCCGGCCAGGGCGGCAGCTATGAGAACCATGTCCGCTACGAGGGCGGGGCACTCGTTGCCGAGGTTCCGGCCGGCTCCGGCGGCGGCCTTGCCGGCATCTTCAGCGAAAGGGCGATCGTCTGGCTCGATGCCCTGTCCAACGGCGGCGAGACGGCGCTGACCTTCACCTTCGACCCGGCCGGCACCACCGGCTTCATGATCGGCCTCAGCACCTGCTACAACCTCAACGGCAACGAGGTCAGCGCGCCGCGCGTGCTCCTGCACTGGCGGCAGACCGCGGACGGGGCGATGGCGACGCTGCTGCGCGACGAGACGGTCGCCGCCGAGCAGGCCGTACCGGCCGCGGCGCCCGAACAGGTGCGCGTCGTCCTCACCGAGGGCGGCGTGCGCTTCGAGGGCAAGGGGCTGCCCGGAGATCTGCTGCCGTGGCCCGATCTCGCGGAGGCACAGGGCCTGCGCGTCTACGCCACCACCCGGCCCGCCGCCCACGACGCCGCCGTCTCCATGGCGCTGCGACGCATCGAGTTGTCGCGCACTGGCGGCGGCGAACCGCCGGCGGCGGAACTCCCGGCCGATGGCGTCGCTCCGCTGCCCCTTCAGGCGCTGTTCGAGGGCGAGCCCGGCGGCCTCTGGCAGTCCGCCAGCACCTATGACGGCCAGATGACCAAGTTCCTGAGCTTCGGGCCGGACGGCATGCTCGCCGAGGTGCCGGAAAGCCAGGCCGAGTGGGCGCAGGCCGGGCTCCTCTCCACCGCGCCGGTACTGCGCTTCGACGAGCGGATCGGCAAGACGCCCTATCGGCTGCGCTTCGCCGTCGATCCCGGCGCGACCACCGGCCTGGTGGTGCTGTTCAACCCGTACCCGGTGCAGAGCATGGCGAACCAGGACATGACCTGCGCCTTCTCGCTGATACGCTTCGCGGAAGGGCCGAATGCCGGCCGTTATCAGATGGCGCTGCGTGTCAACCAGGCCCCCTATTCGGCGTGGGACCGCAGCGTTTCCACCGCCGTCCTCGACGGCGCCTGGGACGGCCGCATCGATCTCGTGTTCGGCGGCGGCTGGGTGCGGGCCGAGATCCCCGGCATTCTCACGCTGCGCGGCAGCGGCTTTTACTATCGCCCCGGCACGGCGCAGCACATGACGATCTATTCGCAGCCGGAAAAACCCTATGGGCCGAGCCGCCTGCTCCTGAAGAAGATCGAGGGCGGCTGGCTGACGCCCTCGGGCATGACCGGGGCCGACCGCTGGACGCTGGTGGACGACGATGCCTTCGACACCGAAGGCTTCCTCGACAGCCTGGCGACGGAACTCGAAGCCGACGGAACCCGACCGGAGGAGAAATAGACATGCGCAAGGATACCCGCTCTTTCCAGCGCCGCGCCGCAGCGCTTCTTGCGGCCGTTGCCATCGTCCTCTCCGCTTCGCCGCAGGCGCGCGCCTGGGACGACCAGTTGCAGCGCGCCATCCAGCAGGTCTACGCCGGCACGGCCAGCCCGCAGCAGCTGATACTGGTGCGCAAGAACAACAAGATTGTCAACAACATGGCGGTCACCGGCCATTTGCCGGACCACATCTACCAGGCGATCCAGTCCGATTTCGCCAATTTCAACAGGGCTGTCGCCGCCAAGGCCAGCGGGGATAACGGCCTCGATCTTGCGCAGCAGAAATCCAAGCCGAAGCCGGGACAGGCACCGGATGGCAAGGTCTACAGCCCCGGCACCGACAGCGATTTCATCGCCCACAGCAAAAGCGGCAAGATGACGGCGGGCCAGGTCGAGGGCGCCATCCACGACTACAATGCCATGATGAACGAGCATTTCAACACGCGCGACGTCAACTACGCCAAGGAGCTGAACACCGATTTCATGGGCGACCCCTCCCAGATGAGCAAGGAGGATTTCGAGAAGATCGCCAAGCTCAACAACGATGCCTACAAGCGACAGGCCGCGGCGCGTTACGAGGCGAAGATTCGCGACGGGCAGTCGGTCGACGTCACCGAGACGGTCGAATACCAGCGGGAGATGAACGACTTCGTCGGCAAGAAGAAGGGCGAGATCGAGGAGCTGGAAGCTGCCCTCGCCAAGGCGTTCAAGTCGGACCCCAACGGGACATTGAAGAGCACCAAAGACCTTCATGCCGAATTGCAGATCCGCCGCCAGCAGCAGGCCAAGTATCTCGAGCGCTACATCGACACCACCCAGCGCCTTGCCAAGAAATTCGACGTCGTGGAAACCATACCGGAGCCATCGAATCTCGCGAGCAAGGCCGCCGATCGGTCGGTGACGTCGAAGGACGGCCTCACCGAGAAGCAGAAGGCCTTGGCGAACGAGAAGGCCGCCATCGCTTCCTCCGCGCTCGACAAGCAACAGCTCACCAAGGCCACCGGCGAAGGCGTGCAAGTGAAGACCGAGGCCGCCCGCAATATCGAACTGGAGGCCGGCCGCATCCCCGACCACGACAAACTGATGACGAGCGCCGCCGAGGATCTCGCCAGCCTGCCGCCCGCCAAGCGGGGCGAGATCGTCGAGCAGGTGCGCCTCAAGCAGGGGAACGACGTGGCCAGGGAACTGGTCGAGCGGACCCGCAAGTACGACGCCGAGATGCGCTGGCAGAAAAAGATGCAGAACATCAAGGCAGTTGCCGCCAAGGTAACCTTGCTCACCGCCGTGGCCTCCGTGGGCAACGATCTTCGCGCCTGGCTGAAGGGTGAGAAATCGAACTGGGAAGCCGCCGAAACGGCCATGGACGCGGTCAGTCAGGGTTTCTACAGCGCCGGCAAGAACCTCGCCGGATGGAAGGAAACCTACGATCTCAACGCGGCGGCCTATGTCAACGAGCGGCAGGCCCGCATCTTCAACATTGCCAAGGACCTCTATTCGCGCGGCGTCGATCTCGCCGAGGTCAAGAAGATTGTCGCCGAGATGGAGAACGGCTCGGAAGCCGGCCTCGACGGAAAGATCCGCGAAATGAAGGCCCACGGCAAATTATACGATAAGCCCCCTCCGGTGCAGCCGGGCGCCATTTCCGACAGGACATGGGCGGAATACGGCGAGGAGGTCGGCGGCAACGTCTGGGATCTTGTTGCCGCGCCAGTCATATCGTCCAAGCTGCTGATCGTGGGGACCGGCAAGGATCTGCTGGAACTCATCCTCCTTACCCCCGACTACTTCAAGAACCACAAGCACGCCTCGGATGCCGAACTGGTGATCATCGAGCAGCAGAACGAGATCACTAGGGGCAAGCTGATCCGCCGGCTCGTTGAACTCGGCGCCGACCGGCGCGAGGCCGAAACGGCGGTCGCCCTGTGGTTCGAAGGCAGTCCCGAGAGCGTCATGGCGCTGCGCAAGCTGCGCGACCGGCTGCTCGGCGGCCAGCAGGTGGCGGTGGCCAGGCCCGAACCGACGCCCGAGGAGCGCGCTGCCCGCCGCGCCCACATCGTCGACAGGCTGGCAAAGCTCAACCACACCAAGCTCACCGCCGCCTTCAAGGGGATGGGCATCGACCCGCCGCAGGAATTATACGACTGCCTTTGCAGAGCAGCAGGCTACGGGGCGCCGGGCGTGGCGCAATTCTACCACCCCGGCCCGATCGAAGGCTTCCTGTCCCCGGCCTGCGACCAGGCGGGCGACCCTTGCGTCGTCTCCGGTTTCGGATGCCTGCGCCATCCGTTGCCCGGCGATGCGAAGATCTGGGAAGGCTGCATGGCCAGCAACCGACTGAATGCGGCGCGCGATCCGAATGGCCAACCGGTTCCGGACACCGGCATCCGCCTCGACGATGCCATCGAACAGGCCTTGCGCGAGCGTCAAGCCGCGCGATGACAGTATCCGGACCAGGAGGATCGGCAAGAGGCCCTATCGGTTGCGCATTACCATCGATCCCGGCGTCCCCACCGGTCTGGTTGGGCGATGCCCCACTCGTCCGTCCCCGTATGGGAGAGGAAATCCCCGCTCTGCGGCGGGAAGCCCTTCTTGCGAATCCGCACCCGCCAGTTGCAATTTGGATGCTGGCTGATGGTGATGCCGCTAGCTCTTTTCGCCTTGTCGCGAGCCTTTCCGCCAAGGCCGACACAAAACATTTGTGCCAGAAACCCACAAACGGCGAATTCAAGGAAACGCCAAGACTCTCAATATATTGATATCGCTGAGATGATTTGGCGCACCCGACAGGATTCGAACCTGTGACCTCTGCCTTCGGAGGGCAGCACTCTATCCAGCTGAGCTACGGGTGCCCGGGCGCCGAGGGCGCGAAGCAAGGGTTCGTATAGCCGAGTTCGCGGGCAAGGCAAAGGAAAAAGCGCGACCCCCGAAGGGCCGTCGCGGGGCTTGCCCGATAGCTGCCGGACATGAAAACGGCGCCGGTGGAGACCGGCGCCGTTCCTGTTATTCGCGGCAGGCAGGGGATCAGTTGCCGACCGGCACGTCGACGAACGTGCCGTCATTCGGCTGGAAGAGATGCAACACCGCGCCGCTGGTCTTGACCGCGTCATGAGTGGCGATGGCCGGCGCGGCGGCAACCTTGGTGGTCACGAACGTGCCATCGGACGGCTCGAAGTAGGTGACGGTCTGCGTGTAGCGCGCCGCATCGTCATTGGCGGTCGGGGACACGTTCAGGCTGCCGGCAATGAAAGTATTGTCGGGAGGATTGTAGTAGCTCTGCTCGGCGGCCGAGGCCAGGGTGGGGACAGCGAAAGCGGCGGCAGTAAGGGCGACAAGAGCCAAGGTTTTCATTTCCATACTCCGTGTATTAAAATGGCGAAGTCGGGTCCAATAGAAGGTCTTTTCCAGCCCCAATATTCGTCTCGCTTCGATGAATCATGATATATACCTCGCTGTGGGAATTAGAAAGAGGATCGGAACTCAACACGACGCGATAGGTTCCGTGATGTGTTTTCACGATTTCGTGTGATTGCGTGATCAGGGGCGCAAAATCAAGCGACTAATGGAATACTTCTGGGTGAAGACCTTTCGAAAACAGCGAAAGTAACAACCGGGGCTTGCCAGTTGCGCTCCGGCGTGGGCCGGGCCGATGGCGCCGTCGACCATCGGCCGTCATGATTCGTTACATTTTTCCGGCCGGTGCCGGCTTGGGCACGGGGAGGGCGGTGGTCGTCGCTTTATGCTATGCCCGAGGAAGCCATTTTCCGGAGGACTGCCGCCATGCCCGATCTGTCCGCGACCGCCCATGCTACCGCTCTCGCCGGGCTCGACACGCCGGCGGTGGTGATCGACGCGGCCAAGGTGGAAGCCAATCTCCGGCGAGCGCAGGCCTATGCCGACCGGCATGGGCTGCGGCTCAGGCCGCACATCAAGACGCACAAGATGCCGCATCTCGCCTTGCGACAGGTCGAGCTAGGCTCCGTCGGCATCACCTGCCAGAAGCTCGGCGAGGCCGAGGTAATGGCCGATGCCGGCCTTGCCGACATCTTCCTGCCCTACAACATCGTCGGCGCCGCCAAGCTGGCCCGCCTCGCGGCCCTCAAGCGCCGGATTGCCATCTCCGTCACCGCCGATAATGCCGTGGTGGTCGAAGGCTACGCCGCCGCCTTTGCCGACGCCGACGCGCCGCTCACCATTCTCGTCGAATGCGACACCGGCATGGGCCGCTGCGGCGTGACGACGCCCGAGGCGGCGCTGGCGCTGGCCCGGACGATCGCCGCCGCGCCCGGCCTCCGCTTCGGCGGCCTGATGACCTTCCCGGCGACGCACCGGGCGGCCGAGGCGCGCGATTTTCTGGAACGGTCGATCGCGCTGCTCGCCGCCGCCGGCCTGCCGCCGGCCGTCGTCTCGTCGGGCGGCACACCGGACCTCTACGCCGCCGGCGACGACGCCGGCCTGGTCACCGAGTACCGGCCCGGCACCTATGTCTTCTCCGACCGTTTCCAGGTGGAGAAGGGCGTCGGCGGCTATGACGACTGCGCGCTCGGCGTGCTCGCCACCGTGGTCAGCCGGCCGACCGACAGCCGCGCGGTGATCGATGCCGGCTCCAAGGCGCTGACCTCCGATCTCCTGGGCCTCGACGGCTACGGCTACCTGCCGGCCTATCCCGAGGCGCGAATAGCCTCGCTGTCCGAGGAGCACGGGGTGATCGATTTCTCGGCTTCGCCGCAGCGGCCGGCGATCGGCGAACGCCTCTTCGTCATTCCGAACCACGTCTGCCCGGTGGTCAACCTGTTCGACACCGTACACGTCCTTCATGCCGACGGATCGGTCGAGGAGCGACGAGTGGAAGCGCGCGGCCGGGTCGGCTGACCCGAGGTCGCGGAAACCAGCGATTTCAGGGGTGAAATGGTACAGCTGGCTGGGCTTGAACCAGCGACCTTCGGAGCCACAATCCGACGCTCTAGCCAACTGAGCTACAGCTGCACATGACGGCGCGGAACCTAGTGGGATCGCCGGGGCAATGCAAGCCCCCGGCGGCCACTTTTTTGCGCCGCCGGCCTCAGGCGGCGACCACCGCCGTCAGGAAGGCATCGATCGTCGCGCCAAGCTCGGACGCCTCCTCGGCGACCTCGCGCGAGTCGCGGTCGAGCTTCTGTGCCGCTGTCTCGGTATCGCGGGCCGTCGCCAGCACGGCGCCGACGCTGGTCGCCACCTGCTGCGAGCCGGCCGAGGCGGCGTTGACCGAGCGGCTGATGTCGCCGGTGGCGGCGCCCTGTTCCTCGACGGCGGCGGCGATGGCGGCGGTGTAGCGGTCGACCTCCTGCATGATGGCGCTGATCGCCTGGATTGCCTCAACGGCGTCGGCGGTGGCGTTCTGGATGCCATCCACCTGGGTGGCGATCTCCTCGGTGGCCTTGGCGGTCTGGCCGGCCAGGTTCTTCACCTCGCTCGCCACCACGGCGAAGCCGCGTCCCGCCTCGCCGGCGCGGGCGGCCTCGATGGTGGCGTTGAGGGCGAGGAGATTGGTCTGCTCGGCGATCGCTTTGATCAGGGTCACCACCTCGCCGATCTTGGCGGCACCGGCGGCGAGACGGTTGATCTTGGCATCGGCGTCGCGCGTGCCGCGCGCCGCGTCGGCGACGATGGCGCCGGTACGTTGGATCTGGGCGGAAATCTCGCCGATCGAGGCGGCAAGCTCCTCGGCGGCCGAGGCGACGGCCTGCGCGTTGGTGGTAGCCTCGCCCGAGGCGACCGAAGCGGCGCTGGCGTCCTGAACGGTACGCACGGCGCCGACGCCCAGCGAGCCGGCGGTGGCCAGCAGGTCCTCGACGGTGCGGTTCACAGCGCCGAGCGCCGTCAGGGTGGCGGCGCGGAAGTCGTCGATCAGCGTCTCGACGCGCGCCTGCCGCGCCGCACGCCTGGTCGTTTCCTCGTTCTTGTCCCGCTCGAGCGTCAGGCGGGTGACGGCGCGCTCCTTGAGCACGACGACGGCGCGGGCGATGGTACCGATCTCGTTGCCATAGGCGGCGTAGGGCACCTCCTCGGCCAGTTCGTCGCGCGAGATGCGCTCCATCAGGCCGGACAGCCGCGCCACCGGCCGGATCAGCCGCGCCACCAGCCCCGAGGCGGCGGCCGAGGTGACGACGGCGAGCAGCAGGCCGAGCAGGGAGATCTTCAGCACCAGCCCGTTCTTGGTGGCATGAACGGCCGCCTCGGGAATGCCGGCGAACAGGATGCCGATCACCTTGCCGTCGGCCGCCTTGATCGGCGCGTAGACGGTGAGATAGGGCGCGCCGAGGATGACCGCCTCGCCGGTGAAGGTGCGGCCGGCCTTGATCGCCTCATAGGCTGGCGACGTCTTGCCGAGGTCGGTGCCGACGGCGCGGCTGCCGTCCGCCTTGCGGATCGACGTGGTGACGCGCGTGAAATCGTCTTTGGCCGCGTCATAGGCGAAGATGGTGGCAGCGGCGCCGGTGGTGCGCGTCAGGCTGTCGATCAGGTCGTGGCTCTCGAACGGCGGCAGGGCGGCAAGCTCGATGTGGTCGACGATGTCGCCCGACCAGGCAACCGAGGCGCCGGGGATCTCCTTCTCCATGAGAAGGGCGCCCGTCCGGACGGCGGTCATCTGCTTTTCCAGCGCCTGGCGTGCCGCGTCGGCCGACAGCGTCGTGTAGACGACGAAAAGCAAAAGCGTCACGGTCAGCGCAATAAATATCGCAACGGCTGCACCGATCACTTTCCACAACTTGAATATGTTAAGGAACATTTCGCTTCTTCTTGAGGTAGAGGCCAAACTTATTGCTAGAAATACGAGGAAGTGGTGAACGCGATCTTAAGGCGGTGGCCATGGCTACCTTTCGCGGATGACTATTGTCCCGAAAAATGAAGACCTTGCAGGAATATACTCCTGAGGCGAGTGTCTTCCGGGATCTCTCGCTCATGGATTGCCGTCGGGAATGGCGACACATCGAGCGATAAAGTTAACCGGACATTCAGGATGGAATCGTTTTCCGGCCGGAAAAAGCAGTCAGGCAAGGGAAATGCACACTTGTGAGCGCATATTTGAAAGGAGTGCCGGAAAGAGGCCGGCTTTCCGCCCGTTGCGTCGGGCGGGTCTGGCGGAGAAAGGAAGCGCCTCGCATTTCGGAGGACGGGTCATGCAGTCACGCGGAGTCGCCTCGCATCAGACGTCGATCGGCAGCGTCACCCGGAAAAAGGGGGCCGCTTCGGCCGCGCGTCGCCGGCGTCGCGGCGGCGGCCACCAGGACGCCCGCTCCTTCCTGATCGCCGGCTTCCTGGTGCTGGTGGTCGCCATCGTGGTGGCGGCGATCTGGTTCAACGCCCGGCCGTTCCCGATCGCCGCGGCGTCTGGCCCGCGGCCGCCGCCGAGCGCCGCCGACCTCGAAGCCAAGAAGACCCATTCCTACTGGAAGGTCGGCAGCAACACCTATCGGCACTACATCACCAACGCCAGCACCGGCGAGATCGTCGATGCCGGTACCATGACGGTGAGGGAGATGCTCGACCAGGGCATCGAGGTGCCCGGCTATTCGCTTCCCGCCAAGGGCGGCGTGACCGGCAGCGACGAACTGGCCATCCGCTTCCGGGCGTTGCAGGATCACCTCAAGTGACGGCCGCCCCGGCCCGCAGCAGCATGCCGTAGAGGTCGCGCGGCTCGTCCGGATCGGCCAGCAGGTCGAGTTCCTCATAGAAGGACGTGCCGGAGAGGCGATCGCGCACGTAGCGCAGCGCCGAAAAGTCCTCGATGGCGAAGCCGACCGAATCGAACAGCGTCACCTCCGACGCCGATCGGCGGCCCGGTGCCTCACCCGACAGCACCTGCCAGAATTCGGTGACCGGATGGTCGGCCGGCAATTGCTGGATCTCGCCCTCGATGCGCGTCTGCGGCGCATATTCCACGAAGATCGACGACCGCCGGAGGATGTCGCGATGCAGCTCGGTCTTGCCGGGACAATCGCCGCCGACGGCGTTGATGTGCACGCCGGTACCAACCATGTTGTCGCTGAGGATGGTGGCATACTGCTTGTCGGCGGTAACCGTGGTGATGACGTCGGCGCCCTCGACGGCCTCCTGGCCGGAACGGCAGGCGGTGATCGAAAAGCCGAGGCCAGAGAGGTTGCGGCGGCACTTGTCCGTCGCCGCCGGATCGATGTCGTAAAGGCGGAGGTCGCGGATGCCGAGAAGCGCCCGGAAGGCCAGCGCCTGGAATTCCGACTGGGCGCCGTTGCCGATTATCGCCATGGTGGCGGCGCCCTTCGGCGCGAGACGCCGCGCCGCCATGGCCGAGGTGGCGCCGGTGCGAAGCGCCGTCAGCAGCGTCATCTCGGAAAGCAGCATCGGATAGCCCGAGCCGACGTCGGCCAGCACGCCGAAGGCGGTTACCGTCTGCTTGCCCTCGCGCATGTTCTTCGGATGGCCGTTGACATACTTGAAGCCGTAGAGCGTGCCGTCGGAGGTGGGCATCAGCTCGATGACGCCGTCCACCGAATGCGAGGCGACGCGCGGCGTCTTGTCGAAATCCGGCCAGCGGCGGAAATCCTCCTCGATGTAGCCGGCAAGCTCGGTGAGGAAGGTCTCGACGCCGATCGAGAGCACTAGCCGCATCATGTTGTCGACCGACACGAAGGGGACGATGGCGAGCGGGGAGAGGGTGGTCATGCGGCAAAGCTCCGGGTCGGGCGGTCCATGACGGTGCGGCCCATCAGGCTGGCGAGAAGGTCGACCATCAGCGTGGCGGTGCGGCCGCGCTCGTCGAGGAAGGGGTTGAGTTCCACGAGGTCGATCGACGAGACGAGGCCGCTGTCGTTGAGCATCTCCATGATCAGATGCGCCTCGCGGAAGGTGGCGCCGCCTGGCACCGTGGTGCCGACGCCGGGGGCGATCGCCGGTTCGAGGAAATCGACGTCGAGGCTGACGTGCAGCAGGCCGCCCGACGACGCCACGCGCTCGATGAAGCGGCCGACCAGCGTGCCGACGCCATATTCGTCGAGGGCGCGCATGTCGTGAACGGTGACGCCCGAGCCGGCCAGCGCTCGTCGCTCGTCGGGATCGACCGAGCGGATGCCGACCATGGCGACGTTGCCCGGCGGCACCGGGTGGGCGAGCGGCGGATAGCCGCCGGTAAAGCCCGGCCGGCCGGTGAAATAGGCGACCGGCGTGCCGTGGAGGTTGCCGCTTCTGGTGGTGACGAGCGTATGGAAGTCGGTATGGGCGTCGAGCCACAGCACGAACAGGGGGCGGCCCTCCTCGGCGGCGCGGCGGGCGACGCCCGGCACCGTGCCGGCCGACAGCGAATGATCGCCGCCGAGAAACACCGGCAGGGCGCCGTCGCCGGCCCGGTAGGCGGCCTCGGTCACCGTGGCGATCCAGGCGGCGATCTCCGGCAGGCGCCGGAGATGCGGGGCGGGCGGCGTCAGCGCCGGCAGCGGGCCGCGGGCGACGTTGCCAAGGTCTTCCACCTCGTGGCCGAGTTCGGCGATCGCCAGGGCGATGCCGGCCGTCCGATAGGAGCTCGGCCCCATCTCGCAGCCCATGCGGCCGGCGCCGTCCTCGACGGGAATTCCGAGAAGCCTCACCTTCATGCCTATCCGTCCTTTGCCGCTCAAGTTTATCGTCCACGCTCCGCATCAAGCCATCGTCGGCCGGCGAAGTGAACAGGCGGGATTGGCAATTGAAGCGGATCGGCTTATCAAAATGGCGGTTTCATTGTCCAAAACGGTGGCATCATGGATCACCTCGACCAGCAGCTGGTGACGCTGCTCCGTCACGACGGCCGCCGCTCGGTGTCCGATCTCGCTGTTGAACTCGGCGTGTCGCGCGCCACGGTGCGCGCTCGCATGGAGCGGCTGGAGCGCGCCGGCGACATCCTCGGCTACACGGTAATCCTGCGCAACGACGCCATCGAGGTGCCGGTAAGGGCGGTGATGATGATCGAGATCGAGGGTCACGTGCTCGACAAGGTGATCCGCCAGCTCGGCGGCTTTCCCGAGGTGGCGGCCATCCACACCACCAACGGCCGCTGGGACCTCGTCGTCGAGCTGGGCGCGGCGACGCTGACCGATTTCGACACGGTGCTGCGTCGCATCCGCCTGCTGCCCGGCATCACCGGTTCCGACACCAGCCTGCTCTTGACGACGCCGCGCACGACGCGCGCCCGCCTGAGCCCGGGCTGACGCCGCGACAGGGCGTCCGGCCGCCCGGCACCGCGGCGTCGAGGTCGTCAAGCATCCAGGCGGCGGGACGGGCGCCGGACGGCTGGACCGTCGCGACGGCGACGCCCATTTCGTCGCCTTTCCTCCAGACAACGCGGGCGGCCAGCTTCATCCGGCAGCAGGGGACGTAGAGGCTCGTCTCATCGTCGGGCGCGAGGGCGGTGCGCGCCGTCAGGCGCAGCCGGCAGCCGGTCCGGCTGACGTCCTCTATGACGCAGCCGATCGGCGTCGGCAGGGCGGCGCCGGACAGCGAGGCGACATGGTGGCAGGCGTGGCGCGGCTCGCGGCGGCCTTCGAAGGCACGTACTCTCGGTTGGCGCATCCGGCGCAAGAACTCGTAGAAGACCGGATCGACAGGCGGTAACCTGAACATGGCAGCAGGACTTATAGATGCTTTTGACAGCCAGTTTCACGTTTTTGGGTTGTGTTCAACCGTCGTGACAAGTCGATTCAAATTGGCCTTAAGGGGTGGTAAGCGATAGATGACCGTGGGTGAACGCTGGGCTTCCGGCAGGGTCGATCGTTCATTTGCCGCGTCGGCGATGATCGTCGAACACGAGCCCGGTCTCCAGGGCGCGTTTGCCGAACTTCTGCCGCACCTCGTCCATCGCCCGCTCGGCCGCCGCCTTGCGCGCCGCCGTCCGGTCGACCAGATCGGCCGGATCGGCCAGTCGGCTCTCGCAGAGGCCGCCGACCGTGACGCCGATCAGCCGGTATTTCTGGCCGTGCGCCTCCTCGGCCAGCAGCGCGTCGGCGGCCGCGAAGATGCGATCGGCGAGCTGGGTGGGGTCGTTGAGGCGGCGTGCCCGCGTCCGGAGCTTGAAGTCGGCGGTCTTCAGCTTCAGCGTCACGGTGATGCCGGCGATGTCTTCATGCTTGAGGCCCCAGGAGACGCGCTCGGCCTGCTCGCGCAGGATCGGCCGGAGGTCGCCGAGGGCGGCGAGGTCCTCGAAGAAGGTCACCTCCGAGCCGACGCTCTTGCGCTTGGAGTTGGGCACCACCGGTCGGCTGTCCTCGCCGGTGGCCAGGCGGGCGATCCTGAGGCCGAGCGCTCCGTAGCGGCCGGCGAGGCGGGCCGGGTCGGCCTGTTGCAGGTCGCCGACCGTCCGGTAGCCGTCGGCGGCCAGGCGTTCGGAGAAGGCTCGGCCGACGCCCCAGATGGTGGTCACCGGCCGCGGCGCCAGGAAGGCCGCCGCCTCCGACCGGCCGATCACCGAAAACCCCCTGGGCTTGTCGAGGTCGGAGGCGATCTTGGCGAGGAACTTGTTGGCGGCGAGGCCCACTGACACGGTGATGCCCACCTCGCGCTCGACCGCCCGGGCGAAGCGGGCGAGCGTCAGCGCCGGGCTGGCGCGGTGCAGCTTCTCGGTGCCGGACAGGTCGAGGAACGCCTCGTCGATGGACAGCGGCTCGACCAGCGGCGTCAGCTCCAGCATCCGCCGCCGGATCTCGCGGCCGACGCGGGCGTATTTCTCCATGTCCGGCTTGATCACCACTGCTTCAGGACACAGCTCCAGCGCCTTGAACATCGGCATGGCCGAGCGCACGCCGCTGATGCGGGCGATGTAGCAGGCCGTCGATACCACGCCGCGCTTGCCGCCGCCGACGATCACCGGCCGCGTGGCGAGCGAGGGGTCGTCGCGCTTCTCGATCGAGGCGTAGAAGGCGTCGCAATCGACGTGGGCGATGACGAGGTTGTGGAGGTCCGGGTGGCGGACGAGGCGTGGGCCCCCGCACGCCGGGCAGCGTCGGCCGGCCGGCGGCGCCGGGGAGAGGCAGTCGCGGCAGAAGCCGCCGTTGTCGGACATCGCTGCCCCGCCCTCCGTCCGTCTAGAGCAATTCCAGCAAAAGTGGGAACCGGTTTTGCGTCCGGAATTGCGTCTTCACAAAGAGATAGAGCATTTCCGGTGAACCGGATTTCACCGGAAACGCTCTAGATGTCCGCGTCGCCCGACAGCACGTGATGCGCCGCCGCCACCATGGTCGGCCTGAGCTGCGCCTCCTCGACGAAGGCGAGCAGCAGCGATTCGTCAGCAAGGAAAAATTCCAGCACGCCGGAGAGGAAGCCGGGCTCGCGCGCCGCCGCCCGGAGATCGGCCGGGCCGATGCCGGTGAGCGACAGGAAGCGCCCCAGCGCTTCCGGGTTGCCGGCGAGATGGCTGAGGGCGGAGATGGCCAGCCCTTCCGCCGCCTCGACGCTGAGCCGTTTTGCAACTGCCATGATCGGACCACCGTTTGGGATTGCTAAAGGAATCCGTACTATATTTGTTATACTGGAATCAGTGCGGCAACCGATCCCCACCGAAAGGCGTTTCTGCGCATGTACCCGATGCGTGGCAACGAAGACCCGCCAAGCACCCGGAAAGCCGCCGGCGCGCGAGGCGGAAAGAGAGTCGAATGGCCAAGACAGTTCTCATCGTCGAGGACAACGAGCTTAACATGAAGCTCTTCCACGATCTCCTGGAAGCGCATGGTTACCGCACGATTCAGACACGCAACGGCATCGAGGCCCTGGATCTGGTGCGCGCTCACCGGCCGGACCTGATCCTGATGGACATCCAGTTGCCGGAAGTGTCGGGGCTCGAGGTCACCAAGTGGCTGAAGGAGGACGACGATCTCCGGTCGATCCCGGTGGTGGCCGTCACCGCCTTCGCCATGAAGGGCGACGAGGAGCGGATCCGCCAGGGCGGTTGCGAGGCCTATATCTCCAAGCCGATCTCGGTTTCCAAGTTCATCGAGACGGTGCGGACCTATATCGGCGACCAGTGAGCGCCGTCCGGAACGGAAGAGTGTGATGACAGCGCGTATTCTTGTTGTCGACGACATCCTGGTCAACGTGCGCCTCATGGAGGCCCGCCTCAACGCCGAGTATTTCGACGTCCACACCGCCACCTCCGGCGCCGAAGCGCTGGCCATGCTCGACAACGCCACCTACGACATCGTGCTGCTCGACGTGATGATGCCCGGCATGGACGGCTTCGAGGTCTGTCGCCGCATCCGCGCCAATCCCCGGACGACGCAGCTGCCGGTGATCATGGTCACCGCGCTCGACCAGCCGGCCGATCGCGTCCACGGCCTCGAGGCCGGCGCCGACGACTTCCTGACCAAGCCGGTGTCCGACACCCAGCTGATCACTCGCGTCAAGAGCCTCGTCCGGCTGAAGCAGCTCACCGACGAACTGGACCTGCGCGCCAACCAGGGCTCGGTCGCCTTCGACCGGGCGATGACCTACGCCGACCTCACCGCCCGCGCCCCCGGCCGCGTGCTGCTGGTCGAGGACCGCCGCTCCTCCTATGTGCGGGTCGCCCAGGCGCTGTCCGGAGAGATGGTCGTCGACATCGAGACCAATCCGCAGGAAGCGCTGTTCCGCGCCGCCGAGGGCGATTACGACCTGGCCCTGGTCTCCCTCGGCATCGACGGCTACGACGCGCTGCGCCTCTGCTCGCAGCTCCGCTCGCTGGAGCGCACGCGCCTCTTGCCCATCCTGCTGATCGCCGAGCCCGAAGAGGGCGGCCGCCTCGATCGCGGCCTGGAGCTGGGCATCAACGACTACCTGCTCAGGCCCATCGACGCGCAGGAGCTTCTGGCCCGCTGCCGCACCCAGATCCGCCGCAAGCGCTACACCGACCGCCTGCGCGCCAGCGTGCTCCAGACCATGGAACTGGCCATCACCGACGCGCTGACCGGCCTCTACAATCGCCGCTATCTCGATTCTCACCTCGCCGCCCTCGTCGAGCGGGCCAACGAGAAGAAGGGCGACCTGTCGCTGCTGATCGTCGACATCGACTATTTCAAGCGCGTCAACGACACCCACGGCCACGACGCCGGCGACGAGATCCTGAGGGAATTCGCCACCCGCATCCGCCGCAACCTGCGTGCCCTCGATCTGCCTTGCCGCTTCGGCGGCGAGGAATTCGTCATCGTCATGCCGGAAACCGACTACGGCATCGCCTCGATCGTCGCCGAGCGGCTGCGCACCAAGATCGCCCGCGATCCCTTCGCCATCCACGGCGGCGCCGCGTTCGTCGACGTGACCATCTCGGTCGGCGCCGCCTATATCCTGCATGACGGCGACACGCCGGAGGCGCTGTTGAAGCGCGCCGACAATGCCCTCTATCGTGCCAAGGCGGAAGGCCGGAACCGCGTCGTGCTCGCCGCCGCCTGAGCGCATTCGGGTCGGAACGGCTCTCGATTCAAGCCCTTGCGTGTGTCCGGCCGGGCAGTCCCTCCGGCTTGTCCAGGCACAAGTTAAGGTTAAATTTTTATGATGAACTCACGGAGACACCGGTTTCCGCTTGGTTGACGTTGTAAACACTTCGTTAAAACGCTAAAACAACCATATTGATAGTCTAGAGATTTTGGAAACAACGACGATTGCTTTCCAAACTACAACCCGGTGAAACCAGGTCCGCCGCATCTCCTGGTCTTGTCGGGTCGGTCGGTCGATGCCGGCGAGAGTGGCCTCCTCGTTGACCCGGCATCGATCGACCACTCTTGCGTTTCCGTCTCCTCCGGTGCCTATCCTTGGCCTCCGCCGCCTGTCGTCCGACCGGCGCCCTTCCCGGAGACGCCAATCATGACCGATCCCCATCACGCGACGCCGTCGGGCCGCCCGCGCGCCCGTGCCTTTGCCATTCCCTTTGACGGCGAGCCGGGGCCCTGCAACGCCATCACCGACGTCGCCGGCGTCAGCGTCGGCTACACGACGCTGATCTCCGGCGACGGCCCGCTCGCGGTCGGCCGCGGTCCGGTGCGGACGGGCGTCACCGCCATCCTGCCGCGGCCGCTCGCCGAGATCGACGGTCCCTGCTACGCCGGCTTCTTCTCCGGCAACGGCAATGGCGAGCTGACCGGCATCCACCTCATTGAGGAGGTCGGCGCCTTCAGCCTGCCGATCACCATCACCAACACCCATTCGCTTGGGCTTGTCCGCGACGCGACGCTGAAATGGGTGGCGAAGAAAAAGCCGGAGGCGCTTGCCTCGGCCTGGGGCTTGCCGGTGGTGGGCGAGACCTACGACGGCTTCCTGAACGACATCAACGGCCACCACCTCACCGATGCCCACGTCTTCGCCGCCCTGGACGGCGCCGTGTCCGGGCCGATCGACGAAGGCTCGGTGGGTGGCGGCACCGGCATGAGCACCTTCGACTTCAAGGCCGGCTCCGGCACCGCCTCGCGCCGCGTCGGCTGGGCCGGCGACACCTTCACGCTCGGCGTCTTCGTGCAGGCCAACTTCGGCAATCGGCGCAACCTGATGATCCGCGGCCGCCGCGTCGGCGCCGAACTCGCCGAGCCGCGCCTCGTCGACCGGACGCCGCGCGCCGAGAAAAGCTCGATCATCGCCATCGTCGCCACCGATGCGCCGCTCTTGCCGCACCAGTTGAAGCGCCTCGCCCGGCGTGTGCCGCTCGGCATCGCCTGGACCGGCGGCCTCGGCTACAATTCGTCCGGCGACATCTTCCTTGCCTTCTCGACCGCCAACGCCACGGCGGCGGCCGGTGCCTCCGGCCGGCTGGCCTCGCTGGCCGCCGTCCCCGACGTCGACATCAACCCCTTCTTCGACGCCACCGTGCAGGCGGTGGAGGAGGCCATCCTCAACGCCCTCGTCGCCAACGCCGACATGACCGGCCGCGACGGCAACTTCGTGCCGGCCCTGCCGCACGACTGGCTGGCGGCAACCTTCGGCCGGAAGGAGTGATCTCCTGACAGGCAACACGAGCGATCGTCCACAACCGGCTGCCGCCTCGGAAAGCAGATACGCCCGCTTGACAGTATAAAAATAAGGCAAACTGCAAATTGCCTAGACATTGAGCAATTTGACTTGCAATCGCCGTCGCTTCCCCGGCAAGATGGAGCCATTCCAAGCCAATAAGGGGAACGTCATGCTGAAATCCGCCCGCCGCCTCGCCGCGAGGGTCGCTTTCGTCGGTCTTGCCGGAGTTGCCTCGATCGCCGGCGGCGTCACCGCCGCCTTGGCCGACACGCCGGTCAAATTCACCCTCGACTGGAAGTTCGAGGGGCCGGCCGCCGGTTTCCTGCTGGCTCTCGACAAGGGCTATTTCAAGGCGGAAGGGCTCGACGTCACCATCGACAGCGGCAACGGCTCGGTGGAAGCCATCTCCCGCGTCGCCACCGGCACCTACGATATGGGTTTCGGCGACATCAACTCGCTGATCAAGCTCCTTGACGAGGACCCGTCGCAGAAGATCACCGGCGTCTTCATGGTCTACGATCGCCCGACGTTCGCCGTGGTCGGCCGCAAGTCGCTCGGCATCACCGACGATCCCAAGTCGCTGGAAGGCAAGAAGCTCGGCGCGCCGCCGCCGGACGGCGCCTTTGCCCAGTGGAAGGCCTTCAAGGAGGTGGCCGGCATCGACGACAGCAACATCAACATCGAATCGATCGGCTTCCCGGTGCGCGAGCCGATGCTGGCCAAGGGCGACGTCGATGCCGTCTTCGGCTTTTCCTTCTCGGTGATCCTGAACCTCAAGGCGCAAGGGCTGCCGGCCGACGACATCGCGCCGATCCTGATGGCCGAGCATGGCCTCAACCTCTACGGCAATACCGTCACCGTCAACACCGACTTCGCCGCCAAGAACCCGGATGCCGTGAAGGGCGTGCTCAAGGCGCTGGCCAAGGGCTTCGCCGATGCCGTCGCCAATCCGGGGGAGGGCGTCGAGGCGGTGCTGAAGCGTAACGAGACGCTGAACGCCGACATCGAGCTTGAGCGCCTCACCATGGCCAATGCCCAGAACATCAAGACGCCCTATGTCGCCGAACACGGCATGGGCGGCGTCGATCCGGCGCGGCTCGCCGCCTCCATCGAGACGTTGAAGACCTCGATGGGCCTCAAGGGCGAGGTAACCGCCGACAAGGTGTTTGACCCCAGCTTCCTGCCGCCGGAAGCCGAACGCCAACTGCCCTGATCGAGCTTCGGACCGGTCGGCCGGCCGGCCGGTCCCGCCTTTTCCTGGAAACGCGTCCCACATGACCCACCTCGTCTCCATCGAGAACGTCGACATGCGCTATGGCGGGGCGAGCGGCACGCTGGCCGTCGCCGGTCTCACCTTCAAGGTCGACAAGGGCGAGTTCGCCGCCGTGGTCGGCCCGTCCGGCTGCGGCAAGTCGACGCTGATGCGCCTCGTCACCGGCCTGCACATTCCGCAGGCTGGCCACGTCATCGTTGCCGGCCAGCACGTCACCGAGCCGGTGAGCATCGTCGGCATGGCCTTCCAGAACCCCAGCATGCTGCCCTGGCGGACCACGCTCGACAACATCCTGCTGCCACTGGAGATCGTCGACCGGCACAGGAAGCGCCTGCGCGCCCACAAGGCCGAATACGTGGAGAAGGCCGAGCATCTGCTCGATGTGGTCGGCCTCAAGGGCTTCGGTTCGAAATACCCTTGGCAGCTGTCCGGCGGCATGCAGCAGCGCGCCAACCTCTGCCGGGCGCTGATCCACGAGCCGCAGCTCCTGATGCTGGACGAGCCATTCGGCGCCCTCGACGCCTTCACCCGCGAGGAGCTGTGGTGCGTCATCCGCGACCTGCACGCGGCGCAGGACGTCACCATCGTCCTGGTCACCCACGACCTGCGCGAGGCGGTGTTCCTTGCCGACAAGATCCTGGTGATGAGCGCCCGGCCCGGCCGGGTGCTGCGCGAGCATCGCGTGCCGTTCACCCGGCCGCGCGATCTCGAGATCACCTATGACAAGGCTTTCAACGACGTGGTTCATGAACTGCACGGCGAAATCGCCAGCGCTAGGAGGGCGGCATGAGCGCGGTCATCGAGGATATCCAGAAGTCCGGGCCGGCACGGCCGCTGATCGCCCGCATCGACTGGGTGAAGGCGTCGCCCTGGCTCTACACCATCGCCCTGTTCGCCATCTGGGAGGCGTCGGTCCGCCTGTTCGATCTGCCCTACACCGTGTTGCCGGCGCCCTCGCGCATCTTCGCGGCGCTCTATCAATACTGGTCGCCGATCTGGAAGAACTCGCTGCAAACGCTCTACACGACGACGCTCGGCTTCCTGATGGCGGTGGTCGGCGGCCTCGCCCTCGGCCTGTTCATCGGCTGGTCGAAGGTGATCTATGCCGGCCTCTATCCGCTGATGATCGGCTTCAACGCCGTCCCCAAGGTGGCGGTGGTGCCGATCCTGGTGATCTGGTTCGGCATCGGCGCGATACCGGCCATGCTGACCGCCTTTCTGATCTCCTTCTTCCCGATCGTCGTCAACGTTGCCACCGGCCTCGCCACCATCGAGCCGGAGACCGAGGACGTGCTGCGGGCGCTCGGTGCCAGAAAGCTCGACATCATGCTGAAGGTCGGCATCCCCCGCTCGATGCCCTATTTCTTCGGCTCGTTGAAGGTGGCGATCACCCTGGCCTTCGTCGGCTCGGTGGTGTCGGAAACGGTCGCCTCCAACTACGGCCTCGGCAACCTGATGAGTTCGGCCCAGAGCCAGTTCAACGTGCCGTTGGTGTTCGCCGGCCTCCTGGCTCTCGCCGTCGAAGGCATCGTCATGTACTCGATCATGGCCTGGGTCGAACGGCGCATGACCGGCTGGGCGCACCGCTCCACCATGTCGCACTGAGCGAACGGACTCTGCTGGAAAAGACCTTGCGCGGCGAGGGCTTGGCGCTTTAGCTGCGCGCGGTCCATCCGAAGGAAACCTCAATATGTCGTCGTTTGACCCCATCGCTCTCGCCGCCGCCATCGAGTCGTTGCCGGAGCGCTTCAGGGGGCCGGGCGGCGCCGTCGGCGTCGTCAGGGACGGCGAGGTGGTGGTGCGCGAGGCCTGGGGCTACGCCGACCTCGATGCCAGCCTGCCGATGACCCCCTCGCGTCTGCTGCCGATCTGCTCGGTCTCCAAGCAGATGACCTGCGCCGTGCTGCTCGCCCTCGTCGGCGATCCCTCGGCGCTCGACGACCGCCTCGCCGATATCCTGCCGAATTTCGGGGGGAGGCGGCCGACCGTCCGCGAGCTGTGCGACAACCGCTCGGGCCTGCGCGACTCATGGGCGCTCACCGTGCTCCACGGCGCCCATCACCAGGGCGTCTTCCGCCGTGAGGATGCGCGGCCGCTGCTGTCGCGCATGAAATCCAGCCATTTCGAGCCGGGCAGCCAGTATTCCTATTCCAACGGCAATTTCCGCATTCTCGCCGAACTCATCGAGGAGCGGGCCGGCCGTCCGCTCGCCGATCTCTACGCGGCCCACGTCTTCGGCCCGGCCGGCATGACCGACGCCCGCCTCGCCGCCGATACCTCGACGCCGCTCAACGGCACCGTCGGCCATGAGGGAAATTCCACGGTCGGCTGGTTCCCGGCGACAAACCGCATCGTCTGGCAGGGCGATGCCGGCATCGCCGCGACGCTCGACGACATGCTGGCCTGGGAGCGATTCATCGACCGCACCCGAAACGATGCCGGCGGCATCTACAATCGTCTGTCGGCGCCGGCGACCTTCTCCGACGGCCGGCCGTCCAGCTACGGCATGGGCCTAGCGCACGACCGGATCGACGACCTCGCGGTCACCGGTCACGGTGGCGCGCTGCGCGGCTTCCGCCTCCGCCGCCTGCACGCGGCGGGCGAGCGGTTGTCGGTGGTGGTGATGTTCAACCATGAGGCCGACGCCCACGCCGCCGCCCTGTTCCTGATGCGCGCCGCCCTCGGCCGGCCGGCGGCGCCGGCCCGAGGCACTCCCGCCGATCCGGCGTGGAACGGCGCCTATCTCGAGCCGTCGTCCGGCCTCTTGCTCGACGTTTCCACCCACGGCAATGCCGTCCTCGCCCGCTTCGCCGGCGGCACGGAAGTGCTATCGGTCGGCGAGGATGGCGTCGCCCGCTCACGCGGCATGACGCTGGTCCGCGACGGACAGGACCTGGCGATCGACCGGCCGGGCGACAACCTCCGGGGGATGGCATCGCGTCTTGCCGGCGCCGCGCGCCCGGATATCGCCGGCCGCTACTGGTCGGAGGAGACCGGGTCGATGCTGGAGATCGAGGCATCCGGCCGCGCCTTGGCCGGTCGTTTCGACGGTTTCCTCGGCCGCGGACCGATGTACGCCATGAGCCCGGTGGCCGCCGACGTCTGGAAGCTCGCCACGCCGCGCGGCCTGGACGCGCCGCCACCCGGCGACTGGACCGTCCGCATCGGCCGCGACGCGGGCGGTGCCGCCAGTGGCCTGACCATCGGCTGCTGGCTGGCCCGAAACGTTGTCTTTCGCCGCATCGGCTGACCGGCTTACCCATTGAAACAATTCAAGGATTGCTTCGCGCCCGCTTTGCGCGCGTTGCGTCCTGCTCGAGCAAAAGTCAACGGCTCCCCACTCATTCTTTTGGCTCGATTGACGGTGAGAAACGTCGGACCTAAGTTCTTCATCGTGAATTAATTAATCGAGGGAAGCACGGGAGATCTTGCCTCGGCAGGACGACGCGGTTGGGAGGCCGTCGTCGTCCCCTTTGTCAGCCGTCCGCCAGTCAGCCAGTCAGTATTGTCTCGATCCGGGGGGAGAGAGTATGTCGGCCCGCAAGTCGCGGACCGGGCAGGGGTCCAACTCCGCCCAGGTCCGTCTCTACAACGAGAGAATCGTGTTGCAGGCGCTGCGCCGTTTCGGCGAGGCGTCCAAGACCGACCTTGCCCGCGCCGCCGGCCTCACCAACAATGCCGTCGGCGTCATCACCGCCTATCTCGAAGCCGCTGGCCTGGTGGTCGAACTCGGCAAGAAGCGCGAGGGCCAGCGCGGCCAGCCGGCCACCATGCTGTCGCTGGCGCCCGAGGGCGCCTACTCGATCGGCGTTCGCATCGACCGCGTCGGCTGCGAGACGGTCTGCGTCGATTTCGGCGGTCGCATCCTGGCCAGCCGCTCGCACGACACGCTGCTGCCGCCGCCCGGCGATATGCTGGCCGCCGTCGCCCGCGACATCAAGTCGATCGAGGCGGAGATCGGGCCGGAGCGCTGGGAACGGCTGGCCGGCATCGGCCTTGCCCAGCCCTATCACCTTGGCAGCTGGCTGCGGGAGCTGGAACTGCCGGCCAGTTCCTTCCGCCTCTGGGACAACTTCAACTTCGGCGGCGCCCTCGAAGCGAAGACCGGCATCCCGGTGTTCGTGGAGAACGACGGCAACGCCGCCGCCATCGCCGAGCTGTTCTACGGCCACGGCCGGGCGCTGTCCGACTTCGTCTACCTGTTCATCGGCGGCGCCGTCGGTGGCGGCGTCGTGCTCGACGGCGACTGTCTGCGCGGCAGCCGCGGCAACGCCGGCGACTTCGCCATGATGCCGGTGCCGGCCTCCGGCCTGCCGTCGGCGCCCCGGCCGGAACGCTCCTTCGACGTGCTGCTCACCCGCACCTCGCTAGCCGGCCTCCGCCGGCACCTGCGCTGGCATGGCCTTGCCGCCAATACGCTGGCCGACATCGGCGAACTGTTCCGCCGCGCGCCGCGGCCGGCCGCCTTCGACGAGTGGATCGACGATGCCGTCGCCGCCTTCGTGCCGGCCATCCTCGCCACCACCGCGACGCTCGACGTCGACCACGTCGTGCTCGAGGGCGACCTCGACTGCGGTCTCATCGAAACCATCGTCGAGCGTCTCGCCGCGGCGCTCGCCGCCGCCACGCCCGAAAGCGTGCCCGTTCCGAACGTCATCGACGGTTCGTTCCGGGCGCGAGCCGGCGCGCTCGGCGCCGCCACGCTGCCGCTGTTCTTCAACTTCTCGCCGCGGTCGTCGATCCTGACCGGCACGGCGACCATGTTCAGGGAGTTCCGAGATTATGCCGTCCGCGCCTGAGCAGACACCCATCCTCGAAATGCGGGGCATCACCAAGACCTTCCCCGGCGTGAAAGCGCTGGCCGGGGTCGAGCTGACCGTCTATCCGGGCGAGGTGCACGCCCTGATGGGAGAGAACGGCGCCGGCAAGTCGACGCTGATGAAGATCCTGTCCGGCGCCTACCGCGCCGACCCCGGCGGCGAGATCCGCATCAACGGCGAGGTCATCCACATCGACGGCCCGCTCAGCGCCAAGACCAAGGGCATCGCCGTCATCTACCAGGAACTCAGCCTGTCGCCCAACCTGACGGTGGCCGAGAACATCTATCTCGGCCGCGAGCTGTCGGTCGGCGGCCAGGTCGACCGGGTACGCATGCGCGCCGAGTGCAAGGGCGT
Source organism: Rhodobacterales bacterium Alpha_02 (assembly GCA_001603295.1). Taxonomy (GTDB): domain Bacteria; phylum Pseudomonadota; class Alphaproteobacteria; order Rhizobiales; family Pleomorphomonadaceae; genus Pleomorphomonas. Next base: position 34,986 of record LUYO01000021.1, read on the forward strand.
GCTCGACCGGCTCGGCGCCAGCTTCGGACCGGCAACCGTCGTGTCGACGCTGTCGATCGCCGAGCGGCAAATGGTGGAGATCGCCCGCGCCATCCACGCCAACGCCCGCATCCTGGTCATGGACGAGCCGACCACGGCGCTGTCGTCGCGCGAGACCGACAAGCTGTTCGACCTGATCCGCACCCTGCGCGCCGACGGCCTCGCCATCATCTACATCTCGCATCGCATGGCCGAGGTCTATGAGCTGGCCGACCGCTGCTCGGTGCTGCGCGACGGCGCCTACGTGGGCACGCTTCTGCGCGACGAGCTGAAGGCCGAGACGCTGGTCAAGATGATGGTCGGCCGCGACCTCTCCAAGTTCTACAAGAAGGATCATGACGCCCAGGGCAGCCGCGGCGAGGTGATCCTCTCCGTCCGCGACATGAGCGACGGCCATCGCGTGCGCGGCTGCTCCTTCGACCTGCACCGCGGCGAGGTGCTCTGCCTCGCCGGTCTGGTCGGCTCCGGCCGCACCGAACTCGCCCGCCTGATCTACGGCGCCGACGGCCGCAAGGCCGGCACGGTGTTGCTCGACGGCAAGCCGATCGACGTTCACCGGCCGATCCAGGCGGTGGATTCCGGCATCGTCTACCTCACCGAGGACCGCAAGGGGCAGGGCCTGTTCCTCGACATGACGGTGCAGGAAAACATCAACCTGCAGGTGATCGGCCGCGACGCGCGTCGCGGCGGCGTCCTCGATCTCAAGAAGGCACGGAGCCGTGCCCTCGACGCCATCAAGGCGTTGTCGATCCGCGTCGCCGGGCCGGTGGTCGAGGTGGGCTCGCTGTCGGGCGGCAACCAGCAGAAGGTGCTGCTGTCGCGCCTTCTGGAGACGCGGCCGCGCGTCCTCATCCTCGACGAGCCGACGCGCGGCGTCGACATCGGCGCCAAGTCGGAGATCTACCGCATCATCGACGATCTGGTGAAGGCCGGCGTCGGCGTGCTGGTCATCTCCTCGGAAATGCCCGAAGTGGTCGGCATCGCCGACCGCGTGCTGGTGATGCGCGAGGGCTACATCGTCGGCGAGGTCGGCGGCACCACCGGCATCGCCATCACCCAGGAAAACATCATCGCCCTGGCCGCCGGCCTCGCTCACCCGAGCGCCCCGGCCGCCTGACGCCACCATTGAGACAACAAGGGAACCGCCATGTCCCAGGAAACGTCATCGGCCGCCGCACTCTCCAGCGAAAAGGCCGCTGCCAACCGCCAGATCCTCATCCAGCAGATCATCCGCACCGTCGGCATGCTGCCGATCCTGATCCTGCTGGGCATCGCCTTCCAGCTGATGTCGGGCCGCTTCTTCTCACCGCAGAACCTCTCCATCGTCACCCAGCAGGCGTCGATCAACACCGTGCTGGCCTGCGGCATGACGGCGGTGATCCTGACCGGCGGCATCGACCTGTCGGTCGGCTCCATCCTCGCCGCCTCGGCCATGGTGGCGGTGATCGGCTCGCTGATCCCCGACATGGGCATGATCGGCATCCCGCTCGCCCTGTTCGCCGGTCTGGTGTTCGGCCTGATCAACGGCTCGCTGGTCGCCTTCATCGGTCTGCCGCCGTTCATCTCGACGCTCGGTTCGCTGACCGCGGTGCGCGGCGTCGCCCGCCTGCTGGGCGGCGACACCACCGTCTTCAACTCGCACCTGCCCTTCGCCTTCATCGGCAACGGCTACATCTTCGGCGTTCCCTGGCTGGTGGTGATCGCCTTCCTGTCGGTGATCATCACCTGGATCATTCTGCGCCGGACGGTGCTCGGCGTGCACATCTATGCCACCGGCGGCAACGAAAGCGCCGCGCGCCTCTCCGGCATCAAGGTCTGGGCCGTCTTCCTGTTCGTCTACGGCTTCTCGGGGCTGATGGCCGGCCTCGGCGGCGTGATGAGCGCGGCGCGCCTGTTCGCCGCCAACGGTACCCAGCTCGGCCAGTCCTACGAACTCGACGCCATCGCCGCCGTCATCCTGGGCGGTACGTCGTTCACCGGCGGCGTCGGCTCGATCTGGGGCACGCTGATCGGCGCGCTGATCATCGCCGTGCTGTCCAACGGCCTGGTGCTCGTCGGCGTCAGCGACATCTGGCAGTACATCATCAAGGGCCTCGTCATCATCATCGCCGTGGCGCTCGACCGTGTTCGCTCGCAGGGCGGCGCCCGCACCTGACATCACGCAATTCGGCGGCGGGCCGCGCCCGCCACCGCATCTGGGGTGCCGCATTCGCCGGTGGCAATCGGCGGCGGCGACACCCCGGCAATCCACCGGCGGGACCGCGTCGCGGCCGGCCGAACACAGCCGGCGCGCCGGGCGGGGGGAGACCCGTTGGTTCAGCCGGCCCCCAAGGAGGAGTTACGCTATGAAGTCTCGCAGCATTCTGCTCGCCGCCGCCGCCGCCGTTGCTCTCACCGGCGCCGCCGGGGCCAAGGATCTCAACAAGATCGGCATCTCGCTCGGCTCGATGGGCAACCCGTTCTTCGTGGCGCTCGCCACCGGCGCCACCGACAAGGCCAAGGAAGTCAATCCCAACGTCGAAGTCACCGCCCTCGGCTACGACTACGACCTGAACAAGCAGTTCACCCAGATCGACAACTTCATCGCCGCCGGCGTCGACCTGATCCTCCTGAATCCGGCTGACCCGAAGGCCGTGGCGCCCGCCATCGCCCGCGCCCAGGCCGCCGGCATCCCGGTCGTCGCCGTTGACACCGCCGCCGAAGGCGCCGACGCCACCGTGACCACCGACAACGTGCAGGCCGGCGAGATCGCCTGCCAGTACATCGTCGACAAGCTCGGCGGCAAGGGCGACGTCGTCATCGTCAACGGCCCGCAGGTGTCGGCGGTCATCGACCGCGTCGTCGGCTGCAAGAAGGTGTTCGCCGCCAACGCCGACATCAAGGTCCTCTCCGACGACCAGGACGCCAAGGGCTCGCGCGACGGCGGCCTCAACGTCATGCAGTCGATGCTGACTCGCTTCGAGAAGATCGACGCCGTGTTCGCCATCAACGACCCGACGGCGATCGGCGCCAGCCTTGCCGCCAAGCAGGCCAACCGGACGAACCTGTTCATCACCTCGGTCGACGGCGCACCGGACATCGAGGCCGAGCTGAAGGACACCTCGTCGCTGGTCGTCGCTTCGTCGAGCCAGGACCCCTATGCCATGGCCCAGCTGGCCACCGAGATCGGCATCGGCCTGATCAACGACAAGAAGCCCGAGCAGCAGGTGACGCTGCTGCCGTCGAAGCTGGTGACGCGCGACAACATCGCCGACTACAAGGGCTGGACGGCCGCCCGCTGATCCGCGCCTGACGACAGGTTCCGTCTACTGAAATGCATCCCCGGGGAGCGCCGCTCTCCGGGGATGTGCCTTTTCCGGCCATGCCCGCGGGACGGCCTCGCGTCCGGCATGCCATCTAGGTTAGGAAAGGCGGGCTCGCTCCGGTCCGCCCTGCGTCCTGCCAGCCGGACAGGCAGCGGCTGCTCGCTTTTTGATGTTGCAATTCCAACATTATTGCTGTTGCATCTCCAAACATAGTCCCAGACGGATCCGGCCAGCATGCTCTATGACGATGCCTTCCTTGCCCGCCTCGAAACCGGCCTGCGCGCCGCGCTTCCAACGTGGAATATCGGCGAAACGGCGGAATTGTCGCTGTTGACCATCTCCGAGAACGCCACCTTCCTGGTCGATGATGCGGCCGGCGGCCGCCGGCTGGTGCTGCGCGCCCACCGCCCGGCCTACCACAGCGACGAGGAGATCGTCTCCGAACTGACCTGGATCGAGGCGCTGCGCGCCGCCGGCATCGTCGCCACGCCGGCGCCGGTGCATGCGCGTGACGGCCGGTTGCTCGTTCCCTTCTTCGACGGCGAGACGCGGCGCAACGCCGTCGCCTTCGAGTTCATGAGCGGCAAGGCGCCCGACGAGGCCGGCGACCTCGCCCGCTGGTACGGCCACCTCGGCGAGATATCGGCGCGCCTGCACGCCCACAGCCGCGCCTGGTCGCCGCCACCGGGCTTTGTCCGCAAGACCTGGACCTTCGACACCATTGCCGGCTCCAACGCCTACTGGGGCGACTGGCGGCGCGCCCTCGGCCTCGACGCGGCCGGCCGGGCGCTGCTCGAGCGGCTGGCGACGCGCCTTCATCAGGAGACGGCGGCCTTCGGCACGACGCCCGACCGCTTCGGCCTGATCCACGCCGACATGAGGGCCGCCAACCTGCTGGTCGACGGCGACCGGCTGGGCGTCATCGACTTCGACGACTGCGGCTTCTCCTGGTTCGCCTACGATTTCGCCGCCTCCATCTCCTTCATGGAGGCCGAGCCCTTCGTGCCCGAACTGATGGCCGCCTGGCTCGACGGTCATGCCCGCGTCGCGCCGCTCGACGCCGAGCAGGCGGCGGCCCTGCCCATGCTGGTGATGCTACGGCGGCTGCAACTGACCGCCTGGATCGCCTCGCACGCCGAGACACCGACCGCCCGCGCCATGGGCCCGGCCTATACCGCCGGCACCGTCGATCTCGCCGACCGCTATCTTTCCGCCGGCTTCCCAAAGGGTGTGGCATGAGCGCGACCAAGCAGATCCTCGCCCTCAACCGCTTCGAGGCATCCGACGCCGCGGCGCTGCCGGCCGACCTCGCGGCGCGCGTCGCTCGGCGCCAGGCCACCTTCGGCGCCTCTTCGGTGCTGTTCTACAAGGAGCCGATCGAGATGGCGCGCGGCGAGGGCGTCTTCCTCTACGACGTCCACGGCCGGCGCTATCTCGACGTCTACAACAACGTGCCGTCGATCGGTCATTCGCATCCGGCGGTCGCCGAGGCGGTGGCGCGGCAGATCGCCGTCCTCAACATCCACACCCGCTATCTGACGGCCCCCGTCGAGAGCTATGCCGAGGCGCTGCTGTCGAAGTTCCCGACGCCGCTGTCCAACCTGGTGATGACCTGCACCGGCTCGGAGAGCAACGACCTCGCGATGCGCATCGCCGAGGCGGCGACCGGCAGGGCCGGCTTCGTCGTCACCCGCGCCGCCTATCACGGCAACACCCGGCACGTCACCGCCATCTCGCCGTCGTCGTCTCGGACCAAGTCGGTGCCGGATTTCGTCCGCGTCATCCCCGAGCCCGATCCGGCCCTGGCGCCCGATGTCGCCGCCGCCTTCGCCGCCAATCTCCAGGCGGCGATCGACGACCTCGAGGCAACGGGCGTCGGCTTTGCGGCGGTGATCGTCGACACCATCTTCTCCTCCGACGGCATCTTCGCCGACCCGCCCGGCTTCCTGAAGGCGGCGGTCGAGGTGGCGCACCGGGCCGGCGGCCTGTTCATCGCCGACGAGGTGCAGCCCGGTTTCGGCCGCACCGGCGGCGGCCTCTGGGGCTTCTCGCGCCACGGCATCGTCCCCGACGTCGTCACCATGGGCAAGCCGATGGGCAACGGCTTCCCGATGGCCGGCGTCGTCACCCGGCCGGAGCTGCTGTCGCGGTTCTGCGAGGAGACCGGCTATTTCAATACCTTCGGCGGCAATCCGGTGGCCGCCAGCGCCGGTCTGGCGGTGCTCGGCGTCATCGAGCGGGAAGGGCTGATCGACAACGCCCGCGAGGTCGGCGCCTATTTCAAGGCCGGCCTTGCAACGGTGATGGGCAACCGCCGCGACATTGGCGCCGTGCGCGGCGCCGGCCTGTTCATCGGCCTCGACTTCGTCGACGATGGCGGCCGGCCGGACGCCGGCCTTGCCACCTTCGTCATCAACGCCCTGAAGGAACGCGGCGTCCTGATCGGCGCCGCCGGCCTCACCGGCAGCACGCTGAAGATCCGGCCGCCGCTCTGCTTCTCCAGGGATAACGCCGACTTCTTCATCGAGGCGCTGAAGGCGGTCCTGGCGGCGCGGTGACGGCGCGAAAGCGCCGTTCTTTTCACATGGCTTCCAGCGCGCCGAGGCTTTCCGGCAGGATCTGGCCGCCGTCGACGGTGATCGTCTGGCCGGTGATGTAGCCGGCCTCCTCGGAGGCGAGGAATAGCGCGGCGTTGGCGATGTCGGCCACCGTGCCGAGCCGGCGCATCGGGATCGATGCTTCCATTTTCGCGATATAGTCCGCCCCGACGCCTTCCAGCCCCTCGGTGAGGATGTTGCCCGGCAGCACGGCGTTGACGGTAATGCCCTTCGGCGCCAGCTCGATCGCCGCCGTGCGCATGAAGCCGAGCTGGCCGGCCTTGCTGGCGCCGTAGTGCGCCCAGCCGGGGTAGCCGGTAACCGGGCCGGTGATCGACGAGGTGAGGACGATGCGGCCGCCGCCGATCGCCGTCATCGCCGGCAGCACCGCCGACACCGAGAGGAAGGTCGAGCGGAGGTTGATGGCGATCACCCGGTCGAAGTCGGCCGCCGTCATCTCCGACAGCTTGGCCGCCGGGAAGATGCCGGCGTTGGCGCAGAGCACGTCGATCGATCCGTAGCGTTCGACGGCCGCCTCGGCCATGGCGGCGCAGCCTTCCGGCGTCGACACGTCGGCGGCAAGGCCGCTGGCGCTGGGGCCGATCGCTGTCGCCACCGCCGCAGCATCCGTCTCGTCGCGCGACACCACCAGCACGTTGAGGCCCGCCGCGCCGAACCGGAGGGCGATTCCCTTGCCGATGCCGCGGCTGCCGCCGGTGACGATTGCCGTCTTTCCATGTAGCGACTTCAACATTTCTGTTCCCACTCTCATTGTTGCTTGATCAAAATTCCGGCAGGGCGTCCAGCTTTGCGGCAGCCATCGACCAACAAACGGGCTTTTTCCGAAATCCGCCATAATATGCGGAAAATCGGGCGTTGCAGAAGGCGTTTCCTGCGTCACATACCGAGCGAGCCCTTCGCTCGCCGCACATCTGCCCCTCTTTGACGGCTAGCATGCCCAACGAAATTGATGTTGTAAACAACACATTTTTGCGACAGACTTCCAACATAAGAAAACGGGAACAGGTCAACCATCAGCAGGAAAGGGTTTTCACCATGGGTCCGCTATCCAGACGCAACATGCTGCAGATGATGGGCGCGGCGGCCTTCGCCGGTCCACTCATGAGCGCCAGCCGCGCCTTTGCCGCCCGCGAGGGCGAACTCAACATTCTCTGCTGGGAGGGCTACAACTCGGCGCAGGTGCTCGACCCGTTCCGGGCCGAGAAAAGCGCCACGGTGAAGGCCGAGAGCCTCACCAACGACCCGACGATGATCAATCGCCTCCGGGCCGGCGAGACGGCCGTCTGGGACCTGATCAACGTCAACAATCCCTGGGCGCGCAAGGTGATGGCGCCGGCCGGCCTGATCAAGCCGCTGCCGCGCGACACCTTCGAGCCCTATTTCGACAGGATGCTGCCGGCCTTCAAGGCGCCCTACCGCTGGGCGATGAGCGACGACGGCAAGGACCTGCTCGGCATGGCCCAGCGCTTCGGGCCTTATTCCTTCGTCGTCAACACCGACAAGATCAGCCGCGCCACTGCCGAGGAGCAGGGCTGGAACCTGTTCAACGATCCCGCGCTGGCCGGCAAGTATGGCATCCTCGAATCCGACGACTGGAACGTCTTCGACATCTTCCTCACCGCCGGCATCAATCCCTTCGTCGCGCATACGGAGGCAGATTTCAAAGCCTTCGAGGAGACGGCGGTGCGCGTCTTCAAGGGCGCCAGGATGATCGGTGATATCGCCACCATGAACCAGGCGCTGATCTCCGGTGAGATCGACCTCTACTTCACCGGCGGCACCTATTCGGTATCGCCGGCCCGCGCCGACGGCTATCCCAACCTCCGCGCCGTCACGCCGCTGAAGGGCCCGATCGACGGCAAGGGCGGCGTCTCCTGGATCGAGATCACCTCGACGGTCAACAACCCCGAGCTGTCGCCGCTGGCCACCCAGTTCCTCGAATATGTCCAGGACCCGGAGGTGGCGCACACCGTGGCCTTCGCCGAGGGCACCTTCAACCCGGTGACGCAGATGGGCAATCCCGACTGCTTCAAGCTGTTCACCAAGGAAGAACTCGACGCCATCCAGTGGGACAGCCTCGAGGAGGAGATGGCCCGCTCGGCCGAATACGACATCGTGCCGGACTACGACAAGGCGCTGGACATCGTGCTGGCCGCCAAGCGCCAGCGCGGCTGATCCGCCCCCGGACATCGCCGTCCGCCGCGCGGCGGGCGGCTCCCTTGCCTTGCCTTCAGGATGCCTCGTCCATGTCGTCTGTTGCCTCTCCCGTGCCCTTCTCGCCTGCCGCCCCGAAGACGCCGCGGCCGGTGTTGCAACTCGTCGATGTCTGCAAGCTGTTCGACGGCTTCGCGGCGGTCGACGGCATCAGCCTCGACATCGAGGAGGGCGAGTTCGTCACCATCGTCGGCCCGTCCGGCTCCGGCAAGACGACGCTGCTGCGCATGCTGGCCGGTCTCGAGAGCCCCAGCGACGGCTACATCACCCTGCGCGGCGAACTGATCAACGACGTACCGTCCAACCGCCGGCCGACCTGTCTGGTGTTCCAGTCGCTTGCCCTCTTTCCGCACATGACGGTGGGCGACAACATCGAGTTCCCGCTGCGCGTCCGCAAGGTCGCCCCCGACGAGCGGCGCAAGCGGGCGCTGGAACTGATGGCCAAGGTCCGCCTGCCCGAGGACTATTACGCCAAGAACGTCATGCTCTGCTCGGGCGGCGAGAAGCAGCGCGTGGCGCTGGCCCGCGCCTTCGCCTACGACCCCGACGTGCTGTTCTTCGACGAACCGCTCAGCGCCCTCGATTACAAGCTGAAGAAGCTCTTGGAGAAGGAGCTGAAAGACCTCCACCGCGAAAGCGGCAAGACCTTCGTCTACATCACCCATTCGCTCGAAGAGGCGATGGTGATGTCCGACCGCATCGGCGTCATGCGCGCCGGCAAGCTGGTGCAGATCGGCACGCCCGAACAGATCTACACGGCGCCGGCCGACCGCTTCGTCGCCGAGTTCTTCGGCGAGGTGAACGTCATCCCCGTCCGCCGCTCGGCAGACGGCTGGCTGCGCCGCGACGGCCGGCCGGTGGCGGTGGCGCCTGGTCTCGCCATCGCCGGCGACGAGGCCAGCGTCGTCGTCCGGCCCGAATACATGCGCTTCGTGACGGCGGAGGCCGGCGCCGACAACACGCTTTCCGGCACCATCTTCAACGAATACTCGCTCGGCTCGCGCCTGCAATACCAGGTGAGAAGCCGCACCGGCCGCACCTTCCTCGTCGAGGTGCCGCGCGCCGCTGCGTGGAAGGGCGACGGCGAGGTGACCATTGGCTGGGATGCGGCCAACGCCATCGTGGTGGGAGGCTGAGATGGCCGAAACCTCCCTGTCCGCTCCCGCGCCGAAGCTGACGCCCGGCCTGCGCGCCGCCTTGCCGGTGCTGGCGCTGCTCGCCGCCGGCTTTCTCGCCCCGCTTCTCACCGTCGCCGCCTATGCCTTCGCGACGCCCAAGAGCTTCGAGGTCTTCCGCTCCTTCACGCTGGAGAACTTCGCGGCGATCTTCGACGTGAGCAACACCGTCTGGATGTCCTTCGCCTGGGCGCTGGCGCTCGCCTTCGCCTGCGTGGTGATCCTGCTGATCGTCTGCTACCCGATCGCCTACGGCCTCAACCGGGTGTTCGGCCGCTGGTCGGGCCTCGTCTCGGTGCTGTTCGTCTTTCCGCTGTTCGTCTCCGAGAACGTCCGCCTCTACGGCTGGGTGCTGTTCTTCATCAAGAACGGTGTACTCGACGGTGCCTTGAAATGGTTCGGCTTTCCCGGTGGGCCGGAGCTGCTCTACACCCCCGGCATCACCCTGTTCGGCATGGTCTACGTCTACCTGCCGTTCATGCTGTTCCCGATGACGCTCGGCATCGCCATGATCCCGCGCGACCTCGTCGACGCCGCCCGCGACCTTGGCGCCGGCAGGCTGATGATCTGGCGGGCGGTGGAACTGCCGCTGGCCATGCCCGGCATCCTGATCGGCGCGCTGCTCACCTTCGTGCTGTCGGCCGGCGCCGTGGCCGAATCCAAGATCCTCGGCGGACAGTCGGTGATCACCATCACCCAGGACATCGAGGCGGCCTTCACCTACGCCCAGAACTGGCCGCTCGGCTCGGCTCTCGCCCTCATCCTGGTGCTGATCGTCTCCGGACTGGCGCTCGCCGCCATGGCCCGGCTCGACCTCGACAAGATCCTCGGAAAGCGCTGAACCATGCACAGCCTCGGCGAAACCCGCAGCCGTTTCCTCATCCGTGCCTGGACCGCCTTCGTGGTGCTGGCCATCTACCTGCCGATCGCCTGCGGCGCGCTGGCCGGCCTGTCGAAGGGGCGCTACTTCGGCTTTCCGGTCAGGGTGTTCTCCGGCGAGTGGTGGGAGAAGACCTGGGACAGCTTCGAGATCCACGTCCTCGTCCAGAACTCGCTGCTGATCGCCCTGATCGTCACCCTGCTGAGCGTCCTGTTCGCCTTCTTCGGCGCGCTGGCCTTCGCCCGCTACCCCTGGAAGGGTCGCCGCGCCTTCCAGCGCCTGTTGCTGTTGCCGATCTTCTTCCCGCAACCGGTGCTCGGCCTGGCGTTGCTGCTGTGGTTCAATGCCCTCGGCATCAGCCCCACCTGGAAGACGGCCGTCGTCGCTCATCTCGTCTGGATCGTGCCGGTGGTGACGCTGGTCATCGCCATCCAGGTGTTCAGCTTCGATCCCGTGCTGGAGGAGGCGGCGAGCGACCTCGGCGCCTCGCGCCTGTTCACGCTGCGCACCGTGACGCTGCCGATCCTCTGGCCGGGCATCTGGTCGGGGGCGCTGTTCGCCTTCCTGCTGTCCTGGGGCAACTTTCCGCTGTCGCTCTACACGGCCGGCGCCGATTCGACGGTGCCGAAATGGCTCTATTCCAAAATGGTGGCCGGCTACACGCCGATGGTGCCGGCGCTCGGCACCATGAGCACGCTGGCCGCCGCGGCGCTGCTGTTGGCCGGCGGGCTGATCCGGATACTGGTCCGGCGGCGCATGCGGTAACTGACAAGCCGGAAGGCGCCTTGACCGCTATCGGCTCGACCTGAAAACCTGCGAAACGAAGGGGCGGGCCGAGTCGCCCGAACGGGAGCGGAACGCGCAGCATGAAGCGGACAAAGACGTCGCGGCAGACGCAGATCCTGGCCGAACTCGATTCCAGCCCTTCCTTGCGCGTCGCCGAGCTGGCCCGCCGGCTCGACGTCTCCACCGAGACCATCCGCCGCGACCTCGACGAACTGACGACGCAGGGTCTCCTCAACCGCACCTATGGCGGCGCCGTGCGGCCGCTCAGCACCGAGCCGTCGGTCACCGAGCGCCACCGCCTCTACGTCGAGGAGCGCCAGCGCATCGCCCGCGCCGCGCTGAAGGCAATCGGCGATGCGCGCGTGCTGATGATCGGTTCCGGCGCCACCACTGTCCACGTCGCCCGCCGCATCGCCATCGAGATGAAAAACATCACCGTCATCACCCATTCCTTCGGCGTGGCGACGGTGCTGGCCTTCAACCCGACCATCAAGGTACTGATGCTGCCCGGCGACTATCACGCCAGCGAGGGCGCCACTGTCGGCTCGCACGCCGTCTCCTTCCTTGGCAACTTCTACGCCGACTGCGCCATCACCGGCGCCTCGGGCCTCACCGTCGACGGTCCGTCGGAAGCGCTGCTCGAATGCGGCGCCGTCTATACGGCGATGGTGGCGCGGGCGGCGAAATGCGTGGTGGTGGCCGACCATTCCAAGTTCGACGCCGTCTTTCCCTCCCGCTACGCTTCCTGGCGCGACGTCGACGCGCTGGTCACCGACGCCTCGCCGCCGGACACGCTGACGGCGGCACTGAAGCAATCGGGCGTGGAACTGGTGGTCAGTTGACCCCGCGCACCGCCTGGAATGTCCAGGCGTCGAGGCCGATCGGCTGGCCGAACTGCGAGGAGAAATAGTCGACGCGGATGGTGCCGATCATCGCGGCCGGCGACTGCATGCGCGCCTCGATGCGGATGGCGGTGCGGACGCCGAGGCCGTTGTCCGAGGTGTCGGCGAACACCAGGGCATAGCCGTCGACGATCGATCCGCCGATGGTGCCGGCTTGCGAGGTCAGTTGCAGCGCCGTGCCCGATTGCCGGATCAGCCATTGCTCGACGCGGGCGTCGCCCTCGTTATAGCCGGGGTTGACCGGCTTGCTGGCCGCCACCAGCCGGGTCTCGACGGTCCAGGTGCCCGAGCAGTCGAACATCTGGGCGAGCCGCAACTCGTCCGCGCCGGCCGGCGCGGACAGGGCGATCCATCCGGCCAGCGCCGGCAGGACGGCGTGTTTCAAGCTCATGGTGCAGCTTTCCGCGCGCCGGCGGCGACGAGGGCCTGATAGGTCTGGAGGTAGAGATGCAGGTCGGTGGCCGCCGACGGCACCGTCAGCCGCATCGCCGGCCGGCCGTAGAGGCGCGCCGGCTCCGGTTCGGCGATCTGCGGCCACGGCAGCAACAGCGGCGGCAGGCCGAACAGCCGGCCGGCACCGGAAAGGGCGAGATGGAGGCCGTCGGCATCGGCGCCGATCTCGGCCGAGCGGCGGTAGGCGACGGCGCCGACCCGGATCGTCTGGCGATGGAGGGCGGCGGCCGGCATCGGCCGGTCACTGGCGAACTCCCGGGCAAGACGGCGCCAACCGCCGCGCCCGCCGTTGAGGCGCAACAGCCGCACAAAGCCGACGGCCAGCGCGCCAAACAGCGCGAGGGCGGCAACCGCTACGCCAAGGACGACAAACACCCCGGCATCCGTCATGGAGCGTCTCCTTTTGCCAAGGACGACGGCGAGGATGATCGGACGCCTGCGGATTTTGTCGAGTCGGGGGAAACACGTCGGCGCGGGAGCCGGTCTCAGCGCGAGGCGATGGCAAGGGTGGAACGAGCGACGGCGACGAAGGCGCGGGCGAGGAGAAGTCCGGCAAGGGCGCCGACGGTGGAGGCCATCCAGTTGTCGAGGCCGGGGCCGCGACCGGGGATGAACATCTGTATCCCCTCGAAGATCAGCGAGGCGGCCGACAGCACCAGCACGATGCGCCAGCCGCGGAAGATCGGCAGCGACGAGGCGAAGAAGGCGGCGCCGGCATAGGCGATCAGGTGTTCGGCGTTTCCCGAGCCGAGGACATGCGGGCGTTCGGCGCCAGGCAGCACCGACAGGATCACTATGGCGGCAAGCGAGACGACGCCCGCCAGCTGGAAAAGCCGCCGCCCGACACGTTCCACGTCCATCGCTTCGCTCCTGCCGGGAGTTTCGTTGCCGGCTATCCTGCTGGAAAAAGGGGCGGCAGCAAGGCGCTGCCCGGCGGCGGGCGGAAAATGGCGACTCCAGCAGGGCTCGAACCTGCGACCTGCCGCTTAGAAGGCGGCTGCTCTATCCAGCTGAGCTATGGAGCCGTCGGGCCGGCGGGGTGCCGCCGGAAAGGAGACCGGCTCAGTGCGTCCAGGTCTCGGCCTTGGCGAACTTGAAGTTGTCGGAGTAGGAGAGCTTCTTCGGCGTCCGCTCCTTGGGCTCCATCACCTGATAGGCGAGGCCCTCGCGCATGGCATAGGCGATCGCCTCCTCGCGGGTGTCGAAGGAAAGGCGCACCTGCTGGCGCATGTCGCCCGACGAGGTGTAGCCCATCAGCGGCTCGATGCTCTTGGGCTTCTCCGGCTCGAATTCCAGGAGCCAGCGCTCCGTGCGGCCCTGTCCGGACTGCATGGCGGTCTTGGCAGGCTTGTAGATTCGCGCCGGCATCGGGTCCTCTCCTCTGTCGCGAACGATCTTCGGACGAAGACCGTGGGAAACCAGAGGTTTGGTCGGGGCAGCAAGATTTGAACTTGCGACCCCCTGCTCCCAAAGCAGGTGCGCTACCAGACTGCGCTATGCCCCGCGACAAACCTGACGGTTACCTAGCGTTTCGGGGCCGGCTGCGCAATAGGCTGCACCGCCTGCTCAACCGGCCTCCGGCAGCAGCGCCTCGGTCAGCCGGTCCTCGAGCGCGTGGAAGGCGGCCTCGCGGAGCAGCGCCGGAGCGCGCGGCCGGCCGAACGGCACCGTCACCTCCTCGGCGATGCGGCCGGGGCGCGGGCTCATCACCGCCACGCGGTCGGCCAGGAACAGCGCCTCGTCGACGGCGTGGGTGACGAGCAGCGTCGTGGTCCGCGCGGCGCTCCAGATGCGCTGCAATTCGAGATTCATCTGCCGCCGCGTCACCGCGTCGAGCGCTCCGAACGGCTCGTCGAGCAGCAGCAATTCTGGCTCCAGCGCCAGCGCCCGGGCGATGGCGACGCGCTGGCGCATGCCGCCGGAGAGTTCGTCCGGCCGCGCCCGCTCGAAGCCGGCAAGGCCGACGAGGTCGATCAGCGCGGCGACGCGGTCGGCGTCCGTCGCAAGGCCGGCCAGACGGAAGGACATGGCGATGTTGCCGCTGACGTCGAGCCAGGGCAGCAGCGCCGCGTCCTGGAAGGCGAAGCCCAGCTTGTGGGCGCGAGAGAGCGCTTCCGGATCGCCGCCGTGCACGCTGACCGTGCCCTCGCTCGGCCGGTCGAGCCCGGCGACCAGCCTGAGGATGGTGCTCTTGCCGCAGCCGGACGGGCCGATCAGCGCCACGAATTCGCCGGGCGCTACCGTAAGATCGACGCCCGCAAGCGCCGTCACGCTGCCCCCGGCCTCGGTGGCGAACACCTTGCCGACGCCGGCAAGCGCAATGGCGGGAGCGGACGGCATGGGCGGGACCTCCGGCGTCTCAGGCTTCGGCGTGCAGGGGGTCGGTCGAAGCCGGTCCGATCGAAAAATCGGAGAACATGGCGACGAAGCCGGCCCGGGTCGGCGAGCAGGCCATCGGCCCGACCAGATAGCGCGGCGCCTCGGGGACGGCGGCGAGGCGGAGCATCGGCCAGCGCTCGCCGTCCTTCGACGCCTGGATACGCGCGGCGCCGGCCTGGACGGTCAGCCGCAGCCGGACGTCGTCGAGGCCCCCGAACGGCTGGGCGATCGACCAGTCGGACCGGCCGTCGGTCGCCACCACCGACAGGAACGGCGCGCCGTCGGTCAGCTCGACGCCGCACTTCAGCCAGCGCCTTTCGTCGAGGCGCAACAGCAGGCCGGCCTGGTCGTAGAGGGCGGCGTAGTCGGCGCGGATGCGCGCCTCGACGGTGAACCCGTCGTCGGCCGGCAGCAGGTAGGCGTGGCCGTTGTCGTGGACGAAGCCGTAATGGGTCTCGCGCCAGAAATCGGTCTCGGCCTCGGTGGCGACGGTCAGCGTGCCGCCGTCGATCTCCCAGCGGGAAGGCTCGTTCAGCCAAGCGCCACCGTCAAATCCCGTCTTCAGCATATCTCCTCCGCCAATCGTTCCGTTCGCCGGCCTCAGGCTTCGGAGGCGTCCTCGCCGGGATCGGCGAGCGGCATCGTCAGATCCTGCTCGACGTCTCTGAGTAGCCGCATCAGCGTGTCGAAGCGCTCCTTGCCGATCCGCGTCGCCATGGCGGCGTAGATGTTCTCGATCCACACGGCGGCCGAATCGATGGTCTTGCGCCCCTCGGGCGTCAGCGAGATCAGCCAGGCCCTGAGGTCGGTCGGGTCGGGGCGGCGGGCGATCAGGTCGCGCTTCTCGAGGTCGCGCAGGATGCGCGACAGCGACGGCGGCAGCAGGAAGGTGGACATGGCGAGGCCGGTGGCGTCGATCTCCGGCACCGAGTCGAGCGCCCGCAGCACGCGCCACTGCTGCTCGGTGAGATCGACCGATCTCAGCGCCGGCCGAAACTGCCGCATCACCGCTTCCCGCGTCCTCAGAAGGGCGACCGGCAACGAACGGGAGACGCCCCTGAGGCGCACCCGGCCGCGCGCTTCCCGGCAGGCAGCGGACAAGGCTTCGTCGTTCCTGGCGTTCATTCGAACCTTCCTTGCTGTGAGGGTCCGAACCTACCCGCTTTTTGCGCGGGAGGAAACGCCGTGATGGGCTGGCGCCCCCCGGCCGGGCAAGATGATCGCCTGTGGCGGCCGCTCTTTCTTAGTTTTATTACTCAGGTATTCCAGTTAACCGAGTTAGGATTGATCTTGCGCAAATCGCCCTGGCGCAAGATCAGGCAGTGTCGCCTCGAAAAAGCTCCGGCGGACGGGCCGGTGAAAGGCTGACACGATGACGAAGACCGAACGCATCACCTGGCTCGATGAAACCCGTATCGAGGCGGAGATCGCCGCCACCGCTGCCGGCGCCGACCGGCTGCGCGTCCGCGAGATCCTCGACAAGGCGGCGTTGCTCGGCGGCCTCTCCGAGGACGACGTCGCCGTGCTCTGCGCCGTCACCGATCCCGACCTGATGGACGAGCTGTTCCACACCGCCGAGAAGGTGAAGACGGAGATCTACGGCCCGCGCATCGTGCTGTTCGCGCCGCTCTACTTCTCCAACATCTGCCTCAACGAGTGCGTCTACTGCGCCTTCCGCCGCTCCAACAAGGAGCTGGACCGCAAGATCCTGACCATGGAGGAGATCGAGGCCGAGACGGCGGCGCTGATCGACCAGGGCCACAAGCGCCTGCTGCTGATCGGCGGCGAGGCCTTCCCGAAGACCGGCTTCCAGTACCTGATCGACGCCATCGAGAAGATCTACTCGGTGAAGCGCGGCCGCGGCGAGATCCGCCGCATCAACGTCAACGTCGCGCCGCTGGAGACCGAGGAGTTCGTCCGCCTGAAGGCGACGGGCATCGGCACCTACCAGTTGTTCCAGGAGACCTACAACCGCAAGGTCTACGAGGCGATGCATCCCTCGGGCGCCAAGGCCGACTTCGACTGGCGCATGTCGGTGATGGACCGCGCCATGGCGGCCGGCATCGACGACGTCGGCATCGGCCCGCTGTTCGGCCTGCACGACTGGCGCTTCGAGGTGCTGGCCACCATGCAGCACATCGCCCATCTCGAAGACGCCTTCGGCGTCGGCCCGCACACCATCTCGGTGCCGCGCATGGAGCCGGCTTTCGGCTCCGACGTGTCGATGGCGCCGCCGCACGCCGTCTCCGACACCGACTTCAAGAAGATCATCGCCATCCTGCGCCTCGCCGTGCCCTACACCGGCATCATCCTGTCGACGCGCGAAAGCCCGGAGATGCGCCGCGAGGCCTTCCGGCTCGGCGTGTCGCAGATCTCCGGCGGCAGCCGCACCAACCCCGGCGGCTACGCCACGCCGGTCGAGGAGCATGCCGCCCAGTTCACCCGCGGCGATCACCGGCCGCTCGACGAGGTGGTGCGCGACATCGCCGCCAGCGGCTGCGTGCCGTCCTTCTGCACCGCCTGCTACCGCATGGGCCGCACCGGCGCCGACTTCATGGACCTTGCCAAGCCCGGCCTGATCCGCGAAATGTGCGGGCCGAACGCCCTGTCGTCCTTCATGGAATACATGCTCGACTACGGCTCCGACGACACCTGCGCGGCGGGTGAAAAGGCGGTGGCCGCCGAGGTCGCCACCATGGAGCCGAAGATCGCCCGTTATTCCCAGACGATGATGCGCAAGGTGCGCGAGGGCAAGCGCGACGTCTACCGCTGAGGCGGACGTTGCCCGGAGGGACATGATGGCGCGGCGCGAGGCCGATCTGATCGGCGAGCGTGAGGTTCCCGAGGATGTCCTCTGGGGCATCCACACGGCGCGGGCGCGCGACAACTTCCCGCTCAGCGGCCGGCCGGCCCATCCGGAGCTGATCAAAGCCTATGCGGCGGTGAAGATCGCCGCCGCCCGGACCAACCATCGCCTCGGCCTCCTCTCCGACGATGTCGCCGAGGCGATCATCCGCGCCGCCCGCGACATCGAGGACGGCACGCTGCTCGACGAGATCGTCGTCGATGCGTTGCAGGGCGGCGCCGGCACCTCGCTCAACATGAACGTCAACGAGGTGATCGCCAATCGCGCCGAGGAACTGCTGGGTGGCCGGCGGGGCGTCCACGCCCGCGTCCACCCCAACGACCACGTCAACCTCAATCAGTCGACCAACGACACCTTCCCGACGGCGCTGAAGATCGCCGCCATCCGCCGCCTGCATGGCCTCGAAAAGGCCATCGCCGATCTGCAGGTCGCCTTTCAGGACAAGGAGCGGGCCTGGTCGGGGGTTGTCAAGATCGCCCGCACCGAGTTGCAGGACGCCTGTCCCATCGCCTACGGCGCCGTGTTCTCGGCCTGGGCCGAGGCGCTGTCGCGCGATCGCTGGCGCGTCTTCAAATGCGAGGAACGGCTGCGGGTCGTCAATCTCGGCGGCACCGCCATCGGCACCGCCATCGCCGCGCCGCGCGACTATGTGTTCATGGTCACCGAGGTGCTGCGCGAGGTGACCGGCCTCGGCCTTGCCAGGGCGGAGAACCTCGTCGACGCCACGCAGAACGCCGACGCCTTCGTCGAGGTGTCCGGCATCCTGAAGGCCAACGCCGTCAACCTCTACAAGATTTCCTCCGACCTCCGCCTGCTGTCGTCCGGGCCGCAGGCCGGCTTCGGCGAGATCATCCTGCCGGCCGTGCAGGCGGGCTCGTCGATCATGCCCGGCAAGGTCAATCCGGTGATCCCCGAGGCGGTGGGGCAGGCGGCGATGAAGGTGATGGGCAACGACCAGGTGGTGACGCTGGCCGCCCAGAACGGCCAGATGGAGCTGAACGCCTTCCTGCCACTTCTGGCCGACGCGCTGCTCGACAGCCTCGACCTCCTGGAAGCCGCCTGCACTATCTTCCGCAGCCGCTGCGTCGAGGGCCTCGCCGTCGACGAGGCGGCCTGCCGCCGGCAGGTCAGCGAAAGCCGCGCCGTCGTCACGGCGCTGCTGCCGCGCCTCGGCTACGAGACGGCGACCGAGGTGGCGACGGCGGCCCGCGACAGCGGCCGCTCGGTGATCGAGATCGTCCTAGACCGCCGGCTGATCGCGCCCGACGACCTCGAACGCCTGTTGTCCGCCAACGCCATGACGGCGCTGGGTACCAAATAGGGACCAAGACAATGCTTGCCACGCCCAAGGGTCTCCGCCTGCACATCGGCGTCTACGGCCGGCGCAACGTCGGCAAGTCGTCGCTGGTCAACTTGCTGATCGGGCAACAGGTATCGATCGTCTCCGACGTCGCCGGCACCACCACCGATCCGGTCGAGAAGGCGATGGAACTGCTGCCGATCGGTCCGGTGCTGTTCGTCGATACCGCCGGCGTCGACGACGTCGGCGATCTCGGCGGCTTGCGCGTCGACAAGACGCTCAAGGCGCTCGACCACACCGACCTCGGCATCATCGTCACCGACGGACCGATCGGCGACGACGAGGTCAGGCTGATGGACGCGCTCGCCGACCGCGAGACGCCCTATTGCGTCGTCTTCACCAAGGCCGATCTGGCGCCGCCGCCGGAAGCGGCGCTGGCGGCGGTGAAGGCGCGCGACGTGCCCTTCGCCGCCATATCCACCGCCAGCAAGGCCGACGCCGCCCGCGTGCGCGAGGTGATCCTGGACGCCGCGCCGGAAAGCTCGTTCGAGGTGCCGCATCTCCTCGCCGATCTGGTGCCGGCCGGCGGCCACGTGGTGCTGGTGGTGCCGATCGACCTCTCCGCCCCCAAGGGCCGGCTGATCCTGCCGCAGGTGATGGCCATCCGCGATATCCTCGACGCCGACGCCAGTTGCACGGTGGTCAAGGAGCGCGAACTGGCGACGACGCTGAAGTCCTTCCAGAAGAAACCCGATCTGGTGGTCTGCGACAGTCAGATCGTGCTGAAGGCGGCGGCCGACACGCCGGACGACGTGCCGCTGACCACCTTCTCGATCCTGATGGCCCGCTTCAAGGGCGATCTCGTGCGCCTCGCCGAGGGCGCCGCCCGGATCGACCAACTGAAGCCGGGCGACAAGGTGCTGATCGCCGAGGCCTGCACCCATCATTCGATGGCCGACGACATCGGCCGGGTGAAGATTCCCCGCTGGTTCCGCCAGTATGCCGGCGGCGACATCGAGTTCGAAACCATGGCCGGCCGCGCCTTCCCCGACGATCTCAGCCCCTACGCGCTGGTCGTCCAGTGCGGCGCCTGCACCGTCAACCGCAAGCAGGCGTTGCTCAGGATCCGCCAGGCCGAGCGGCAGGGCGTGCCGATCACCAACTACGGCGTCGCCATCAGCCGCGTGCAGGGCGTGCTGCACCGCTCGCTGGGGCCGTTCCCGGCGGCGCGCATCGCCTTCGAGCGGGCCAACGCCAACCAATGAAAAAGCGGGGTCGAAGCCCCGCCTTTTCGCCATATCGTCGCGCGGTCGTCAATCGATCACCTGCATCACCACGCGGCTCTGCGGGTCGACGATGACGCGCTCGTTGTTGACGACGGTGTAGTAATAGTTCTCGTAGCCGGGGACCGGGTAGAGCACCACGGTGGTCGGCAGCGGTTGGCCAACGACGACCGGTTGCTCGTAGATCACCGACGGCGTCGTCTGCTGGATCACCACGGTGCGCACTTCCGGAGGCGGCGGATCGAGCAGGGTGCCGACCGCCGCGCCGGCGACGCCACCGACCACCGCGCCCACCGGGCCGCCGATCACCGCACCGGTCGCCGCGCCGCCGGCCGCGCCGGAGACGGTGCCCTCCTGGGCGAAGGCGGTGGAAGCGAAGGCGGCGACGCCGGCCAGAATCGAGGCTGCAAGAATCCTGTTCATCTCGAACTCCTTTCCGTTGAGGACCGGACAACGGCCGGCGACCGGCGATTGTTCCAAAGTCGGAGAGGAGGGCAACGGACGACGGCCCGCGACCGGCCGGGCCGCGAGGCGGGCTCAAGCCGGGCAGGCGGGGCCGGGAATGCCGGGATCGGCGGGGATCACCGCGCCTTGATCGAATGCCCCGGCCCCTGGCCGATCAGCCGGCCGATCGACCAGATGCGGGCGGCGGCGCAGCCGGAGCACTGGTGGTCGTCCTCGTCGACGCAGGGCTTGTCCGGATAGAGCATGTAGTTCTTGCGGAAGCGGCCGGGCGTGGCGTTGGGCATGAACACGTTGGCGCCGCGTTGCAGCACCAGATCGCGGCCGGCATGCGGGAAGATGGCATCGAAGGCCGTCGTCGCCGGAATGTGGGCGCGCGGGTTGACGATCCTCAGCGCCGCCACGGCGGCGAAGAACATGTCGGTGTCGCCGGCATAGGCGTTGGCAAGGCCGGCCAGCGGCGTATCGGGATGGGCGATGAACGGCCCGATGCCGATCATGTCGAGGTCGAGATCGCGGCAGAGCAGGATGTTGTCGGCGAGGATATCCAGCGTCTCGCCGGGCACGCCGATCATGAAGCCGGAGCCGACCTGCACGCCGAGACCGCGCAGATCCCTGAGGCACTGGATGCGCTCATTGAGGCCGCAGTCGGGGTGAAGATAGGCGAAGAGGTCCGGGTCGGACGTCTCGAAGCGCAGCAGGTAGCGGTCCATGCCGGCCGCCCGCCAGCGGGCGTAGGTATCGCGCGGCCGGTTGCCGGCGCTCATCGTTACGGCAAGGCGCGTCTCGGTCTTGATCCGGGCGATGATGCGCTCGATGCGCGCGTCCTCCTTGTCGGCCGCTACCTCGCCCGATTGCAGCACGATGGTGGTCTGCTGCCAGCCTTCCATGCGGCGGGCCACCTCGAGGATTTCATCCTCCTCGATGCGGTAGCGGCGCACGTCGTGGTTGGACTTGCGGATGCCGCAGTAGAGGCAGTCGTTGGCGCAGACGTTGGAGAACTCGACGATGCCGCGCAGGAACACCTCGTCGCCCATGTTGTCCTTGCGCACCGTGTCGGCGCGGGCGAACAGCTCCTGGCGCGGCAGGTTGAACAGCGCCTTGACGGCGTCCCGGTCGAAAACGTCTCCGGCCGATGTGGTGTTCAGAAGGGCGGCGGCATTCGTCATGGGCTGTCCGAAAACTTATATTTGTTGGGAAAGATATAGCCTGAACGGCGTTCCGGCGACAGGCGCCGCCCATCCCGCCGAATACGTAGACGAAACGTTTTGAATGGCTCTTCGCCGGATTCGATTCTAGCTTCCTGCGACGTGCGGCCCGGAGGGGGGAGGAACTCGCCGGGCTCGACGTTCACTAGAGCAATTCCAGCAAAAGTGGAAACCGGTTTTGCGTCCAGAATTGCGTCTAGACAAAGACATAGAGCATTGTCGGTGAACTTGAGTTCACCGGAAATGCTCTAGGTGACCTGCGAACGCAACAGGGAGGCGGCCGTGATTGTCACCATGGTCAAGGAAGTGGGGCGGGCCTTCATAGGTCCATCCGCCGGATTCTGCCTGCGGATCGCCGTCGCCGCGGCGTTCCTGACGGTGCTGTTCTGTCTTCAGAGGATCGCCATCGGAGTGTGACGCGCCAAGCGGCTCTTCGGAGAAACCACCGGCCGGGCAGCGATGCCCGGCCGGTCTTTTTTCATCGCTCAGGCGGCGTTGGCCATCGCCTTGAGGTCGCTTTCCACCTCGCCCACCGGCTTCAGGCCAAAGGTGTCGACCAGAACCTTCAGGACGGCCGGCGTCAGGAAGGCGGGCAGGCGCGGCCCGATGCGGATGTTCTTGACGTTGAGGTGCAGCAGCGCCAGCAGCACGCAGACCGCCTTCTGCTCGAACCAGCTAAGCACGATCGACAGCGGCAGGTCGTTGACCGTGCAGCCGAAGGCATCGGCAAGCGCCAGCGCCACCTTGACGGCGGAGAAGCTGTCGTTGCACTGGCCCATGTCGAGCAGGCGCGGCAGGCCGGCGACGGTGCCGTAGTCGTGACCGAGCAGGCGGTACTTGCCGCAGCCGAGCGTCAGGATCACCCAGTCGTTCGGGATGGTCGTGCCGAGATCGGTGTAGTAGGAGCGCTCGCCCTCCGAGCCGTCGCAGCCGCCGATGACGGCGAAGTGCTTGATCTCGCCTGCCTTTACGGCTCCGATGATCTTGTCGGCGGCGCCGAGCACGGCGTCGTGTCCGAAGCCGACCAGATGCTCGCCGGTCTTGACGCTGTCGGTGAAGCCGGGGGCGGCGAGGGCCGCTTCGATGACCGGCGTGAAGTCGCGGTCGTCGATGTGGGCGATGCCCGGCCAGGCCACCAGGTTGCGGGTGAACAGGCGGCCTTCATAGTCGTCGGAGGGCTGCATCAGGCAGTTGGTGGTCATCAGGATGGCGCCGGGGAACTTCGGGAACTCCCGCTGCTGCAGCATCCAGGCGCCGCCGAAGTGACCGGCTAGGTGCTTGAACTTCTTCAGTTCGGGATAGCCGTGGGCCGGCAGCATCTCGCCGTGGGTGTAGATGTTGATGCCCTTGCCCTCGGTCTGCTCCAGGAGCGCCTTGAGATCGACCATGTCGTGGCCGGAGATCAGGATCGCCTTGCCGGGCACGTGGCCCATCAGCACCGGCGTCGGCGTCGGCTTGCCGAAGGTGTCGCCGTGGGCGGCGTCGAGCAGCGCCAGCACGTTGACGGAGACTTCGCCGCACTTGAGATTGAGCGCGATCAGCTCGTCGACCGAGGCGACGCCGGCGTCGAGCTTGGCCAGCGCCTCGACCGTGAAGGCGTCGACCACCGGGTCGGCGCGGTTCATCTGGCGGGCGTGGTGGGCGTAGGCGGCCATGCCCTTGAGGCCGTAGAGCAGCAGTTCCTGCAGGCCGGTGACGTCGTCGCCGAGGCTGGCCTTGCGGGCGTCGATCATCGAATCGCGCGACCAGGCGAGCAGCGTGTCCTCGGGCGCCTCGACGGCCACGCCGGCGGCATTGGCGCCGGCCGCGGCGACCACTTCGCGGATCTGCTCCAGGATGGAGGCGGTGTCGAAGTTGACGTTGGTGACGGTGACGAACAGGGCGTCCTCGAGCATCGGCGCCAGGCTGGCCGGCCGTTCGGCGGCGGGTACGTTGGCATAGCGGCTGGCGAGGCGCTTGGCGGCGTGGAGGAGCACATCCTGCAGGTCGGAGGCCTCCGGCGACTTGCCGCAGACGCCGCGCGTCACGCAGCCGGTACCGCGGGCG
Organism: Rhodobacterales bacterium Alpha_02; assembly: GCA_001603295.1. Taxonomy (GTDB): domain Bacteria; phylum Pseudomonadota; class Alphaproteobacteria; order Rhizobiales; family Pleomorphomonadaceae; genus Pleomorphomonas. Next base: position 58,902 of record LUYO01000021.1, read on the forward strand.
GTCTGTTCACACTGGTAGCAAAACATCTGTCCGTCTCCATCCTCGGGGGCTTGCAGCCCTTCTTGCCGGGGTGACCGGCGGGATGGAGGGAGACTAGGAAAAAGCCGCGTCGCGGACGTTGTTCGGCGACAAATTGCCGGCCGGTCCGTACTCTACCGTATGTAGCCGGCCCGCTTCATCTCCCGGAGCGTCAGGTCGTTGGCGGCGGACAGCGCTTCCGAGGTGCCCATCTGCCCGACCACGGCGGCGGCGAAGATCTGGCCGACGGCATTGCCGATGCGCTGGAACTCCGGGATCGCCACGAACTGGCTGCCCTTGTAGGGCACCGGCTTGACGGTCGGCTGGTCGGGGTTGGCGGTGTTGATGGCGTTGAGCGTGTAGCCGGAGAACGGCGCCGCCGAGCGGTAGGACGGATTGTTGTAGAGCGAGGTGCGCGTGCCGGGCGGCACGTAGGTCCAGCCCTCATGGGCGGCCACCAGTTCGGCATAGTCGCGGTCGGTCGCCCAGGCGATGAAGCGCTGCGCCGCGTCGGCCTTGGTGGTGCCGGCGGGGATGGCCAGATTCCAGGTCCACAGCCAGTTGCCATGGTTGCCGAGGCCGCCGTGGGTGGGAAAGGGCGCGTAGCCGACGCGACCGACCACGCTGGAGGTCTTGGGATCGTTCAGCGTCGAGGCGGCGACGGTGGAATCGATCCATATGGCGCAGCCGCCCGTCCGGAACAGATCGAGATTGTCGGCATAGCCACGGAAGGCGGCGCCGGGCGGCGCCGCGTCCTGCATCAGCTCGACGTAGAAGTCGAGCGTCTGCCGCCATTCGGGGGAACGGAATTCCGGCCGCCAGTCGAGGTCGAACCAGCGGGCGCCGAAGGAGTTGCCGGCGGCGGTGAGAAACGCCATGTTCTCGCCCCAGCCGGCCTTGCCGCGCAGGCAGATGCCGTAGCGGCCGGCGGCCTTGTCGGTGAGCTTCAGCGCCGCCTCGCGCACGAAGCTCCAGGTCGGCGACGGCGGCATTTCGAGGCCGGCGGCGCGGAACAGGTCGGTGCGGTACATCAGCATGGCGCTCTCGCCGTAGAAGGGCGAGGCGTAGAGCTTGCCGTCGTAGGACACCGCCTTGCGGATGGCCGGCAACAGGTCGCTTTCGTCGTATTTGGCGCCGAGGTCGGTGAGCGGCGTCAGCCAGCCCTGCCTGGCCCAGATCGGCACCTCATAGTTGCCGATGGTCATGATGTCGAACTGGCCACCGTGCGTCTCGATGTCGGTCGCCACCTTCTGGCGCAGGATGGTCTCTTCCAGCATCACCCAGTTGATCCGGATGCCGGGATTGTCGGCTGTGAAGTCGTCGGTCAGCTCGCGCATGCGGATCATGTCGGCATTGTCGACGGCGGCGATGGTCAGCATCTCAGCCGCCGGCGCGATGCCGGCCGCGCCGATCGACAACGCAATCGTCCCCAGAACTCCGCTCAGGCGCATCCTCGTCACCTCCGCCGATTCGGCTGCGCTGCCTCATGCGAGACGGCGATGCTAGGACAACGATGGTTAGGAGAGTATTGGCGAAGGGTCGTGCCGGCGGCGGATTGTTCAAATAAATCCGGTTCAAACAACGGGAAGCGCCGTTGCCCCGCTCGCGTCTTCCTTGAGATCGATACCGGTCAGGCCGAGGCGCAGCGCCGCGCGAACCAGCCAGACGATCCGGTCGGCGGCCGCCTCGTATGACAGGCCGTCGGCGTGGATGTTGGAGACGCAGTTGCGCTCGCTGTCGCGCCGGCCGACCCGTGGCTCGAAGGTGACGTAGGCGCCAAGGCTGTCGGGCACCGACAGTCCCGGCCGTTCACCGATCAGCACCACGACGAGGCGGGCGCCGAGCGCCGCGCCGACCTCGTCGCCAAAGGCGACGCGTGCCTGCTCCCCGAGCACGACGGGCGCCACGGCGAGGTCGCCGAGCCGGCGCAGACAGGCGGCGAGCACGCTCTCGGCGTGCGCCTCGACGGCGGCGGCGGAAAGGCCGTCGGCGATGACGAAGGCGACGTCGAAGGCGTCCTTCCAGACGCCGGCCAGCATCGTGGGATCGACGCGGCGGCCGAGGTCGGGCCGGGCGAGATAGGTCGGCCGATCGGCGGCGCACGATTTCAGGCGGATCACCGGCCGGCTGGCGCCGAGGCGCTCTGCCATGGCGGCGAAGTCGACGCGGCCGTGCACGGCGTCGCGGGCGCGGGCGTGCGCCAGCTGGAAGTCGAGCACGGCGCGGATCGGCAGCGAGTCGCCGGCCCGTCCGAGGCCGATGCGGGCGCGGGTGACGGCGCGGAAGCGGGCGAAGGGATCGAGGTCGACGGGGTTGCTCATGCCGACGCCCTGTAGTCGATCAGGCGGCGGGCGACCTGACTCCCCTGCGGCATCAGGCGGCCGTCGTCGTCGATGAGGTCCATGCGATGGAGCCAGGCCTCGAACTCCGGTGCCGGCGGCCGGCCGAAGGCGTGGCGCAGGCTGACGATGTCGTGGTAGCTGAGCGACTGGTAGTTCAGCATGACGTCGTCGGCGCCCGGCACGGCGATCAGGAAGTTGACGCCGGCCGAGGCGAGCAGGAACATCAGGTTGTCCATGTCGTCCTGGTCGGCCTCGGCGTGGTTGGTGTAGCAGACGTCGACACCCATCGGCACGCCCAGGAGCTTGCCGCAGAAATGGTCTTCGAGGCCGGCGCGGATGATCTGCTTGGCGTCGTAGAGATACTCCGGCCCGATGAACCCGACCACGGTGTTGACGATCAGCGGCTTGAGATGGCGGGCGACGGCGTAGGCACGCGCCTCGACGGTCTGCTCGTCGACGCCGTGGTGGGCATCGGCGGAAAGCGCCGAGCCCTGGCCGGTCTCCAGATACATGACGTTGTCGCCGACCGTGCCGCGCCTGAGGCTGAGGGCGGCCTCACGCCCCTCCCGTAGCAGCGCCAGATCGACGCCGAAGCCGCGGTTGGCCGCTTCTGTGCCGGCCACCGACTGAAAGACGAGGTCGAGCGGCGCCCCCGCTTCCACCGCCTTGATCGAGGTGGTGACGTGGGTCAGCACACAGGATTGCGTGGGGATGTCGAAGCGCTGGCGCAGCCGGTCGAACAGTTCCATCAGCCGCATGCAGGCGTCGAGGTTGTCGCCGGCCGGGTTGATGCCGATCACCGCGTCGCCGATGCCGTAGGTGAGGCCGTCGAGCGTCGAGCCGGCGACGCCCTCGGGGTCGTCGGTCGGGTGGTTGGGCTGCAACCGGCTGGAGAGGCGATCGGGAAGGCCGATGGTGGTCCGGAAGCCGGTGACGACGCGCGCCTTGGCCGCCGCGACGATCAGGTCGTGGTTGCGCATCACCTTGGAGACGGCGGCGGCCATCTCCGGCGTCAGGCCCGGCGCCAGGGCGGTAAGCGCCTCCGTCGTGCAGTCGCGGGACATGAGCCAGTCGCGGAACTGGCCGACCGTCATGTGGGCGACCGGCGCAAAGGCTTCGGCATCGTGACCGTCGAGGATCAGGCGGGTGACCTCGTCGATCTCGTAGGGGATCAGCGGCTCGTCGAGGAAGCTGCGGAGCGGGATGTCGGCCAGCACGTAGCGGGCGGCGACGCGCCGCTCGTTGCTGTCGGCGGCGATGCCGGCCAGCCGGTCGCCGGATTTCTCCGGCGAGGCGGCGGCCATGACGGCTTTCAGATCGTCGAAGCTGTGGCGTTCTCGGCCGAGCAGGATGGAGCGGCGGGACATGCCGCCACTCTACCACCGCCCAAGGATTGGCCAAGGCGTTTTGTTGGGCAAGTGGTGCCCGCCGGCCAGTCACATACGCGGCGTTGCGGATAGGTCGGGCGTCTATTCATGAACAATCGGTAAGGTCTGTTCTTGAACACGATTTTGCCAAGAATCCGATATCCCTGCTTGCCCGCCCGTGGTAGCTGCGACCGGCTGGTCCGGCGCTGCCGGGGACCACGGGTGGACGATTTGATCGCTGGAGGAAAAGGCATGCAACTCGTAGAGGCCACCGGTTTGGTCAAGACGTTTTCGAGACTGCGCGCCGTCGACGGCGTCAGCCTCTCGGTGAGCCGTGGCGAGGTGGTGGGCTTTCTCGGCCCCAACGGCGCCGGCAAGTCGACGACGATGAAGATGCTGACCGGCTTCCTGGAGCCGGACGCCGGCACAGCTTCGATCGCCGGCCACGACGTGTTCGCCGACCCGATCGCCGCCCGCCGCCGCCTCGGCTACCTGCCCGAGGGCGCGCCGGCTTACGGCGACATGACGGTGGCCGACTTCCTCGCCTTCATCGGCCACATGCGCGGCCTGTCCGGCACCCTGCTCAACGACCGCCTCACTGAGATGGTCGAGCGCGTCAACCTCGAAATCGTCTGGAATCGGCCGATCGACGCCCTCTCCAAGGGTTTCAAGCGCCGCGTCGGCATCGCCCAGGCGCTGATCCACGATCCGGAAGTGCTGATCCTCGACGAGCCGACCGACGGCCTCGACCCCAACCAGAAGCACGACATGCGCGAGTTGATCGCCTCGATCGCGCCGGGCAAGGCGATCGTCATCTCGACGCACATCCTCGAAGAGGTGGAAGCGATCTGCAGCCGCGTCGTCATCATCGCCGAGGGCAGGGTGGTGGCCGACGCGACGCCGGCGGCGCTGCTCGACGCCGCAGTCGTCGACGGCATCCGCCCGAGCCTCGAAGCCGTCTTCCGCTCGATCACCGGCAGCAAGGCCGCCTGAGCCGTTTCCCTCGGAGACAACGAGATGAGAACCTCCTTCCGCACCATCTGGCTGGTGTTCGGCCGCGAGTTCCGCGCCTATTTCGCGACGCCGCTGGCCGCCGTGTTCCTCCTGGTGTTCCTCGCCCTTTCGGCCGGCCTCGCCTTCTTCGCCGGCGGCTTCTTCGAGCGCGGACAGGCCGACCTCGGCCCGTTCTTCGCCTGGCACCCCTGGCTGTTCCTCATCCTGATGCCGGCCATCGGCATGCGCCTGTGGGCCGAGGAGCGCCGCTCCGGCGTCATCGAACTGCTGATGACGCTGCCGGTGCGCGTCCATGAGGTGGTGATTGGCAAGTTCCTGGCTGCCTGGGCCTTCACGGCGGTGGCGCTGGTGCTCACCATGGGCTTCTGGCTGGTGACGCTCTACCTCGGCTCGCCCGACAACGGCATCGTCGCGGCGAGCTACCTCGGCTCCTTCCTGATGGCCGGCGCCTTCCTGGCCATTGCCGCCTGCATCTCGGCAATGACCAAGAACCAGGTGATCGCCTTCATCCTGTCGGCCATCGTTTCCTTCCTGCTGGTGATGTCGGGCACCGATCTGGTGCTGGCCGCCCTGCGCGGCTGGGCGCCGGCCGGGGTGGTCGATCTGGTGCAGTCGCTATCCTTCATCACCAACTTCGACCGGCTGACGCGCGGCGTCCTCGAGGCGCCGGCCGTCATCCTGTTCCTGTCGACCATCGTGCTGGCGCTCTGGATCAACGTCCAGGTCGTCGATGCCAAGAAAGCCGCCTGAGGTTTCGTGATGTCGAAGTTCAACCGGATCCCGAAGTCCCGTCTCGTCGCCGTCGGCGCCGTCCTGGCGGTCATCCTCTATCTCGCCGTCAACTCGCTGTCGGGGACGCTGTTCCGATCGAGCCGCGTCGATCTCACCGAAGGCGGCCTCTACTCGCTGTCGAGCGGCACCAGGTCGCTGCTCGGCAAGCTCGACGAGCCGATCCACATGCGGCTGTTCATGTCGGCCGGCCTGCATCAGGCCGCACCGGCGCTCGCCGCCTATGCCGCTCGCGTCCGCGCCATGCTCGACACCTACGAGAGCCTGTCGCACGGCGAGATCACCCTGGAAGTGATCGATCCCAAGCCCTATTCGGAGGAGGAGGACCGCGCCGTCGGCCTCGGCATCAACCGCATCAGCCTCGACGGCACCTCCGACCCGATCTACTTCGGCCTCGCCGCCACCAACTCGACCAACGGCTCGGCCAACATTCCGGTGTTCACGCCCGACCGCGAAGCCTTCCTGGAATACGACCTGACGCGCCTCGTCGCCGAACTCGGCCAGCCGAAGAAGCCGGTGGTGGCGCTGCTCGACGGCTTGGGCATGGCCGGCAATCCGATGACTGGCCAACAGCCGGCCCAGATCCTCAACATGCTGAAGGAGACCTACAGCGTCGAGACCATCGGCGGCGACGTCGACAAGCTGCCCGACGGCACCCGCGTCGTGGTGGTGGTGCAGCCGCAGAAGCTCTCCGACCGCACGCTCTACACGCTCGACCAGTGGGTGCTGGGCGGCGGCGCCACGCTGGTGTTCGCCGATCCCTTCGCCGAGACCGAGGCCGGGCCGCAGCCCGGCGTGCCGGCCGAGAACAACGCTACCGACTTCCAGAAGATGTTCGACGCCTGGGGCGTCGGCTTCGACGTCAAGAAGGCGGTCGGCGATCCCGACTGGGCCATCCGCACCGTCCGCAACATCGGCGGCCGGCAGGCCGAGGTCGCCAACTATCCCTGGTTCGCCATCCACGACGACGGCTTCGACCGCGGCGATGCGGTGACCTCCAAGCTCAACGCCGTGGTGATGACCACCGCCGGCGCCTTCACCGCCACCGGCAAGGACACGACGCTGAAGCCGCTGATGTACGCTTCCGCCGACGCCGGCCTGCTGCCGGCCGGCGAGGCCGCCAACCCCTACGGTGATCCGCGCGCCCTGCTCGCCAAGATCGAGAAGACCGGCGGCCGGCCGGTGGTGGCCGCTCGCCTCGAAGGCAAGCTGAAGACCGCCTTCCCGGACGGCAAGCCGAAGGACTCGCCGGCCGACGGCACGCCACTCAAGGAGAGCGCCGGCGCCCCCAACGTCGTGCTGGTCGGCGACGCCGACATGCTGTCTGACCGCAACTGGCTGCAGAAGCAGAACGTGCTCGGCCGCGAGGTGGCGCAGGCGTTCGCCAACAACGGCGACTTCCTGCTCAACGCCGTCGAGCAGATGGCGGGAGGCGTGGCGCTGGCCGATCTCAGGAGCCGCACCGTCTCCTGGCGGCCGTTCACCCGCATCGACGCGCTGGAGCGCGCCGCCGAGGAACGCTTCCTCGCCAAGCAGCAGGAACTGACGCAGCGCATCGCCGACACCGAGAAGAACCTGAAGGACGCCTCCGCCACCGGCGAGGCCAAGGACGGCGAACTGGTGTCGGCCGATGCGGCTAAGACGATCGAGAGCTTCAAGTCCGATCTGCTGTCCGCCCGCGCCGAACTGCGCGAGGTGCAGTACAACCTCCGCGCCGACGTCGCCACGCTGAAGAACCGCATCATGATCCTGATCATCGGCATCGTGCCGGCGGCGGTGGCGCTGATTGCCCTCGCCTTCGCCCTGCGCCGGCCCAAGCGGCCGCTGCCGGTCCGCAAAGCCTGAGTCCAGCGAGGAGGATGAATCCATGACGCCGAAATCGCTCATCGGCCTTGCCGTCGTCACCGCCGCCGCCGTGGCGGCCGCCGTGCTGGTCGCCGGCGGCAGCGCCGCCGACAGCGCCGTCGCCGATCGCGGTCGGGTACTGCTGCCCGACCTGGTCCAGAAGGCCGACGCGGTCGACAGCCTCGCCGTCACCGTCGGCAAGGACACCACCACGCTCACCCGCGACGGCGATCGCTTCGTCGACGCCTCGGGCTATCCGGCGCGCATCGACACCGTGCGCAAGCTGGTGGCGTCGCTGACCACCCTGACCATCGACGAGGACAAGACAGACAAGCCCGACCGCTACGCCGACCTCGGCCTCGCCGATCCCGCAGCGGCCACCGGGGCGGCCACCAGGGTGGCGCTCGTCGACAAGGCGGGCAAGCCGGTGGTCGCCGCCGTCTACGCCGGCACCAAGGACTACACGGTCGGCGGCAGTCGCGGCGGTCAGTATGTCCGCCTCGACGGCAACCCCCAATCCTATCTGGTGCGCGGCTCGCTCGACCTGCCGACCGCCCGCGCCGACTGGTTCGACACCCGCATCACCGACATCAAGCCGGCGACGCTCTCCAAGGTGACCCTGACCGACGCCACCGGCGCCACCGTCGACTTCGTCCGCACGGGCGACAAGCTGCTGCCGGCGGCGCTGCCGGACGGCAAGGCGCCCGACGAGGGCAAGGCCAACCGCGTCACCGCCTTCCTGCAAGCCTTCGACTTCACCGACGTGCGCAAGGAGACGCCGGCTTCGATCGGCAACACGACGCGGCTGCGCTACGAGACCACCGACGGCCTGACGGTGACCGCCACGGCGGTGCCGGCCGGCGACGAGGCCGGCAAGGGCTGGATCCGCATCGCCGCCGAGGCGGCCGATCCCAAGGCGGCCGATACCGCCAAGGCGATCAACGACAAGGCGGCTGGCTATGAGTTCAAGGTCAACACCATCCATACGGAGATGTTCGGCTGGACGGTGGCGAGCCTCGGCAAGGACGGCTGAGCGAGATCGCTTCGGACGAAATATGCGGCCGGCAGGGAAACTCGTCGGCCGAACCGTTTCTAGCCCTCGATCTCCAGCGTCGCCTTGAGGCCGTGCGGCGTGTTGTCGGCGAGCGCGATGCGGCCGCCGTGCGCCTCGGCGACGTCGCGGGCGATGGTTAGGCCGAGCCCGAAGCCGGAATTGGGCAGCGTGCCGCGGGCGCTGTCGCCGCGCACGAACGGCTCCAGCAGATGCTCGCGCTCGGCGGCCGCAATGCCGGGGCCGTTGTCGGCGACGGTGATCGCCAGCTTGCGGTCCGGCAGTTCCGTCAGCGACACCACCACCTCGTCGCCGTAGCGCACGGCGTTCTCGACGAGGTTGGTCACCGCCCGGAGGATGTCGCGATGGCGGACGCGGGCGGCGAGGCGGCTCGGCCCCTCGTAGGTCACGGCGTGGCCGAGGTCGGCGAACTGGTCGGCGATGGTCTGGAGAAGGCTCGGCAGGTCGGTCTGGTCGAACGGTTCGGGGCTGTCGGTGCCGGAGAGATGGACCAGCGCCACCTGGGCCAGCGCCGCCATGTGGTCGAGGTCGGCCAGCATCGGCTCGCGGATCGTCTCGTCCTCGATGAACTCGGCACGCAACCGCAGTCGGGTGATCGGCGTCCTGAGGTCGTGGCTGACGGCGGCCAGCATGGCGGTCTTCTCGGCCATCAGCTTGCCGATGCGGGCGCGCATGCGGTTGAAGGCGGAGATGGCCGAGCGCAGCTCGCGCGGGCCGATCTCCGGTACCGAGACCTCCGAGCGCATGTCCCGGAGGCGCTCGACGGCCGCCTCGAAGCGGCGGAGCGGACCGATGATCACCACCATCGCCCAGCTGACCAGCACCACGGTGGTGATCAGCAGGAAGCCGAGCATGGTGGTACCGGGGCCGAAGAAATGCGGCGCTTCCGCTTCCGGCAGGTCGAGCCGGTAGCAGGCGTCGTCGGAGAGCACCAGGTAGAGCGGACCGACCACCTCGTCGCCGGGACTTGGCCGGCTGTCGAACATCTTGTAGGCGGTGGCGGCGCCGCCGAGGCGGGCGGCGAGCGGCCCGTAGCGCACTTGGTCGGCGGCGGCCGGCACCGGCCCGGTGCAGGCGGCGAGCGACGGCAGCGTGCCTTGCAAGAGTGCCGCAAGCCGCGGCCGTTCCGTCGGGTCGGCGGCGGCGAGCAGATGGGCGGCGGCGCCGATCTCGCCGACGGTCTCGGCCGGCGAGGCGGAGAATACGGAGCGCGGGTTGGACAGGAAGAAATAGGCCGTCAGCACGCCGTGCATGGCGACGATCGACAGCACCAGCAGGACGATGACCTGCCCGGCGACGGAATCGAAGACCAGGCGCAGGATCCTGCCGATCATGAGGCGGTCACCTCCGGCGTGAACAGGTAGCCTTCCGAACGGATGGTGCGGATGAACTCCGACTTCTCGTCGTCGGTGGAGAGCTTGCGCCGGAGACGGCTGACCAGGATGTCGACCGACCGTTCGAACGGCGCGGCGAGCCGGCCCTGCGTCAGCTCCAGCAGCTGGTCGCGGCTGAGCGTGATGCCGGCCCGCTCGGCGAAGGCGACCAGCAGGTCGAATTCGGCGCCGGTCAGCGTCGCCTTGGCGCCGGAAGGCGTCGTCAGGCTGCGCTCGCGGGTGTCGATCATCCAGCCGGCGAAGGAGAGGTGGCGCGCCTCCGAGCGCGGCGCCTTGGCGGCCGGCAGGCTGCTGCGCCGGAGGATAGCGCGGATGCGGGCCAAGAGTTCGCGGGCGCTGAAGGGCTTGGCGACATAGTCGTCGGCGCCGATCTCCAGCCCCACCACCCGGTCGATCTCCTCGCCGCGCGCCGACAGGATGATGATCGGGATGGTGGAGGTGTTGCGCAGGCGCCGGCAGATGCTGAGCCCGTCCTCGCCGGGCAGCATGATGTCGAGGAGCACGATGTCGACGCGCGAGGTCGACAGGATGCGATCCATCTCGCGGCCGTCACGGGCTACCGACACGCGGCAGTCGTTGGCCTTCAGGTAGCGCGACACCAGCGTATTGATGTCGTTATCGTCTTCGACGAGCAGGATATGGTTCTGCATGAACAAAGGCCATTCGCATTCAACGGCCGAGCATTAGCATTCGGTCCGCTGTTCACGACAGTTATTTTGTATCCCGATGTTTCCTTTCGCGCACCTCGAAACGCCCGGTTACCGCGACGGCCGGATGGTTACCACTCGTTAACGGACGGGGCGCTTGGCTCCTTGGAGTAAACGCGTAAGACTCTAGCCCGAGGGGAAAAATGACCTCGATTTCTTCCACCACAGCCCACCAGTCGCCGCTCGCCCGGCTGCAGTCGACGCTCCAATCGGACATCAGCGCCGGCAGCATCCAGTCGACCGACGAATCCGCGCTGACCACCGCGCTCAAGAGCATCGACGAGACGCTGTCGAGCGGGCGGTCGAGCGGCACCTCGGCCAGCGCGCCGCCGTCGCCCGACGAGATGAAGGAAAAGATCGCCGATCTGATCCAGCAGCAAGTCGATGCCGGCACTCTGACGTCCGATCAGGCCGACGAACTCTCCCAGGTCTTCGAGGACACCTTCTCGCAGGGTGCCGGCGGGCCGGGAGGCGCTGGCGGGCCGGGAGGCGCCGGCGGCCCGCCGCCGGGACCGCCGCCCGGGGGCGGCGATTCGACGGATGCCGCCGACGACAGCTCGTCGTCCGGCAGCTCGATCGCCGACATCCTGAAGCAGTTGCAGGACGCGGTCGCCGAAAGCAACCAGACCACCTATGGCGCCAGCGGCTCGTCGTCCTCGTCGACGAGCACCAGCTATCTGTTCGACCTGGTCGCCTGACCGGAACACGTCGACGCAATGCATTCGGCGGGGCCATGCCCCGCCGTTTTGCGTTGCGGCGTCAACCGGCATAACGGACGCGCGAAAAAAGCACTCTTCTCTACGAAAGCACTAGTGCTATCCAGATTGTCGTGCGCAATCCTGATCATGGCGCGCCAGAAGCCGGCCAGGGCCGCCGGCCACTGACACGTCTGTTCTTGCTCCCGGAGAATTGCCTGATGAACCGCCCCGCCGCCGGATGGATCGACCGCCTTCCCAAGGACCACCTGATCACCGAGTTCTCGATGTGGTCGTCGGATCTCCTGCGCATTGCCGACGAGGTGGCCCGCATCGAGCCCTACGCCAATCTCATCCACATCGACGCCTCCGACGGCGTGTTCGCCGACACGCTGCTGTTGTTTCCCGAGATCGTCGCCCGCATCCGTTCGATCACCGACAAGCCGATCCACGTCCACCTGATGGTCGGCGAGCCGGCACTGATCAACCAGATCAACCAGTTCGCCGCCGCCGGCGCCGACGCCATCTCGATCCACGCCGAGAACACGCTGCTGACCGACAGCGGCATCGCCCGCATCAATGAGCTGGGCCTCGTGGCGGGCGTCGTGCTGAAGGTCGACACGCCGGTCACCAAGCTGATCCGTCACCTGCCGCGCGTCGGCTTCGTGACGCTGTTCGGCGCCGAGATCGGCGAGCGCGACGGCCTCGCCCGCAACGCCACGCAGCGCCTCGCCGAGGCGCAGAAATACATCGCCGGCGTGCCCTGCGACCACCGCATCGTCATGGTGGCCGACGGCGCCATCCGCGAGGAGACCGTGCCGGTGCTGCGCAAGGCCGGCGCCGAGGCGATCGTCGCCGGCAAGCTGGTGTTCGACGCGCCCGACCTCGGCAAGCGCATGGAGTGGCTGAAGACGCTCTGATAGAAACAAAGGCCGCCGGCATGGCGGTTTCGGAAACGCTTTTTTGCGTCCGGAAACATGGCAAGGGCGCCGGAGGAGACTCCGGCGCCTTCGTTTTGCCGTCAGCGCCCGGCCACCAGCCACTCCGGCTTGAACCAGCGGTCGGCCGGGCCGTCGTAGGGCAGGCGGTTGATGTCCCAGTGGCGGATGAAGCGGGCATAGGCCGCCCACACCGCCGGCCCGCCGGCCACGTAGACGACGCGGTCGGGGAAGCGGGCCAGCACCGCCGTGGGATCGTCGGTGGAGCGGACGGCGCACAGCGTGCGGTCGAACTGCATGAAGGCGGGCAGGGTGGAGATGGTGTGCGGCCCGGCCAGCATCACGTGGCCGCGCGTCACCTCGTAGAAGCGCTCGACGTCGGCGACGAACTCGCGCTCCGGATTGCCCTCCCAGGGCAATTCGCCGTTGAGCCCGATCTGGCCGCTCAGCCCGATCGCGCAGATAGCCCTGACATCCGCCATGATTTCATCCGTCAGCCGTTGCCAATTGCCACCCAGCATAGCAGGCCCTACGCAGAAAGCCCAAGAGGCCGTCAGGCTTCTGCCTGTCCCGCGGCAAGGCCGGCGCCGGTGAACGACCAGTGGGTATGGATGATCCGCCAGCCCTCGGCATCGCGCCGGTAGACCTCGGTGGCGTTCCAGGCGACGCGGGCGCCCTCGCTGCCGTTGAAGGACACGAAGCGGAAGCTGAGCACGGCGGCGTCGCCGACCACCTGCACCTTCGGCTCGATCATCTCATGGCGCGGCGCGTTGATCTGGCCGCGGATGCCGTCGTAGAGGGCGGTCAGCGCCGCCTTGCCGTCGAGACGGCTTTCCCGGAACGGATCGAAATAGCTGACGTCGTCGGCCGAAAGCGCCAGCGAGGCGTCGGGATCGCCGGCGCACCAGCGGTCGAGCGCCGCCTTTTCGAGGGCGATGATGTCGTCGGCAATGGTCATGACAGCCTCCCAGAAGTTGCGAAGGGGAAGCTAGGCCGGCGTTGCGACGGCGCCTGTCAGCATCAGCCGGCCGGAAATGCCATCAGCGCCTCGGCGGTCTCGACGTCGGTCGCCACGGCGTTGACGAGGCCGCCGGCCACGGCGGCGCGGATCGCCTCGGCCTTCTGTGGCGAGAGGGCGGCGGCGATCGACAGCGGCACGCGGGTGAGGCGCTCGAGCGAGATCGACATGGTGCGATCGTCGAACTCGGTGCCGACCGGCTTGCCGTCCTTGCCGAAGAAGCGGCCGCAGATGGTGCCGACGGCGCCGTGGGCGCGGATCTCCTCCAGCTTGCCGGGGGCGATGAATCCCTCGCGGAACACCATGGCGGTGGCCGAGATGGCGCCGACGCCGACCACGGCGATGGCGAGGCGATCCATCATCGAAAAGACGCCGCGCACCGTGCCGGTGGCGCGCAGGAGGCGCGCCGCATCGGCGTCGTCGACGATGGCCGGTACCGGCAGTTGCCAGGCCTGGGCGCCGAGCCCGGCGGCGAGACGGCGGCAGACCTCGGAGGAATGGGTGTAGTGCTCGGGCGCGCCGACGCCGCCGACCAGCGCCACCACGTCGAGGTCGCGGGCCGGCGGCCGGCGGGCGGCGGCGGCGATGGCAGCGGCCGTGGCGCCGTCGGAAACGCCGAGCACGTCGCCGCTCTTCAGCGTATCCTCGATGACGCGGGCCAACGCCTTGCCCAGCGTCTCGGCCGGGGCGTGGGCGCCGGCCCGGCTCTCGACCACCACGGCGAGACGGAGGCCGAGATGCGCCTTCAGCCGCTGCTCGGCGGCGGCGTCGCGGAAGGCCTTGGGCGTCACCTGGAATTCGATGTAGCCGAGGTCGAGCGCCGATTTCAGCGCCCGGCTGACCGTGGCCTCGGAGATTTCAAGCAGCCGGGCGATCTCGGTCTGCGGCAGGCGCTGCTCGTAGCGCAGGCGGGCGATCTCGACGATCATGTCTTCGCTGCGGCGGGGCCGGGGCATGATGCGCGCCTTGGAAGGAAGAAAACCACCGGCGTCCGGCACGCCGTCCGTCGTCGACGTGCCGGTCCGGGGAGAAGGCCGTCGGGCGCCGGCTTGAAAAGCGCCCTCCGGCCCCGGGGCATCCGCCGTTTGAACGGTGGATGCCGAGGCAAGACCTTCGAATGTCGTCCGTCAGGCGGTGAAGCGCTTGGCGACGATCTTGCGCAGCTCGCCAAGGTCCTTGGCGAACAGGCGGATGCCCTCGGCCAGCTTCTCGGTGGCCATCGGGTTCTGGTTCATGGCCCAGCGGAAGGCCTTCTCGTCGAGCTTGACCACCGGCGGCTTCGGGCCGCCCTTGGCCGGATCGAGGGCGCGCGGCAGCGTGCCCTGGTCGGCGGCCAGCGCGTCCAGGAGGGCGGGCGAGATGGTCAGGCGATCGCAGCCGGCCAGCGCCTCGACCTCGGCGGCCGAGCGGAAGGAGGCGCCCATCACCACGGTCGGGATGCCGTGCGCCTTGTAGTAGTCGTAGATGCCGCGCACCGAGATGACGCCCGGATCCTCATCCGGCGTGAAGGTGCGGCCCTCGGCCTTGACGTACCAGTCGAGGATGCGGCCGACGAAGGGCGAGATCAGGAAAGCCTTCGCATCGGCGCAGGCGATGGCCTGGGCGATGTCGAAGATCAGCGTCATGTTGGTGTCGATGCCTTCCTTCTGGAGGATCTCCGAGGCACGGATGCCCTCCCATGTGCCGGCCACCTTGATCAGGATGCGCTCGCGCTCGACGCCGTTGGCCTTGTAGGCGGCGATGATGGCGCGCGCCTTCTCGACGGTGGCGGCGGTGTCGAAGGAGAGGTCGGCGTCGACCTCTGTCGACACGCGGCCGTCGACCAGCTTGGTCAGCTCGGTGCCGACGGCAACGGCGAGGCGGTCGCCGATCGCCTTGATCACCGCTTCCTCACTGCCGCCCTGCTTTTTGCCCCAGGCAACGGCGTCGGCGAGCACCGGCTCGTAGGCCGGCAGGCCGATGGCCTTCAGCACCAGCGTCGGGTTGGTCGTGCAATCGACCGGCTTGAACTTCTTGATGGCGTCGATGTCGCCGGTATCGGCGACCACCACGGTCATCTCGCGCAATTGGTCCAGCTTGGAAGCCATGTCCTCAACTCCATGTCCGGCCGGCGCGTTCCTGAATGCCGCGGCGGCCGCTTTCCGTCCGTCGAAACTATGGCTCCTTCCGGTTCAAAATGCAAGAAATCAATAAAAAGAAATTAATTGCAATTATAACCAGTATACGGAACG
>LUYO01000161.1:0-2285 GCA_001603295.1 Rhodobacterales bacterium Alpha_02
GGTGGCGATCACGGTCATCTGGACGAACCTCGTGGACAAGATCGTGGCCTGCTTCGTCGCCTGGCTGCTCGTGAAACAGCTTCCGGAGCGCGTCAAGTCGCTCTTCCCGGACGCTTCGAACGTCGCCTGAGGCGCTGTGGAGCCACTGCGCGCACTTTCGGGGCCCTTGGGCTCCTTCGTTCTGTGGGGATTCTGGGTCGGGGGCTCGATGCTGCTCCCGGCCCTTCCCTTTGTTGCGGTCATGGCGGCTGTCTCGGCGGCCGCGCTCGTTCTTTGGCCGACGTCGCGGAGCAGCGTCAAGGGCGTCGCGCTCTTCATGGCGCCGCTGGCCTTCGGCTTCTGGCTGATCCACGGCGGCGTCTTCGCCTCGCTGCTCGGCGGGGTGCTCCAACCCGCGCGCGGACTGTGGGCGTTCGGACTCTGGCTCCGCATCCTCTCCGTAGTCGCGGCAAGCCGGCTCTGGATCGCCTCCGCTCCTCCCCCGCTGCTGATCCGCTCGCTTCTGGCGAGCGATCTCCCGGCGAGCTTCGCCTTTTTGCCGGCGAGTCCGCTGCTGCTGGCCGAGCAGATCAAGGCGCGGATAGAGCAGATTCAGGAGGCGCAGCTCGCGCGCGGCGTTCCGGTGCACGGCTCGTTCCGAGAACGGGCCTCCTCCCTGACTGCCCTGCTCTTCCCGCTGGTGCTGGGGCTGTTGAACGACCTTCCCTCCCGGAGCGCCGCGCTCGACATGAAGGCGTTCGGGCTGTTCCGGCGGCGGTCGAGCCTCTTCGGCGGCAGGGAGCCGCGCGTCCCGCGCACTCCGAGGCCGATATCCTGCGACGGGCACGGTGAAACGTTCCGGATCGGCGAGTCGAAGAAAGCGCTCGGCGAATCGGGTGGAGGCGATGCGTTCCGCGAACCGGCAGGTCCTTCCGAAAATACGGAGAGCCGCGGCTCCTCCTCTTCGCCGAATTCCGCATCAATCCTCGAAGCAGCTTGTTCTCCAGCAACGGCGGATGCTGCCGGCGCGTTTCCTCTCGTCGCTCTCGACGACGCCCGATTTTCCGCACCCGGAGCGGACGCCCCGCTTCTTTCGGTTCCCGCGCTGCGCCTCTTCCCGGGTGAATGGATGCTGCTCGAAGGGGGGAACGGCGCCGGAAAGTCCACGCTGGCGACGATGCTCTGCGGCGGGGTTCCCGAGCACAGAAACGGGGAGCTTTCGGGGCGCGCGGAGCTTTTCGGCGAACCGGTCGTTTCCCGGACGTGTCTCGGATGGTCGCCGGACGTGCAGTTCGTCCAGCAGAATCCTCAGCTCTCCCTCTCGGGGTGCGCCTTCACGCTCTACGAGGAGGTCGCCTTCGGTCCGGAGAACCTGGCGCTCCCGCTCGACGAGATCCGCGATCGCGTCGACGACGCGCTGGACCTTTTCGGGATAGCGCATCTCAAGGAACATCACCCGGCGACTCTCTCCGGAGGTGAGGCGCAGAAGGCCGCCCTGGCCTCCGCGGCGGCGATGCGCCCCCGCCTGCTGCTGCTCGACGAGGCGTTCAGCCGGATCGCCTCCGCGGATATTCCCGTTCTTCTGGAGCGTCTGCGGGCGTGGTCGAAGAGAATCGGCGCGTCGGTGTTGCTGCTGGAGAGGCGTCGGCAGGTTTTCGAGCGATTCTGCGATCGCGTCGGATGCTTCCGGGACGGCGTCGTGGTGGAGCACGATGAAGAAGCGGTCGGGAGGAGCGCAGCCGGGCGTTCGCGACCGGAAGCGCCTCCGTCGGCTGTTCGCGGCGACACGGAGAGGTTCTCCGCCGGGAAGCGACGCGGAGACGACGAGCGGGCATCTTGCGGAAACGCCGGGTTCGAGCGGGACGATTCCGAAGGATGCGCGCGCGCAGGCCGCATCCCGAAGGCGAGCCCCGTGAAGGAGGGAGCAACTGATCTCCGCGAAGAAGGCCCCGCCCTTCTCCGGATTCGGGACCTCGACTTCCGCTGGAAGGGCCGGAGCGAGTTGCTGCTCCGCTCTCTGAACGCCGAACTCGCGGCGGGCGACCGGGCCGCGCTCGTGGGACCGAACGGCGCGGGGAAGTCCACGCTGATGCGCCTTTGCGCCGGACTGCTGACGCCGGAGCGGGGCGATGCGCTGCTTGCCGGAGCGCCCGTCTCGGCGATGCCTCCGAAGGAGCGCGCCGCGCGGATCGGTTTTCTCTTTCAGGACGCGGAGCGGCAGATTTTTCACTCGACGGTGGCCGAGGAGGTGCTCTTCTCGCTCAGGGACGAACCGCTCTCTCCCGGCGAACGGATGGAGCGGCTGG
>LUYO01000022.1:0-41014 GCA_001603295.1 Rhodobacterales bacterium Alpha_02
GGTGGCCGCCGCCGGCCTCGACGATCCCGAGGAGGAGCCGGCCAAGCGCGCCCATTGGGACCCGGCCGCCAACCCGCTGTTCTCGCTGCCCAACGTCTTGGTCACGCCACACGCCGCCTACTACTCGGAAGAATCGATCCGGGCGGCGCGCGAGACGGCAGCCTCGGAGGTCCGGCGCGTGCTGACCGGCGAACGCCCCCGCAATCCCGTCAACAAGGTCGCGCTGCTCGACGAGCTGGCGGCCGCCGTCTGAAAGGCTTTCCATCATGCTGAAGGTATTCAACGATTTCGAACGGCGTCCCGATCTGCTGGCCCGCTTCGACACCTTCCTGAACGTCTATTCGGCATCCTGCGTGTTCGCCGACGTCATGTACCGCACCGGCGTCATGGACAGCGGCATCAAGCCGCCGTTCAAGGCCAAGGCGGTGGGGCAGGCGCTCACCGTGCAACTGTCCAAGGGCGATCTGGTCGACCCCCTGAAGGCGCTGGAGATGGGCCAGCGCGGCGATCTCATCGTCGTCGACGCCGGCGGCGACACCGAGACGTCGGTGTGCGGCGGCCTGATGGGCGGCCTCGCCAGGAACCGCGGCATCCGCGGCATGATCGTCGACGGCGCCGGACGCGACATCGACGAACTGGAGGACATCGGCTGGCCGATCTGGACGCGGGCGGTGACGGTGCGCGGCACCCACACCATGTTCTCCGGCCGCAAGGAGGAGCTTTCGATCAACGTGCCGGTGGCGGTCGGCGGCGTCGTCGTCCGGCCCGGTGATTTTGTCGTCGCCGACACGATCGGCGTGACCGTGGTGCCGTTCGACAAGGCCGAGGAGGTACTGACGCTCGCCCGCGAGCAGGCCGACCGCGAAGAGGCGACCCGCCAATGGGTGACCAGGGGCAAGACGGTCGAGGACCTCTTGGCCGAGTTCGGCCGGATCTAGCTCCACGTCTCGATGGTCCGTTGCCCGAGCTTTGACGGAGGCGTTCATGCCGCATGGAATTCCGACCGAAACGTCGGGCGGGACGACCGGGCAGCCCAAGCTGTTGCAGGCGAATGGGCTGTCCAAGTCCTACGGCGAGAACAAGGTCGTGGACCACGTCACCTTCTCGCTCGATTGCGGGGAGGTGATCGCTCTCGTCGGCGAGAACGGCGCCGGCAAGTCGACGCTGATGAACATGCTGGCCGGCGTTGTCAGTCCCGACGAAGGCGAGATCATCCTCGCGGGCCGGCCGGTATCGCTGTCCTCGCCACACGCTGCCCAGTCGGCGGGTATCGGCATGGTCTTCCAGGAGTTGAGCCTGGTCGGTAATCTCTCTGTCAAGGAGAACCTTTTCGCAGGACGCGCCCCGACGCGATTTGGACTGATCGACGGCGGCAAATTGCGTCGCAAGGCGCAGGGCCTTCTGCAAGCCCTGGGCGTTGCCATCGATCCGGACGCGCTGGTCTCGGACCTGCCGATGTCGTCGCGGCAGATCGTGGAAATCGCCAAGGCGGTGTCGCTCGACACCCGCCTTCTGCTGCTGGACGAGCCGACGTCCGCGCTCAATGCCGATGAGAAGGCGATGCTCTTCCGGCTCATCTCCGAGCTGAAGGCGAAGGGCGTCGGGATCGTCTACATCAGCCATCACCTGAACGAGGTTCTGGAACTGGCGGACAGGGTTGTCGTCCTGCGCGATGGCCGGGTGGTTTCCATCGCGCCAAGGGCTCAGGTGACCATCAGGAGCCTGGTCCGCGACATGGTGGGACGGGCCATCTCGCTGAACGAGACGGCTCAGGCTCCGCCATCGGGACGATCAATCCTGGAGGTCGATCGCGTCTCCGGTGGTGGCGGGGTGACCGATGTGTCGCTTCGCATCGAGGAGGGAGAGATCGTTGGCATAGCAGGCCTCGTCGGCTCCGGCCGCACCGAGCTTGCCCGGATGATCGTGGGGCTTTCGGCTCCCAAAGCCGGATCGGTCAAGGTGGCCGGCCAGACCGTCAGGGGCGGCGGCATGGCGGCCGCCAAGCGATCCGGGATCGCCTACGTGCCGCCGGAAAGGAAGACCGAGGGACTTTTCCTCGATCTTCCGGTCGCCGCCAATATTGCCGCCGCCACGCTCGAACAATCCATGGTGGCTGGTTTTCTCCGCGATCGGCATGTCGAGCGGAGGGCCCGCCATCAGATCGACCGGCTGGGCATCAAGGCCCGGTCGCCCGGTGTCGCCTGCCGGTCCCTGTCCGGAGGCAACCAGCAGAAGGTTCTGTTGGCCAAATGGCTGGAGACCAGGCCGCGGCTTCTGGTCGTCGACGAGCCGACCAAGGGCGTCGACGTCGCGGCCAAGGCAGACATTCATTCGGCGCTGCGACAACTCGCGGCAAGCGGCGCCGGCATCCTGATGGTGTCGTCGGATCTGCCGGAGATCCTCAGCACCGCCCATCGCGTCCTGGTCATGCACAAGGGGCGGGTGGTCGCCAACCTCGCCTGCGCGGAAACTTCGGAACAGGAGATCATAGCCCATGCTTCTGGCCTACCAGATTCATCGGCCGCGACTTGAGGTCGGCGCCCGCTTGCGAAGACTCGCGGCGGCTCGCGAGTTCGCCCTTCTGATCATGATCGCGATCATCGTCGTGATCATGACGGCGATATCTCCTCATTTCATGTCCATGGCAAATTTCCGCGCCATGGGCGCCGGCCTGGTGCCGACCGGCATCCTGGTCGTCGGCATGACCTACCTGCTGGTATCGGGCGGGTTCGATCTGTCGGTCGGCTCTGTCCTGGCGCTGACCAGCACGATCTGCGCCTATCTGATGGCGGCCGGGTGGGGCATTCCCGCCGCCGTTCTGGCGACGCTCATCGTTGGCACGCTGATCGGGCTCGTCAATGGCGGACTGGTGACAGGGTTCGGCATCAATCCCCTGGTTGCGACGCTCGGCACGATGTCGGCGGCGCGCGGTGTCGCCTTGGTGATGACCGAGGGATTTTCCGTCTCGAACCTGCCACCGGGATTTGGCGCCGTCGGCAATGTCAATGTGCTTGGCATGCCGGGGATCGTCTGGATCATGCTGGCGCTGGTGCTGCTTGGCGATGTCGGCCTGCGCTACTCCGGGTTTTTCCGCCAGATCTACTTCGTCGGCAGCAACGAGCAATCTGCCAGACTGTCCGGCATCGACGTTACCAAGGTGCGGCTCGTCGCCTATGGCCTGACGGGTCTGCTGGCCGCCGTGGCCGGCATCCTGCTGGCCTCACGCCTGATGAGCGGAACGCCGACGGCCGGCGCCGGTCTGGAACTGCAGGTTCTGGCCGCCGCCGTGATCGGCGGTGCCTCGCTCAAGGGCGGCGAGGGCTCCGTGCTCGGGGCGTTTCTCGGAGCGGTGTTCGTTGCGCTCATCAACAACGCGATGACGATGCTCGCCGTCTCAATCTACTGGCAGATGATTGTCACGGGCGGGGTTCTGGTAGCTGCCGTTGCCATCGACATGCTCGGAAGACGAGGCCGCAGCTAGGCTCGGATTCCGCGCTCTGGCCGCACGGTTTGAGGAAGCCGCGCGGATACTCACGGGAGGACGACATGACACACTACAGAGGACCATCCCTTTCGGGACGAGACACGACCAGCCGGCGCAACTTCCTGAAGACGGCGGCCGCCGCCGGGGCGGGCGGCATGCTGCTGCCGACGTTCAGCCAGCAAGCCTTGGCCGCTGGCGAGGGGCTCGAATATGTTTTCCTGTCCATCGTGACCCAGGTGCCCTTCTGGGCCGATCACCGCGCCGGTCTCAGCGACTGTGCCAGCGCGCTGGGCATCAAGACGACCTTCACCGGACCGCTGGATTTCGATACGGCGGCCCAGGCGCGCCAACTCGATGAAATCATCGCCCGCCAGCCGGCCGGGCTGCTGATCTTTCCAGGGGATGCCAACGCGCTCGCGGCGGGTGTCGGACGGGCGGCCGAGGCGGGGATACCGGTGGCGACGATCATCGGCGACATCCCGGGCACGCCGAGGTTGACGCATCTCGGCGTTTCCAACTTCGACGCGGGCAAGGTCGGTGGCGAGATGCTGGCTCGGGCCATCGGCGGCAAGGGAAAGGTGCTGATCGGCACATTCCCGTCGCCGGCGACGCTGGAGCGCGTGGAAGGCTACAAGGCGGTGTTCAAGGAGAAGTATCCCGATATCGTCGTCGTCGACACGATCAACGACAAGGCGGACCCCTCCTATGCGCCGACGGCCTATGCCCAGGCGATCCAGGCGCACCCGGATATCGTCGGCATCGCCGGGACGGATGGCGATTCCGGCAAGGGGGCGGCCCTGGCTGTGACCGAGGCGGGACGCGTGGGCGATATCAAGATCGTCGCGATGGATCGGAACACCGACATGCTGCCCTACATCGAGAACGGCACGATCTATGGGTCGGTGGCGCAGAAGTCCTATACCGAGACCTATCTCGCCGTCTCCTTGCTGCATTGGTACAACACCAACGCCATCCGCATGGTGAAAGACCCCAAGGGGTCGGGCATCAACCCGCTGCCCGAGAACATCGTGACCGGCGTTGTCGAGGTCTCCAAGGACAACATCGACCAGTTCAAGGCAGCCTAGTGCATCCGTCGGTCAGGTCGACGCAACCCGAACGAAAGTGACTGTTCCGGCATACGATCCCGGAGCCTTCACTTGTCGGGCAGATGAGTCATTCTGATCGGCGAGGGGCCGGGCCAGTCAGACGCGGAACTCGGCATCCCTCCACGCCAGGCAGGGTTGCCGGGTTTCTTTTAGGGGCAAACCCTCGATGCGCTGCCCCGCGCCGCCGTTTGCCGTCGGGGGCTCACACTCTGTCGGGAACAGTTCCGAACACCAGCGGCCGCGCCCAGCGAAGCGCGATGTCGTTGTGGGTGCGGTCGTGTGGGACCGCGACCCTGGTAAAGCCGGGCACCGCGACCGGCGGTTTGGCGATCGCCAGATCGGTCGCCTCCGTCGCCAGACGCGCCGGGACGACGGCCCTCAGGTCGGAGGCGCGCAACACGTCCCGCAGCAACAGAAAGCTGCCGACTGACGGGCTGACGCGGCGCTTGCGGGCCGACGCTCGCCAGTGCGTCGTCGGCGATGCCCCAAGTGCGGCCGTCCGGACAGGGAGATCAGGGCATGGTCGTGCGCAAAAGCCGTCGAGCGTCAGCGGCTCAGCGGCTGGCGGATGAGCGCGGCGCATGGCGCAGACATGGTGTTCATCGAACAAGCGGCGGGCATGCAGGTTGGCGGCGGCATCCGGCGTCATCATGGTGAGGTCGAAGTCGCCTCGTTCCAGCTGTTGCTGGGCGTCGGGCCCGTCGACAGCGCGAATCGTGAACTGGGCACCGGGAGCGAGCGTATCTTGGCGATGTAGGGAGCGACGATGACGCGCAGCCATGCCGCGATGGCCTTGTTGAACTCGGCGAGCGCCGAGGCGGTGATCGGAGAGGCTCCGGGTTCGGTTGCGCCGAGTGTATGGCGAAAGTCCCTGACAATCAGGTCGATGGGGAACCGCGGCGCAAGATTCTCGGTCGGCACGGAGCCGGAGAGATAGCCGGTCAACTCGCGCGCCGGCCATGCCGACTCGGAGTTCAGCCGGCCGGAGGTGGTCGGCCGCACGGTCGAGTTCTTGAAGGAGACGCTGCGCGTCGGCTGACCTTCTAACGCCGCTGCGCCATGATCCAGTCGCGGATGCCTTCGATGGTGTAGGCGATGCGCCAGGTGTTGATGTGGTTGCCGCCGCCATTGTCGGTTTGGCCGGCCGGCACTACCGTGCCCTTCCTGAGCGCCACGTAGTTGATCGGCGCCGCCTCGGCCTCCATCGCCGCCACCGCCGCCGCGAATTCCTCCGGCGTCGACGTGCCGTCCCAGACGGCGTGGGCCACTTTGGCGCCCTCCTGCTCGAGCACGGCGGTGATGGCGTTCTGCCCCGGATAGGCCTTGAGGTCGCCCTCCGACACGACGATCCACAGCTTCGCCTTGGCGAGCGGCTTCACCAGTGCCGGGTTCCACTGGCCGGCCACCAGGAAGGAGGCGGCGAACAGCTCCGGGTATTTGATGTTCATGGCGATCGACATCATGCAGCCGCCCGACTGGCCGGTGGCATAGAGGCGGCGGCGGTCGATGCTGTAGTCGGCGGCGAGCTTGTCGACGAGGTGGATGGTGGTGTCGAGCATGCTGGTGGTCTCGGACCGGTCGTTGGCGATCAGCCCGGCATATTGCGGCGCCAGCACGAAGGCGGAGTGCTTCGCCTGATCCTCGCGGCCCGCCCAGACCACGGCGCCGAGGCCCTGGCGCAGCGTAGTCAGCGGGTCGTCGCTGGTGGCGCCGGCGTCGTGCATGAACAGCACCAGCGGATAGGACTTGGCCGGATCGTAATCCCGGGGAACGAACAGATTGTATTTCAACCTGTCGCCGGTCTTGTCGTCGACGAACTCCAGTTGCCGGAAGTCGTCGACGATCAGGTTCTTGACGGAGGAGGTGGTGACCGCCGCCGCGCCGGCCTGCGTCACGGTCGCCGTCGCCGGCAGGTCGATCACTTTCGGCCCGCCGGTCGGCGGACCATCGGCCGGGTCACCGCCCGGCTGGCCGGCGTCGCCTTGCGGCGGCTCCAGCTTCCTGAGCGGCGCCCCGGCATCGTCCGGCGATAGCGCGACGATGACGTAGCGGCCGGTCGCTGCCCGGTCGGCCGGATCGGCCGAGGCGCTGGCGAACACTTGGGTGACGGTGCGGCCGTCGACGCGGAAGTCGGCCGCCGACAGCTTGCTGCCGTCGATTGCCGCGTCATATTCGAGCGCGACGGCGGTGAGGCGGATGCCGTCGCCGAACACCTCGGTGATCGCCGTGGCGCCGCGGATGCGGTCGGCCGCCCAGGCGGCCGGCAGGCCGACGGCGGCGCCGGCGACCAGGCAGGAGAGCAGAAAGCGGCGGCGGTCGATCATCGGAAGCTCCGTCGGGGCAGGGGGACGCAGAAGCGCGCCCAGGGTCGACTGTAGAGGAAGGCCGTCCCTCGATCCCCGCGCGACAGTAAGCAAGTGTATCGAGATGTAATTTCTAGCCGTTGCGGCCCTTGATCGCCTTCATCAGCGCGCCGAAGTGCGGCCGGAACTCCTGGAGAAGCGGGTCGTCGCGACGGGCGAGCAGCGCCTCGCCGAACAGCTTCAGGCCGACCAGGAACAGGAGGTCGTCGTCGCCGGTCTTGCCGAGGCGGTCGGCGAGGGCGATCAGGTCGTCGTGACTGTCGAATTCGAAGACGAGCGGCCGGTCGGCGGGGTCGGGGGCGGCGTCGACGGTGATGCGGAAGCGGTGCTTGGCCAAGGTTTGTTTTCCTTTCAGGCTTGGTGAGGGGCGGGCGCGGGGAAGGCGAAAAGGGCGATCAGCAGCGACGCCACGCCACAGATGGCGATGGTGACGGCCATTGGCGTCGGCGTGCCGTCGGAAAGGCTGCCGACGAGGCCGCTGGCCAGGGCGCCGCCGCCGAACTGGCAGGCGCCGATCAGCGCCGCGGCACTGCCGGCGATCGCCCCGAAGGACTCCATGGTCATAATGTTGAGCGTCGGCAGGATCGCCCCCATCGAGGCGACCACCACCAGCGTCGCGACGGCGACGAGGACGAGCGGCGCCACGTCGGACAGCACGGCGGCGGCGAGCAGCAGCGCCGTGGCCGCGTAGACGGCGAGCGCGGCGCGCACCACGTTTCGGAAGCCGAAGCGGCGCAACAGGTTGACGTTGAGGCGACTGACCAGCATCAGGGCGGCGGCGTCCAGGGCGAACAGCAGCGAATAGGCGACCGGGCTCAGGCCGAAATGGCTGACGAACACCTCCGGCGATGCCGAGATGAAGGCGAAGAAGCCGCCCTGGGCGATGGCCAGGCTGGCGACGAACGGCAGGAAGCGGCGGTTGACCAGCAGCGAGCCGTAAAGCGCGGCAACGGCCACCGCCCCGCCCGGCCGCCGCTGTTCGGGCCGGCGAGTCTCCGGCAGGCCCAGCGAGACGGCGGCGAGCACGGCGGCGCCGAAGGCGGCGAGGAAGAAGAAGATGGCGGGCCAGCCGCTGAGCGTCACGGCGAGGCTGCCGATCAGCGGCGCCACCACCGGCGCCACGCCCAGCACCATGACGATCAGCGCCATCAGGCCGGCGGCGGCGTGGCCGCTGTAGAGGTCGCGCACCACGGCGATGGAGATCACCATGCCGATCGAGCCGCCGAGTCCCTGACAGAAGCGGGCGGTGAGCAGCGCCGACGGCGTCGGGGCGAAGCCGCAGGCCAGCGACCCCGCGACGAACAGCGCGAGGCCGGCATAGGTCGGCGGCTTGCGGCCGTGGCGGTCCGACAGCGGACCGTAGACGAGCTGGCCGAGGGTGAGACCGAGGAAGAAGGCCATCAGCGAGAGCTGGACGGCGCCCTGGTCGGTGCCGAAATCGACGGCCATCGCCGGCATGGCCGGCAGGTAGGCGTCGATGGACAGCGGTCCGAGGGCGGCAAGGCAGCCGAGAATGGCTCCGACGCGGCGGCGGGAAAGATGTGGATCGGTCATGGAGGAGGAAGGTTCCGCGTAAGCTTGGGGGTGACGGCCGTCGATTGGCCGCTTATATAGGAGACGTATCAGTTTCCTAAATCACGAACAAGCGAGGTCCCGAAAATGTCCTCGGCCGAACATCCTCGTCGTGGCCGTCCGCCGGTCATGGAGCCGGAGACGCGTCGCCGCCTCGTGCTCGACGCCGCCGCCGCGGTGTTCGCAGAGCACGGCTATGCCGAGGCCAGCATCGAGGAGATCGCCAGGGCCTGCGGCATGTCGCGCAAGACCATCTACGGCCTCTATCCGAGCAAGGAGGAACTGCTGTCGGCGCTCCTGGCGGCGGCCGTGCCGGACGACGAGGCATCCGAAACTTTCCTCGGCGCCGATTTCGAGGAGTCCGTCAACCGCGTCATGGACCGCATCTGCGCGGCGGCGCTGGCGCCGCGCGAGATCGCGCTGCTGCGCCTGGTCATCGCCGAGGCGCGTCTCGCGCCCGAACTCGCCGCCGCCTATTACCGGAGCACCGTCGAGCGTGGCCGCCGCTTCCTGGCCGCCGAGCTGAAAAGGCTGGGTGCCGCCTTCGGCCGGCCTGCCGACGACGCCGAGCAACTCGCCGACATCCTGTTCGGCGCCGCGGTGGCCGGTCCGCTGATCCACGCCCTGGTGGGCGACAGCGTCACCCATACCCCGGAGGACACCGTCCGCCGTACCCGGCGCATTGTGGCGGCGTTGGTCCGCTCGCCGCCCGGCTGATGCTTCAGGCGCCCGCCGCGTAGAGGCGGGCGTAGCCGCCGCCGCGCATCAGCAAATCGTCGTGGCTGCCCTGCTCGGCGATGCCCTCGGCGTCGACGACGACGATGCGGTCGGCGTTGCGGATGGTGCTGAGCCGATGGGCGATCACCAGGGAGGTGCGGCCCTTGGCCAGCTCGGCCAGCGAAGCCTGGATCTCCCGCTCGGTCGCCGTGTCGAGCGCCGACGTCGCTTCGTCGAGGATCAGGATCGGCGGGTCTTTGAGGAACATGCGGGCGATGGCGATGCGCTGCTTCTGGCCCCCCGACAGCTTGACGCCGCGCTCGCCGACGATGGTGTCGAGCCCGTCGGGCAGATCAGCCAGGAAGCCGCCGAGCTGCGCCCGCGCCGCAGCGGCGGCGATCTCCGCCTCCGAGGCGCCGAGCCGGCCGTAGGCGATGTTCTCGCGGATGGTGCCGCCGAACAGGAACACGTCCTGCTGCACGATGCCGATCTGCCGCCTCAGCGAGGCGACGGTCATATCGCGGATGTCCTGCCCATCGATGGTGATGGCGCCCTCCGTCACCTCGTAGAAGCGCGGCAGCAGCGAACAGAGCGTCGTCTTGCCGACCCCCGAAGGGCCGACGAAGGCGACGGTCTCGCCGGCGGCGATGTCGAGGTCGATGCCGGAAAGCAGCGGCTTGTCGCCGCCGTAGCTGAAGCCGACGCCCGAGAAGCGCACGTGCCCCGCGAAGGGCGGCGCGGCAACGGCGCCCGGCCGGTCGGCGATGTCCGGCTCGGTGGCGAGGAAGGCGAGGTAGCGGCGGAAGCCGGCGATGCCCTTCGGATAGGTCTCGATCACCGCGTTGATCTTCTCGACCGGCCGGAAGAACACGCCGACCAGCAGCAGGAAGCCGACGAAGCCGCCGGCCGTCAGCTCGCTCATCAGCACCAGCCGGCTGCCGGCGATCAGCACCACCAGCTGCACGAGGCGCATCGACAGGAAGGACAGGGCGTTGGTGGCGGCCATCAGCCGGTAGGCGGCGAGCTTGGTGGTGCGGTAGGCGGAGTTGTCGACCGCGAACAGCCGCCGCTCGTGGTCCTCGTTGGCGAAGGCCTGCACCACGCGCATGCCGCCGACGTTCTCCTCGATGCGCACGTTGAAGCCGGCGACGCGGCCGTAGAGCTGGTGCCAGTTGTCGGTCATGCGGCCGCCGTAGCGGGCGGTGATGAAGGCGACGGCCGGCACGATGGCGGCGGTGATCAGCGCCAGCTCGACGTTGACCGACAGCATCAGCAGGAAGGCGCCGAAGAAGGTCATCACGGCGATGAACAGGTCCTCCGGCCCGTGATGGGCGATCTCGCCGATCTCCTCGAGGTCCTTGGTCAGCCGGGCGACCAGATGGCCGGATTTCTGGTTGTCGAAATAGCGGAAGGAGAGTTTTTGCAGGTGATCGAAGCTGCGCCGCCTCAGCTCGGTCTCGATGTTGATGCCGAGCATGTGGCCGAAATAGACGACGATGGCGTTGAGGCCGGCGCTGAGCAGGTAGACGAGCAGCAGCACCAGCGCCGCCACGACGATCAGCGTCCAGTCCGACGACGGCAGCAGGCGGTCGATGTAGAGCTTGACCGCCAGCGGGAAGCCGAGTTCCAGCAGGCCGGCGACGACGGCGCAGCCGAAGTCGACGAGGAACAGGCCGCGATAGGGGCGATAATAGGAAAAGAAGGTTCTGAGCATGGGGCCGGGAGAATGCCCCATCCCGCTGCGAAGGAAAAGGCCCGACAAACTTCCGGCACGGCGGTGCAGGGCCGCCGTGCCGTGCAGGCGTATCTTACGGCACCAGATGACCGGCGGCGCGGAACAGCCGGTACCATTCCTCGCGGCTGAGCGTGACGCCGGCGCCGGCCACCGATTCCTTGACGCGGTCGGGCCGCGTCGTGCCAAGCACCACCTGCATGTTGGCCGGGTGGCGGGTGATCCAGGCGACGGCGATGCCGGTCGGCGTCACGCCGTGGGCGGCGGCGATCTCGTCGAGCGCGTCGTTGAGCGGGCCGCAATTCTCGCGGTCGCCGACGAAGGGACCATCGAAGAAGCCCTTCTGGAACGGCGACCAGGCCTGCAGCGTCATGCCCTCCTTGCGCGAGTAGTCGAGGAGGCCGAGGGTGCGGTCGACCGACTGCTCGAGGCCGGCCATGTTGATGGCGACGCCCTGGGCGATCAGCGGCGCATGGGTGATCGAGAGCTGTACCTGGTTGACCAAGAGCGGCTGCTTCACCGCCGTCTTCAAGAGTTCGATCTGGCCGGGCGTCTGGTTGGAGACGCCGAAATGCCGCACCTTGCCGGACGACTGGAGCTTGTCGAAGGCCGAGGCGACCTCCTCCGGCTCGACCAGCGCGTCGGGGCGGTGCAGCAGCAGCACGTCGAGATAGTCGGTGCGGAGCGCCTTCAGCGAGCCGTCGACCGCCTCGAGGAGATGCGCTTCGGAGAAGTCGAAATAGCCCTTGCGGATGCCGGCCTTGCTCTGGATAACGATCTTCTCGCGCTGCGCCGGCGTCAGTTGCATCGCCTCGCCGAAGCGCTTCTCGCAGAGGTGCAGCTCGCCGCCGTAGATGTCGGCATGGTCGATCATGTTGATGCCGGCGTCGATGGCGGAATTGACCAGCGTGCGGATCTCGGCGTCGCTCATCTTGGCGATGCGCATCAGGCCGAGAATGACGGAGGACACCGAGAGGTCGCTGCGGGGGATCTGGTAGGTCTTCATGGCTTGCCTTCGTTCGGGAGCCGCCGGGCCGGCGGAAAGGGACGGGCGGACGATGCGCTGCCGCCGGCCATCCGTCCAACAGATTGCGGAGATGTCGTCAATCTTCCGGGCAGATGACCGGCCGGATCAATACTCTTTCTCGAAATAGACGCCGATCTTCGACTGCTCCTGCGTCGCCTCGGCCCGCGCCTTGACGTCGTCGGTGATGTCGAGATTGACCGATACGCCGGTCTGACCGCCGGCGCCGGCCGTGACGCCGAGATAGACGCGCTCGCTGATGTAGCGGCCGGCCGTCACCGCCGCATTGCCCTCGGCGTCGGTGGTGACGTCGAGGTCGTCGAGACCGATGCCGGCCCGCAAGCTGTCGAGAAGGCCGCCGCTACTGCCGCCGGCCAGCTGCGTCACCGCTTCGGCCAGGAGGGCGATCTGCACCGGCGACAGGTCGGAGATCGAGCGCTTGAACAGGAAGCGGGCGAGAATCTCGTCCTGCGGCAGCTCCGGCGACGAGGTCAGCACGATGGTCGGATCGGAGGCGTAGCCCTCGACGCTGGCGGTGACCGAGATCGATTCCGACGTGCTTGTCGCCGACAGCCGGATATAGGGATCGAGGTCGCCTTGCAGCGTCACCTCCCCCTCGTCGAAGGTGATGCGCTGGCCGATCACCAGCACGCGGCCGCGGATCAGCTTGAAGCTGCCGACCGGCTGCACGTCGGCGAGCGTGCCGCGCACCGTGAGATGGCCGCCCAGTTCGGCATCGATGCCACGGCCGCGCACGAACAGACTGCGCGGCGCGTCGACGGCGACATCGAGGGCAACGGCGAGACCGCCGCCCGCCTTCGCCCGGCCGCCGCCCGCTGCTTCTTCGATGTGGGCGAGCGTTGCCTTGACGCCGGGCGGCGGGTCGCGGTGCCTGACGTCGAGCATGGCGCCGGCCGCGCCGCCGCCCTCGGGCACGGTGATCTCGGCACGGGCGATGTCCACCCGGCCGCTCACCGCCAGTCCGTCGGTCAGCGAGCCGCTGACGGCGAGCGCGGCGCCGAGGTCGGCGGTGACTATGCGGCCGTCGGTGACGCGCGCCTTGGTGGCGTTGACACGGATGTCCACCGGCAGGCTGTCGGAGATGCCGATGCTGCCCTCGGCCGACAGCCGGCCGCCGCCCTTGACGGTAGCGGTCGCCCGTTCGATGCGGACGCGGTCGCCGGCCAGTTGCAGCGCCACGTCGATGGCGTCGAGGCGCATGGTGGTGATGGGGTCGGTGACCGAGGCGCCGCTCACCGTCACCCGGCCGGAGAGGTCGGGCGAGGCGAGGCTGCCGGTCGCCCGGATGGTCGCCTGCGCCGAGCCGGAGAGACGGATGCCGCGGCTGGCGACGAAGGGTTGCGCCAGCGCCAGCGGCAGGTCGGCGCGGGCATCGACGGCGAGGCCGGCGCCGGACAGCGGCACGACACCCTTCGCCTCGGCACCGAAGCCGGCCGGACCGGTCAGCCTGGCCGAGGCGAGCGTCACCTTGTCGCCGTCGAGCCGGCCGGAGGCGGTGGCGGCGAACGGCCCGAGGCCGGCCAGTTGCGGCGCGGCGATGCCGCCGGCCTTCACCTCGAACCGGGTACCGGCGCCCTCGCTCCTTGCCGTGCCGTCGACGCTGGCGACGCTGGCGGCCGGCGTGGTGACGCCCTTCACCGCGAAGCGGCCGTCGATCTTCGGCGCGCCCAGGAGGTCGGCGACGGCCGCCTCGACATCGGCCGAGGCAATGTGGTTGCCGGCGACGGCGAGGCCGGTCGCCCGGCCGTTGACCTTGGCGCCCTGCTTACCGTCCTCCGGGGCGAGCGTCACCTCGGCGTCGAGCCGGCCGGCCACCTCGGTCAGCAAGAGCGGCGCCAGTGCCGTGAGATCGGGCGCCTTGACGGCGAGCTTGCCGGTCGTGAGACCGTCGGCATCAAGCGTCAGGTCGCCGGTGACACGGCTGTCGGCGACGGTGAACGTGAGGTCGCTGAGGCTGTTGCTGTCGGCCGTGTGAGCGAGGCCGGCCGTCAGGGTCAGCGGCTGGCCCTTCAGCCGGCCGCCGCCATCGATGGTGCCGTTGAAATCGCCGCCATCGAGCCGGCCCTTGAGGTCGACGCCGAGGCCGTCGAGGGCGTTGCCGGACAGCGTCAGACGGTCGGAGGAAAGCCGCGCCGTCACGTCAAGCGGACCGCCGCCGCCCTTCAGCGACAGCATGAGCCCGGCGGGCCCTCCCGTCTTCGGTTCGACGCGGCCGACGTTGTCGACGGTCAGCGTCGCGGTGACGTCGGTGTGGTCGAGCGCATGCTGGCCGTCGGCGGTCAGCGTCAGCGCCGGATTGGCGACGCGCAAGGCGCGGAACTTCAGCCCCTCGGTGTCGCGGGCGATGGCGCCGGTGAGCCGGGTCTGGCCGGCCAACAGGCCGTCGAGCTGGGCAATGCCGGCCGAAAGGTCGCCGGCATTGCCGTCGAGCGTCAGATCGAAGGCGCCGGTCAGCGGCGTCAGCGTTCCCTCGGCGGCGATGTCGGCGCTGCCCTGGAGCGGCCGGCCGGCCAGGCCCGAGAAGGGAGCGAGCGAGGCGGCCTTCAGCGTCGGCCGCCCCTCGATGCGGCCGTCCTCCACCTTGCCGGCGAATGTGGCCTCGACGGTTGGGGTGGCAAGCTTCAGGGCGTCGATGTCGAGCGGCGCGCCGGCCGTCCAGCGGCCGGAGCCGGAGAAGGTGGCTTCGCCGCCCACTGCCGCGCCGACCGAGGGGTCGGTGAAGGCGAGGCCGCGCGAGCCGCCGCTGAGTGTGAAGTCGACGCGGCGCTTCTGGGGATCGTCGAGGTCGGCGGCGACGCCGCCGCCGGTGATCTCGATCGTCGCGGCGGTCAGCTCCGGCGTTGCGAGGCGCTCGGCGGCGACGTCGAGGCTCCAGCGGCCGGCGTCGCCGAAGGAAAAGCGGAAGCGGCCCTCGCCGAGGCGGGTCGGCGCGTCGGCGCCGCCGAGCGGCAGCGCGCCGTCGCGGGCGGCAAGCCGGCCGCCGAGGTCGATGGCGGTCGGAAAACCGTCGGCGGCGAAGGCGGCGGAGCCGTTCAGCGTCAGCACCGGCGCGGTGAGCGCCAGCTTGTCGATGCTGACCGGGCCGGCGTCGGCGACGCGGCCGGCCAGCTCCAGCGTCGATCGGCCGGCGACATAGAGGGCATAGTCGGGCTGCACCAGCGCCGCCAGATCGCCGTCGAGCGTGGCGCCAAACCGGTAGCCGTCGCTGTCGCGGCCGATGGTGGCGCGGCCGGACAGCCGGTCGACGCCGTCGGTGGCGAGGCCAAGATCGGCGGCGAAATCGTCGAGCGGTCCCGCGCCCTTCACCGTCAATCCGACCGACGGCCGGCCGGGCAGGTCGAGAAGGCCGGCGATGACGCCGTCGGCCGGCTCCTGGACATCGAGATCGATATCGAGCCGCTTGCTGTCGGCGGCGTAGGCGGCCTTCAGCGTCGCCTCGCCCGGTCGGTCGTCGGTGCGGCGGACGGCGAGGTCGGCGACGAGCGATCCGCTCTCGAGGCTGCCGGAGGCGTTGACGGCCAGTCGCGCCTCCGTCCCGGTCACCGGCGCGCCCAGCACGACGTCGGGCACGGCGAGGCGGCCGATCTTCACGGCAACCGGCAGGTCGGGCAGGCTGAAGCCCTCGCTGGCCGCCGGATCGACGGTCTCGGCCGGCAGCGGCTTGCGGCTCACCTCGATCCGCTCGGCGTCGAGGCTGTCGACGTCGAGCCGGCCGCGCAGCAGCGCCAGACGGCTCCAGATCAGATGCACGCCCTCGATCTTCAGCCAGACGCCCTCGCGGTCGGCGATGCTGATCGACGACAGCCGGACATCCGACGACAGCGCGCCGTCGATGGCGCCGAGGGTGATCTTGCGGTCTGGCGTCGAGATCTTCTGTTCGACGAAGCGGACGAAGGCGCCTTTGTCGGCGCTGTCGTCGTCCTGGGCGCCGGCCAGCGTCAGCATCGTCGGCGCGGCGACGAGGGACAGCAGGACAAGGAGGGCGGTTCGGAGTTTCACGGCGCCCTCCTCAGAAGCTCTGGCCGAGGCCGACATAAAGGCCGAACTTGGAATCGCCCGGCTCGGCGTCGAGCGGCAACGCCACGTCGAGCCGGATCGGGCCGAGGCCGGTGTAGTAGCGGATGCCGGCGCCGGCGGCGAGGCGCAGGCCGTTCGAGAAATCGGGATAGCTGGAAGCGAAGGCGTTGCCGGCATCGACGAAGCCGACCACGCCGAAGCTGTCGGTCACCCTGGCGCGCAGCTCGACCGAGCCCTCCAGCCTGGAACGGCCGCCGACCACCGAGCCGTTCTCCTTGGGCCCGAGGCTGCGATAGGCATAGCCGCGCACCGACGAGCCGCCGCCGGCATAGTAGAGCCGGCCGTTGGGCATTTCGTCGCGCGGCGCCCCCAGCACCGAGCCGACGGCGAGGCGGCCGGCCAGCACGAAGCGGCCGTCGCGGTCGAGCGGCAGGTAGGAGGCGACGGAGGCATCGCCGATGACGCCGGCGTTGCCGAAACTCGCCTCATAGAAGGGTTCGAGGCCGAACTTGGCGTTGAATCCCTCGTGCGGGTCGGTCTTGTCGTCGCGGCTGTCGTAGGCGAGGCTGGCCGGCAGGCCGGCCAGCAGGAATTTGTCGGTGCCGAGCACGTCCTCGTCGCGCGAGGCGGTGACGCCGAGGCCGAGCGAGACGGTGAGCTGCTCGGTGATGGCGTGGCTGAGCGCCACCTTGGCGGCGATTGCCGTCTCGGTATAGGTGTCGGGCGTCTCGCGCGAGGCTTCCAGCGACGCGCTGAGGTCGGTGAACGGCGTGAAGACGCCCGGCCGGACGAAGGTGGCCGAGAAATCGTAGTTGAAGTCCTTGGGGTCGATGCCGGCGATGCCGTTGACCGCCCCCGACAGCTTCAGCGATTCGGCGTGGCCAAAGAGATTGCGGTGCTGCCAGTAGGCTTCGATGCCGGCGCCGTCCTCGGTGGCGTAGCTGGCGCCGCCGCCGACCACCCGCAGCGGCCGCTCGGCGACGTTGAGGGTCAGCGGCAGCTCGCCATTCGGGCCGAGCGCCTTGGCTTCCTCGATGCGCTGGCTGGAGAATACCTGCAGGCGGCGGAGATTTTTCTGGCCGCGATCGATGACCGCCGGGCTGTAGGGCGTGCCGGGCTCGATGCCGGTCATCCAGCCGGTGTAGACGGGATCCATCCGGCTGGTGCCTGTCACCGCGAGCGGGCCGAAGGTGGCGGCCGGGCCGGGATCGACGGTGATCGTCACGTCGAGAGTCGAGGTGTCATGCTGGGCGATGGTGTCGCGCTTGACGATCGTGGCCAGCGGATGGCCGCGCCGCCGCCAGGCGTCGACCAGTAGCTTCTCCGATCCGGTGACGGCGCCGGCCCGCGCCGGCTGGCCGGCGGCGAGGCCGATCTCGGCCGGCGTCGATTTCTTGAAATCCTCGTCCTCCGGGCCGGGCGGCGGCGCGCCGATGATCTCCACCCTGCCGAAGCGGAACAGCGGGCCGGGCATGACGCGGATCGCCACCTTCACCGGCTGCGGCAGCTCGGCGTCGGGCGCGATTGTCTCGGGGTCGCGGCCGTCGACGGTGATCACCACGGTGCCGCCGTAGCGGCCCTCGCGGTAGAGAGCGGCGGTGAAGCGGCCGTATTCGGCCTTGACGCGGCTGAGGAAGGCGGCGGTTGACGGCGGCGGTGTGTCGTCGCGGCCGATCCACAGCGCCGATGCCGACAGCACGGCGGCGTGCAGGCTATCGTCGGCGCTGACCGTGTCGATGGCGACGGTATAGCGCTGGGCGTCGGGCGAGATATCCGGGTCGGGCGCTTTCTCGAAGAAGCGGAAGCCGAACAGCTCGAAGGCCGAAGCCGCCGGAACGAACGGCGCCGTCAGCGCGGCGGCCAGCGCCGGCGCGGCAATCAGGCGGGCAATCCGCGAAGGCTGCCGTCTTCCTTTCCCCCGCATCGAGCCGCCTTTCCCCACTCACGCTACCCTACGTTGCTCCTCCTCGGA
Organism: Rhodobacterales bacterium Alpha_02; assembly: GCA_001603295.1. GTDB lineage: Bacteria > Pseudomonadota > Alphaproteobacteria > Rhizobiales > Pleomorphomonadaceae > Pleomorphomonas. The sequence goes on from LUYO01000022.1 coordinate 18,009, forward strand.
GGGCCTCGCCAGTAGAGTAGAATAGATCGGGGTTAGCAAACAGGAAAGATGGCAGCGAAGGGCAATTCGTCCCCTTTTCCGCCGAAAAGGGTCCTGAAAGACACGCTCCGGGCGGCGGCGCGGGACAAGGCGCCCCTCGCGAACTCCGGCGGGAGCGGCAAGCGGCCCAGCGTCGGGAGTTGCCTGTGGGCAGAAAAAGGAGTGTTTCCGGGATCTTGTCGATCGCGGAAACACTCGTGGAAGTTGGGGGAGAGATCAGCGGATACGCAAGCCGCTTTCGTTGAACACATAGCGCCGGTCGGCCGGACAGCCGAGGGCGATGGTGTCGCCGGAGCGCACGTCCGGTCCGTCGCGATACTCGACGATCAGCGGCTGGCCGTCGGCGAGCTGGCAGTAGAGGTAGCGGGTGCCGCCGAGGTATTCGAGTACGTCGACGCGCGCCTCGATGCCGCCGTCGACGCCGACCTGCAGATGCTCCGGCCGGAGGCCGAAGGTCACCTTGTCGCCCACCGCGAGGCCGTCGCCGGCGATCGGCGCCGCTTCCGGCCGGCCGGCCAGCTTCACTTGACCGTCGCCGAGCCAGACGGCGTCGAGAAGGTTCATGCGCGGCGAGCCGATGAAGCCGGCGACGAAGGCGTTGTCGGGGTCCTCGTAGACCTTGCGCGGGCTGCCGGCCTGCTCGACGACGCCGTCGCGCAGCACGACGATCATGTCGGCCAGCGTCATCGCCTCGGTCTGGTCATGCGTCACGTAGATCATGGTGTTGCCGAGTTCGCGGTGCAGCCGGGCGATCTCGACGCGCATCGACACGCGCAGTTCGGCGTCGAGATTGCTGAGCGGCTCGTCGAACAGGAACACCTCGGGCTTGCGCACGATGGCCCGGCCGATGGCGACGCGCTGCCGCTGGCCGCCCGACAGTTGGCCCGGCCGCCGGTCGAGCAGTTGCTCGATCTTCAGGATGGCGGCTGCCGCCGCCACCCGCTCGTCGATCACCGCCTTCTCGGTGCGCTGCATCTTCAGCCCGAAGGCGAGGTTGTCGCGCACCGTCATGTGCGGATAGAGGGCGTAGGACTGGAACACCATGGCGATGCCGCGCACCGACGGGTCGAGATCGGTGACCTCGCGGCCCTTGATGGCGATCTCGCCGTCGGTCACCTCCTCGAGCCCGGCGATCATCCTGAGCAGCGTCGACTTGCCGCAGCCCGAGGGACCGACGAATACCACGAAGGCGCCTTCGGGGACCGTCAGGTTGACGCCGTGGATGACCTCCATCGAGCCGTAGCTCTTGCGCACCTCGGTGAGCTGAACGCCGCTGTCGGACATGGGGATCAGGCTCCGCTCTTCGAGGCGCCGCCGCGCATCCAGACGAGCATCTCGCCCGGCGCGCGGTTGTCCCAGAGGTGATAGGGCACGAAACGCGCCCTGGCGGGCTCGGTCGACGGCGGGCTCTCGCGGTAGAGCGAGCCCTCGAAGCCGGTGCTGAGGTCGCGCGTCGCCTCCACATCAAGAGCAACGGCGCCGCCGAGTTCGTCGACGATGGTCTCGCCCGCCTTGGCCGGGTCGCCGGTCACGGTGAGCGCGTTGAGACCGTCGCCGTTGTCGACGCCCTCGGCGCAGTAGACCAGCGGGCCGCGCATCAGCGCGAAGCGGCCGGTGTCCTGGCGGACGCGCGGATCGGCCCACAGCGCCCGCGGGATCAGCGGCAGCTCGAGATCGATCGCCTCGCGGCCGGCCCATTCGCGTTCGAGGCGGGCGTAGCCGTCCACCGTGACGGCGGCCAGATCGACGGCCACGCCGTCGACCGTGAGCTTCGCCGCCTTGGCCCAGCCGGGGATGCGCAGCGAGAGAGCGAAGCGGGTCGGCTTCTCCACCTTGACCGACAGACGCACCGCGCCGTTCCAGGGATAGCGGGTGGCCTGACTGAGTTCGACCTTGGTGCCGGCCACCTCGGTCTTCACCGTGCTCTCGCCGTAGAGATGCACGGCGATCTCGTCGTCGGCGACGGCATACATGTAGGAGCCGATCGAGGCGACGAGGCGGGCGATGTTGGGCGGGCAGCAGGGGCAGCGGTGCCAGATCCAGCGGTGGTGCTTGCCGGCGCTTTCGAGCGGGTTCTCGTAGAAGAAGGTCTTGCCGTCGAGCGACAGGCCGGAGAGCGAGCCATTGTAGAGGGCGATCTCCATGATATCGGCAAAGCGCCGGTTGGGGCCGCGGCCGAGCATCCGGTTGGCCCAGAACACCAGACCGACCGAGGCGCAGGTCTCGGCATAGGCGCTCTCGTTCGGGAGGTCGTAATAGTCGGTGAAGCCCTCGTTGGCGGCCGCCGGCCCGATGCCGCCGGTGATGTACATCTGCTTGGTGACGAGGTCGTCCCACAGCGTTTCGAGGGCGGCGGTCAGGCTGTCGTCGTTGTATTCGGTGGCGATGTCGGCCATGCCCGAATAGAGATACATGGCGCGCACCGCATGGCCGACCACCTTGGTCTGTTCGCGCACCGGCTGATGCGCCTGGTTGTAGTGATAAGAGCCGAAGATGAAGTTCTTGGGGTCGCGGCCGTCGCGCTGTGCCTCGATGTCGAAATAGTGCGGTTCGGTGCCGCGTTCGTCGATGAAATACTTGGAAAGGTCCATGTATTTCTGCTGCCCGGTGGCGCGGGCGAGCTTGACGAGGGCCAGCTCGATCTCCTCGTGGCCGCAGTAGCCGGCGATCTGGTTGGCGCCGTGGCCGAACTTGCCGATGATGTGGTCGACGTAGCGGCACATGATGTCCATCAGCTTGCGCTTGCCGGTGGCCTGGTAATAGGCGACGGCGCCCTCGATCAGGTGGCCGGCGCAATAGAGTTCGTGCGTGTCGCGGAGATTGGTCCACTCGCGGCCGGGCACCACGCGCAGATACCAGGAATTGAGGTAGCCGTCCTCGCGTTGCAGCCTGCCATAGAGATCGACGATGGCGTCGACGCGCGCCTCAAGCTTCGGGTTGGGCTTGCGGTAGAGCGAATAGGCCACCGTCTCGATCGACTTGCCGAGGTCGCTGTCCCAGAACATCTGGGTGGAGACCATCGCCTTGTGCTCGGTGGCCGGCACCGTCGGGCTCATCGAGTGATAGGGGAGGACGACGCCGGGGCTGGGCTGATCGACGTCGATCGCCGTGAGCATGCCGGCCTCGACGCAGCGGTCGAGCAGCGTTTCGGCGGTGGCGTCGCAGACGGCGTCCTGGCGGGCGCCGAACAGGCCGCCGAGCACGACGGACGGCACGGGGACGGGGCGGAACTGGCGGTCTTTCTTGGTCATGGTCTGGGCATCCATCAGGGGGAGATCACTTCACGGCGCCGGCCATCAGGCCGCGCATGTAGTAGCGTTGCAGGAGCAGGAAGACGAACAGGCAGGGCACGCTCATCACCGTGACGCCGGCCTGGACGGCGCCCCAGTCGATGGCGCCGAGCCGGCCGGCGCGCACCGCCGAGATCAGGATCGGCAGCGTGAACTTGGAATTGTCGGAGAGGAGCACCAGGGCGGCCAGGAACTCGTTCCAGGAGTTGAGGAAGGCGAAGATCGCCACGGTGACGATGCCCGGCAGCACCAGCGGCAACAGCACGCGGACCAGCAGCTTGAGGTCGCGGGCGCCATCGATGCGGGCGGCCTCCTCGATCTCCTTCGGCACCGCGTCGAAGGCGTTGCGCATCATGAACACCGAGAACGGCAGTTGCAGCGTCACGTAGACCAGCGTCAGGCCGATCAGCGAATTGTTCAGCCCCAGCTTGGCGAGGATGATGAACAGCGGCGTCAGGATCGACTGGAAGGGGATCATCAGCGTGGCGATGATCAGCACGAACAGCGCGTTCTTGAACAGGAAGCGGTAGCGCGAGAAGCCGTAGCCGGCCAGCAGGCTGACGACGACGGTGAGCAGCGCCGTGCCGATCGCCACCGCCGCCGAGTTCAGCGTGTGCTGCCAGACGCCGGCGCCGAAGCTGTCGAGGCTGCGGTAGGCGTCGAGGCTGACGCCGGTGGTCGGCCAGGGCGGAATGGGCGGCAGCCGCGCTTCCGTGCCGTGGCGGAACGACGAGAGGATGGTGATGGCGAACGGCGCCAGGAAGAACACGGCGAGCAGGATGCCGGTGCCGTGGTAGCCGCCGGCGCCGATGAGCGCCCGGCGGGCGCGCGCCTCTTTCTTGGTGGTCATGGCCGGTCCTCCCCGACGCGCAACAGCCAGAGCTGGAAGATGCTGATCAGCACCAGGATGATGAGCAGCCCCAGCGACATGGCCGCGCCGTAGCCGAGGTTGAACGACACGAAGGACTGGTTGAAGATGTAGTAGACCACCGAGATCATCTTGTTCTGCGGTCCGCCGGCCGTCATGATGTAGAACTGGTCGAAGGCGAGGATCGAGCCGGTCACCGACAGGATCAGCGACAGCGCCATGGTCTTTCGCATCAAGGGCAGCGTCACGTAGATGAAGCGCTTCCAGCGGTTGGCGCCGTCGATGCGGGCGGCCTCGCCGAGTTCGGTCGGGATCGCCTGCAAGCCGGTGAGCAGGATGATCATGGTGAAGCCGGCCACCTTCCACACCACCATCAGGCAGATGATGAAGAAGGCGCTGTCGAAGCTGGCGAAGAAGTTGGTCTTGAGGTCGACGAGGCCGAGCCAGGCCAGCATCGGATTGAGAAAGCCGCTGTCGACGTTGGCGAACCACACCCAGAGCAGCGAGGCCGAGGCGAGGCCCACCACCACCGGCATGAAGATCGCCGTGCGGTAGACGCCGACCATCCGCCGCTGCCGCTCGACGAACATGGCCAGCGGGAAGGCCAGCGCGAAGATGGCGATGGTGATGATCACCGTGTAGTAGGCGGTAAATCCGAGCGCCGAATAGAAGCGGGTATCGGACATCATGCGGATGTAGTTGCCGAGGCCGATGAAGCGGGTGCCGCCGAGCAGCGGCCACTTGTGCAGGCTCATCCAGAAGGTGAACAGCACCGGCAGGATGAAGAAGACGATCACCAGCGCCATGGCCGGCGCGATGTAGAGAAGGCCCTTCCATTGCGACCGGCGCGGTGACCGGCGTTTCGGCCGCGGCCGGCGGACGGGAAGGGAAACGGTGTCGGCGAGTGTCATCGCGGCCGCTCTCATGGGCCATCCGTCCGCAAGGCCGAGGCCTTTGGAACAGGAGGCGGAAAACCGGGGGAAAGGCCGGCCGGAAGACGGTGTCCTCCGGCCGGGTCGTCATGCTGCGACCGGCGCCCTTACTGGGCGTTGTCGATGATCGACTGCATCTCTTCCTGAGCGTTGGCGAAGGCCGCGTCGACGTCGTCGCCGAAGATGGCGGCGTTGGTGAACGAGGCCCACGGGCCGTTGGCGCTGTTGATCAGGTCGTTGAACTGCAGCGTGTAGGGCGTCTTGGCGACGGCGATGGCGTCGACGCCGACCTGCATGCGCGGGTCGAGGTCCTTCAGCACCTCGGCGGCGATGTCCGAACGGGTCGGCAGGCTGCCGTACTTGGCCATCACCTTCTGTCCTTCCAGCGAATAGGCATATTCGAGGAAGTTCTTGGCGAGGTCGGCGCGCGGCGAGCCCTTGGTGACGACGAAGTTGTCGCCGCCGGCGAACGACGAGGTCTTGCCGTCGACGCTGGGGATCAGCGAGACGCCGAAGTGGATGTCCGGATGCTCGGTGACCAGCGTGCCGATGGCGAAGGCGCCGAGGTTCTGCTGGCCGATCTTGCCGTTGGTGATCGACAGGAAGTTGGTGCCGGTGTCGGAGGCGGCACCCGGCGGCACGACGCCCGCCTTGACCATGTCGCGATAGTAGCCGACCGCCTTGCGCATCTGCGGCGTGTCGAGCGTCGCCGTCTTGCCGTCCTCCGACAGGAAGTCGGCGCCGGCGCCCCAGGTCAGCGGCATGAAGGTGAAGATCATGCAGCCGCCGCAGCCGCCGCCGGAGAAGTAGAAGCCGTAGGTGTCGTCGCCGAGGGCGCGGATCTTCTTGGCGTTCTCCGAGATTTCCTCCCAGGTGGTCGGCGCCTTGTCGGGGTCGAGGCCGGCCTTCTGGTAGAGGTCCTTGTTCCAGGCGAACACCGAGGTCTCGACCGACAGCGGCAGGCCGTAGATCTTGTCCTCGTAGGTGCCGAGCTTGACGTGGCTGGGCGACAGCGCGGCGAAGTAGGGCAGGGCCTTGGCCCAGTCGGTCAGGTCCTCGAGCTGGCCGGCCGCCGCGAAGGCGGGATTGTAGATCAGGTCGAGCGACAGCGCGTCCGGAGCCTGGCCGCCGGCGATGGCGGTGGCGTATTTCTGCACCAGCTCGGAGAACGGCACTTCGGTCAGCTGGATCTTGTCGTCATGGCTGGCGTTGTAGGCCTCGACGAGCTTGGTGAACGAGGCGCCGATGCCGCTGCGCACCCACATCTGCAGCGTATCGGCGCTGGCCGCACCCGTGGCGAAACAGAACGTGACGAGGCTGGCCGCGGCCAGCAGCTTGTTGATCTTCATCTCTCTCTCCTCCAAAGCGGGTTTCCTCTTTCCCGCGAAGTCGATGGTCTTCAGGCCGGGACTTCCAGGCTCCGGCAGGACTGGCGGATCACCAGCGAGCATGGCAGCTTGCGGATGCCGGGCTGCACTTCGCGGCCCTCCGACATCGCCAGCACCAGGCGGCCGGCCTCGCGGCCGAGCGTCCTGAGGTTCATGTCCACCGTCGTCAGCGGCGGCCGCGTCTGGGCCGCCATGATGTCCCAGTTGTCGAAGCCGACCACGGCGACGTCCTCGGGCACCCGGACGCCGCGCTCGCGCAGGGCGTCGATGACGCCGCGGGCGATCTGGTCGTTGCCGCAGAAGATGCCGTCCGGACGGTCTCCGCCGCGGTCCCAGAGCTGCGCCACCGCCTCGTGTCCCCAGGCTTCCGACCAGACGCCGTGCAGCACCTCCGGCGGCCCGTCGATCGTCGCGCGATAGGCGTCGGCGCGTTCGCGCACCGACTGGAAGGTCTTGGGGCCGGTGACGTTGACGATCCGCCGGCAGCCGGCGTCGATCAGGCAGCGTACGGCCAGTCGGGCGCCCTGTTCGTCGTCGGAGCGCAGCGTCACTCCGTCGGGCGTCCCCTTGGTGAAGGCGTAGACCACCGGCACGTGAAGACCGGAGAGATCCACCGGCAACTGCCTGTCCAGCCGTTTGCCGGAGGCGATGATGCCGTCGACGCTCTTGTCGAGCATGGCATCGACGTGAACGCGCGCCCGGTCCGAGTCGTCCTCGATGGCGCACAGGAACACCGATACGCCGTGTCCGACCAGTTCCTCCGATATGCCGGCCATCACCGGCAGGGTGAAGCGGCCGTAGGTGTCGTTGGTCAAGAGACCGATGGTGAAGCTGCGCTTGGTGATCAGTCCCCTGGCCAGCGCATTCGGACGGAAGCCGACTTCCTGCGCCACCCTCTTCACCCGCTCCCGCGTCTCCAGGCTCATCCGCCCGCTGCCGTTCAAGGCCTTGGAGGCGGTGGAGATCGACACGCCGGCAACGGCGGCGACGAGGTGGATGGTGACGCGGCCGCGCTTGCCGCCGATGGTGCTCAGTTTTTCCTCCCCGCGTTTGTTGCTGTGAAAAAACCTTTTCTCTTGCACGAAGTCAAGGTGAGAAAACATTTTCCCAAGTTATGGGGCGGGAAGGCCGGATCGTTGAACGATCATGCCGCATGTATCTGGCGATGCTGGATTTCGGCGTGCGGCGCGTTTTCTCAGGCGGTTGAGTCAGCGTGGTCCGGCGGCGTCGGCCTAGACTAAAAGCGGAGGGGCGTCGGGCGGTTTACCCGGCGGAGAGACGCGAGGAGAGGCCGATGAAGAGCGCCGACCGGCGAACGAGAACGGAGGAGCGGTCCGTCGGGACCGCTCCTCCGCCATTGTCGTTGCCTCGGACTGCCTGTCAGGCCAGGAGATGGCCGACCGCCTTGCGCCAGCCGGCAAGATGCCGCTCGCGTGCCTCGGCCGGCAGGGCCGGCGTGAACAGCGTCTGTCCCTCGCCGGCGTCGGTCATGGCCATGCCGAGGCCGTGAAAGGCCACCGACGCCGCGCCGAGGGCGCTGACCTCGGGAAACTTGCCGCGGCGAAGCGGCCGGTCGAGGATGTCGGCCTGGAACTGCATCAGGAAGTCGTTGCGCGAGGCGCCGCCGTCGACCGACAGGCCGTCGAGCGGCGCGCCGATGTCGGCCTCCATGGCGGCGAACACGTCGGCCACCTGGAAGGCCACCGCCTCGACCGCCGCCCGCGCCAGATGCGCCGGCTGGGTGCCCAGCGTCAGGCCGGAGATCTCGCCGCGCACGTCGTTGCGCCAGTGCGGCGCACCGAGGCCGACCAGCGCCGGCACGAAGGCGACGCCGTTGCTCGACGGCACGCCCATGGCGAGGTCGGCCAGCGCCGCGGCGTCCTTGAGGCCGAGCAGCGTCGCCATGAAGGCGACGGTCTGGCCGGACACCGAGATGTTGCCTTCGAGCGCGTGCCACACCGTGCCGCCGAGGCTCCAGGCGATGGTGCCGGACAGGCCGTGGCGCGAGCGCACCCGCTCGGGCACCAGCGACATCAGCGACGTGCCGGTGCCGTAGGTCGCCTTGACGGTGCCGGGCGTCCGCACGCCGTGGCCGAACAGCGCGGCGTGCGAATCGCCCATCATGCCGTGCACGGGAAGGCCGGCCGGCAGCGCCGTGGCGCCGGCCGCCGTCTCGCCGAAGCGGCTGTCGGAGGAGCGCACCTCGGCCAGCATCGCGCGAGGCACGCCGAACAGGGCTGCGAGGTCGTCGCTCCAGGTGAGCCTTTCGGTGTCGAACAACTGGGTCCGGCTGGCGTTGGAGTGGTCGGTGGCGTGCACCTTGCCGCCGGTGAAGTTCCAGAGCAACCAGCTATCGACGGTGCCAGCCTTGATGGCACCGGCTGCCGCTCGCGCCCGCCCGTCGGGGATGCGGTCGATCAGCCAGGCGATCTTGCTGGCCGGGAACAACGGGTTAATGCCGAGGCCGGTCGTCGCCTCGACGAAATCGCCGTGGCCGGCGGCGATCAGCGCCTCGCAGGCGGCGGCGGTGCGGCGGCATTGCCAGATGACGCAAGGAGCGAGCGGCTTGCCCGTCGCCGCGTCCCAGACGACGATCGATTCGCGCTGGTTGGAGACGGCGAGTGCCACCACGTCGGCGGCGCGCGGGTGGGCGGCGAGTTCGTCGACCACCGCCCGGACCGCCGTCCAGATGGCCTCGGCCGACTGCTCGGCCCAGCCCGGCTCGGGGTAATCGACGCTCATCGGCCGCGAGGCGGCGGCGATCACCGCGCCCGCGCGGTCGACGAGCAGCGCCTTGGTGTTGGTGGTTCCCTGGTCAATGGCGAGAACGAGTGCGCGGTCCATCATCGCCCCTTGCGGCCGATCGCCTTCAGCGCGGCGGCGGAAATGCCGGCGGCAGTCAGGCCGAAATGCTCGAACAGGAAGTCTACCGAGCCGGTGGGCACAAAGCCAGGGAAGCCGACCATCTCCATTGGTACCGGCCGGTTGAGGGCCAGCGTCTCGGCGACGGCGCCGCCGAGGCCGCCGCGCACGCTGGCTTCCTCGACGGTGACCACGGCGCCGGTGGCGGCGGCGTCGATCACCGCTTCGACGTCGAGCGGGTTCATCCAGGCCATGTTGACGACGCGCGCCGACACGCCCTCGGCGGCGAGCCGCTCGGCGGCGGCCAGCGCCCGGCTGAGCATGACGCCATGGGCGAGGATGGCGACGTCGTCGCCGGCCCGCAGCACCTCGGCCTTGCCCGGCTCGAGGCCGGCGCGCGTATGCGGCACGGCGGGCACCGGATAGCGGCTGACGCGGACGAACACCGGCCCCTCGTAGGCGGCGGCAAAGCGCAGCGCCGCCTCCATCTCCTCGGGGTCGGACGGCACGATGGTCAGGAGGTTGGTGAGCGGCCGCAGCCAGGCGAGGTCCTCGATCGAGTGATGGGTGGGGCCGAGTTCGCCATAGGCAATGCCGGGAGACTGGCCGCACAGCTTGACGTTGGTGTTGGAATAGGCGACGTCGGCCTTCACCTGTTCCAGCGCCCGTCCCGTCAGGAAGCAGGAGGCGCAGGAGACGAAGGGGATCTTGCCGCCGTTGGCGAGGCCGGCGCCGACGCCGACCATGTTCTGCTCGGCGATGCCGACGTTGATCGTCCGCTCCGGCCAGCGCTTCTTGAAGCCGCCGAGCTTGGACGAGCCGACGCTGTCGTTGACCACGACGACGATGCGCTCGTCGGCCTCGGCCAGCGATTCCAGCGTCCGGGCGAAGGTGTCGCGGCAGTCGTGAAGGCCGGCGTCGATCTTGGGTGCGGCGGACATCAGATCAGCTCCTTCATCGCCTGGGCGAACTGTTCGGCGTTGGGCACGCCATGGTGCCAGGAGACGTTGTCCTCCATGAAGGACACGCCCTTGCCCTTGATGGTGTTGGCGATCACGCAGAGCGGCCTGTCGCGGCCGGCCGGATCGGCGCCCAGCACGTTGAGCAGCGCGGCGTGATCATGGCCGTCGATCATCTCGACGTGGAAGCCGAAGGCCCGCCACTTGTCGTCGAGCGGGTCGAGGCCGTTGGTTGCCTCGGTGCGGTCGCCCTGCTGCAGGCGGTTGCGGTCGACGATGACGGTCAGCCGGTTGAGCTTGTGGTGGCCGGCCGCCATGGCGGCCTCCCAGTTGGAGCCTTCCTGCAACTCGCCGTCGCCGGTCAGCACGAAGGTGCGATAATCCTTGCCCGTCAGCTTGCCGGCGATGGCGATGCCGACGGCGACCGGCAGGCCGTGACCGAGCGGCCCGGTGTTGGTCTCGATTCCAGGGAGATAGTTGCGGTTGGGGTGGCCGTTCAGCTTGGACAGCGGCTGCATGTAGGTCTTGAGCTGGGCCTCGGGGAAGAAGCCGGCCAGCGCCAGCACCGAGTAGAAGGCGCCGGTGCAGTGGCCCTTGCTCATGATGAAGCGGTCGCGGTCGGGATGGCGCGGCTCGCTCGGGTCGTAGCGCATGACGCCGAAATAGAGGCTCGCCAGCACGTCGGCCGCCGAGAAGTCGCCGCCGGGATGGCCGAGCTGGGCGTCGTGGACCATGGTGAAGGCGCTGCGGCGGATGCCGAGCGCCTTGGCGCGGACCAAGTCGATCCTGTCGGCGCCGGAAACCGGCGCCGGGGCGAGTGTGAGGGACATGCGTCGTTCTCCCGCGTTGCGGCTGGCCGCCGTCAGCAGAAAGCCTTGAGGCCGAGCGTCGGCGAGACCTCGCCGTTGTGGTGGTAGATGGGCAGCTTCAGGTAGCGGCTGACCGCCTCCTCGACGATGCCGGCCACCTGGCCGCGCACCATGGCGACGTGATGCTCGAAGCCGTTCTGCGTCACCACCTTCAGCAGCTGCCTGAGCTTCTCGACGCGGATCACCGCGATGCCGCCGTCCATGCCGTAGGGATCGTCGGTGAACTCGCCGTCGCCGGCATAGGCCTTGATGGTGGCGTTGAGGTCGTCGGAGGAGAAGCGCAGGAAGCTCATCGGCCCGGCCTTCACCTTGCCCTTGACGGCGCCGAAGCACTTGTCGCGGCCGATGGTCTCGCCGAGCACGTCGAGTTCGCCGATGTTGGGCGTGTCGCCGAAGAAGCTCTTGGGATAGTTGCCGCAGTGGGTGCCGACGCACTTCTCCGGGTCGTAGCCGTAGTTGTTGTTCCAGTCGAGGATGGCGGCCGGCTGGCCGGCGGCCAGCGTCAGCGCATACATGGACAGCGTGCCGAGCACGTCGACCTCGCAGGCGCTCGGCATCAGCTTCTCGCCCATCATGCTCATGGAGAGGCAGGTGGCGCAGCCGTAGTTGTCCTGCAGCGACCGCCAGCACTGGATCGCCGAGGCGTCGCAGTCGTTTTCCGTCATCCAGGCGTCGATGGCGATGCCCCACTTGGCCTGTTTCAGCACCTGCTCGGGCCGGATGTGGGCGTCGATCCTGCCGTAGCCGGCGATGGCCGCCAGCTTGTCCTTGACGGCCGGCGCGCCGTCGTCGATCGCCTTGGCACGGCCGATGATCTCCGAGAGATCGACCGGCACCACGGTGACGCCGATCGCCTGCAGCAGCTTTTCGGAATAGCGCATGGTCTGGAACGGCGCCGTGCGGGCGCCGATGGCGCCGATGCGGGCATGGCGGATGCCGCGCACCGTGCGGCAGACGCGGGAGAACGCGTCGAGGTCGCGGCCGAACTCCTCGCCGTCGAGGTCGGAAGTGTGGCTGGTGGTCTCGGTGAAGGGGATGCCGTAGTTGTAGAAGTTGTTGGCGACCGAGATCTTGCCGCAGAAGGCGTCGCGGCGACTCTTGACGTCGACCTTGTCGAACTCATCGTTGCAGGCCTGCAGCAGGATCGGCACGTTGAGGCCGGCCGCCATCACCATCTCGACGATGGCGATCTCGTCGCCGAAGTTGGCGAGCGAGATGACCAAGCCGTCGATCTCGTCCCGGTGAGCGGCGAAGAACTTTCCGTAGAGCTTGGCGTCGTCGCGCGTCTGCACGGCGCCGTTCACCGTGGCATCGACCGGCGGCATCAGCGTGCGGATGCCGAGACGCTTCGCCTGCGCCTCGAGGTCGTCACGCGCCTTGATGCAGGGGGCGCCGTTGAAGAACTGCCGGCTGCCGACCACCAGGCCGAGGGTCACTTCGCGCTTGAACTTGTCCGTCATGTCCGTCCTCCCGTCGGTCGTTGTGTCCGCCGACATGAATTTCAGTTTTCGATTTTTATCGCTTTCTTTCGTTTGATGATGTTTTTTAGGGGTCGTTTTGTCAATAGGATTTTTGCGCCGATCCGGTCGCCGACGGGCCTGCCGCGTGCTGTTAGCGGGGTGGCGTGGCAAAAAGGCATGGCCGTCGGCCGGCAAACGGCGTTATAAGGATCGCAAGAAAGCGAAGGTTCCAATGGCGACAGAATCATCGAATGGTAGCGGAACGGAGGTAGCGCCGGCCGGCCGGCGCGGCGCCGCGGCGACGGAAACCGCCGCCTTCACCGGCCTGCTCGCCGAGCCCCGGCGCATGAAGATTCTCGAATGGCTGCAGGAGGAAGGCAGCGCCCGTGTGCGCGAGCTGTCGCAGGCGTTCAAGGTGTCGGAGGCAACCATCCGCCAGGATCTCGAGCGTCTGGAACAGGACGGTCATATCCTGCGCGAGCACGGCGGCGCCTATCTCAAGACGGTGCAGCAGCAGGTCGGCACCATGTCGCTGCAGCACATCGAGAACATGGACCGCAAGCGCAAGATCGGCGCCAAGGCGGCGTCGCTGGTCAGGAACAACGAGACCATCATCCTCGACGCCGGCTCCACCACCACCGAGATCGCCCAGCGTCTGACGACGCGCGAGAACCTCACCGTCATCACCAACGCTCTCAACATCGCCATCATCCTCGGCGCCGTGCCGGGCTATGCCGTGCACATGCCGGGCGGCCAGTTCAAGGCGCCGACGCTATCGCTCAGCGGCGACAAGTCGGTGGAGTATTTCCGCAACATCTTCGCCTCGAAGCTGTTCCTGGCCACCGCCGGCGTCTCGGTCGATGCCGGCCTCACCTATCCGAGCTTCGCCGACCTGCAGCTCAAGGAGGCGATGATCAAGGCGGCAGCCCACGTCTATCTCGTGGCCGATTCGTCGAAGATCAACCGCACCTCCTTCACCCGCCTCGGCAATCTCGACGTCATCCATTCCTTCGTCACCGACGACGGCATCGCCGACAGCGATGCCAAGGAATTCGAGCGCCGCGGCATCGAGCTGATCGTCGCGAGCTGACGGCCGCCCGGACGCTCCCTGCAATCCCCTGATGCGCCGTCCATCGGCTCGACCGGCCTCCGGCCGGCCGTCGGGGCTGCGCGCCCATTGGTCGCCGGCCGCCGTGGAATCGTCGACTTTCGAGTATCATCGACTTTTGTCTAATGGCGTCGGATCGGCAGAAGACGTTCGCTACCGGATGATCGATCCCTTTGGCGGATGATTGTTTTTGCCGGAAAACCCGGCAGGGGACGGCCGATGCGCTGGCCGTCCGGGTGTTCTGGCGCTCAGGACCGGATCAGAACCACAAATGATCCGTTGACAAACGATAGAAAACGAAAATAATCGAAACATCAGGTCCGGGGGCGAAGCTCCCCGAAGACCATGGGCATCCCACTATCGGGCTGACGGTCCGGTCGGAAAGCGGCTGCCGGAGGAAAAGCAGGGCGTTCGCCCGTCGACCTGATGATCCGGTCGGGCCGATGAACGCTTTAGGGAGGACGAGCATGCCAGACCATGCCGAGCCGCGCGGCCTTTGCGCCGGCGGGGCCGACGAACATTCGCTCGCCGCTGCCGATGGCCGGGCGGGACTTTCCAGGCGTCATGTCGTGGCCGGCCTTCTGGCGCTCGCGGCGGGCGGCTGCAAGATCCTGCCGATCGTCAGCAAGGAGGAAGCGGCCCAGCAGAAGTTCAACGGCGCCGACTACGTCGCCAAGCTGTGGGACGCCGAGGTCATTCCGGTGGTCCGTGACAAGGCGCATCCCATCGAGACGGTGCTGTCGGCCGTCGAGGGCGGCCTCGACAAGGCCGGCCCGGAGTTCGGCCACCGCCCGGCCGAGGAGGGCAGCCCCTGGAGCTTCGTCGTCAAGGGCACGGCGACCATCAAGGAGAAGAACACTGCCTCGCGCGCCGGCACCGTGCTGATCGACGTGCCGACCGCCAAGGGGCCGGTGCCGGTCACCATCCAGATCGGGCCGGTGATCAAGGGCAATTCCCTGCGCGACGCTATGCCCTTCATCAACTTCCAGAACTTCACCAACCAGTTGGAATTCGCCGAGGTCGGCCGCGCCTTCAATGGCCGCGTCACCACCGAGCTGAAGGCGGTGATCGACGCGCTGGCCCCGGGCCAGACCATCGACTACGCCGGCACCTTCTCGCTCAACTCGGCCTCCGACAAGATCCTGCTGACGCCGGTGTTGCTCGGCCCGGCGGGAGGCGCCAAGTGAGCGCCGTCGAGAAGGCCGACGCGCCCGAGGTGATCCTCAGGGCCGAGAAGATGACCCGCGTCTTTCCGGGCACCGTTGCCCTGGAGGACGTCGACTTCGACGTCTACGAGCGCTCGGTCAACGTGCTGATCGGCGAGAACGGCGCCGGCAAGTCGACCTTGATGCGCATCCTCGCCGGCGTCGACCAGCCGACCTCCGGCCGCATCGTCATGGGCGGCGAGGAGGTGCGCTTTGCCTCGGTGCTCGACGCGGCGCGGCAGGGCATCGGCATCGTCTTCCAGGAACTCAACCTCTGCCCCAACCTCACGGTCACCGAGAACATCTTCCTCGGCCGCGACATGACCCGCGCCGGCGTGCACATCGACATGGCGCGTCAGCGCGACCGGGCGAGGGAGCTGCTCGCCCGCCTCGAGCACGACATCGATCCGGACACGCTGGTCGACGACCTCCGCATCGGCGAGCAGCAGATCGTCGAGATCGCCAAGGCGCTGGCCGACGACGCCCGCGTGCTGATCATGGACGAGCCGACGTCGGCGCTGTCGGCCTCGGAGGTGGAGGTGCTGTTCCGCGTCATCGCCGAACTGAAGAAGTCCGGCGTCGCCATCATCTACATCTCGCACCGCCTCGAGGAACTGGTGCGCATCGGCGACTATTTCACCGTGCTGCGCGACGGCCGCTTCCAGGCCAGCGCCCCCAAGGGCGAGGCGACCATCCCCTGGATCATCCGCCAGATGCTCGGTACCTCGGAGTTCGCCAAGCGCCAGGCGCGCGAGGTGAAGGTCGGCGAGGCCGTGCTGTCGGTGAAGGGGCTGAAGCTGCCGCGCGTCGGCGGCGGCTATCTGGTCGACGACGTCAGCGTCGACTTCCGGGCCGGCGAGATCGTCGGCATCTACGGCCTCTTGGGCGCCGGCCGCTCGGAACTGTTCGAGAGCCTGTTCGGCCTCAGGGCCGAAGCGCGCGGCGAGGTGGCCATCGGTGGCCGACGGGTCGAACAGTTGCCGGTGTCGCGGCGTATCGCCGCCGGCCTGTTCCTGGTGCCGGAGGACAGGCAGCGCGACGGCCTCGTCCAGAATCTCACCGTCGGCAAGAACCTGTCGCTGGCCAGCCTTGCCAAGGTGACGCGGTTCTTCACCGTGCAGACCGGCCCCGAGCGCCAGGCGATCGACCGGTTGTTCCGCGCCCTGCGCATCAAGGCGCCGTCGCCGGATACGCCGATCACCTCGCTGTCGGGCGGCAACCAGCAGAAGGTGGTGATCGGCAAGAGCCTGATGACCGAGCCGCGCGTGCTGCTGCTCGACGAGCCTACCCGCGGCATCGACATCGGCGCCAAGGAGGAGGTGTTCCGCACCATGCGCGAGCTGGCCGACCAGGGCCTCGCCGTAGTGTTCGCCACCTCCGACCTCAAGGAGGTGCATGCGGTGTCCGACCGCGTGCTGGTGATGAGCCAGGGGCGGATCACCGCCGACCTGCCCGATCATCAGGCCACCGACGAGGTGATCGTCCGCGCCTCCACCAAGGGACACGCCGCCCCCATTCCTGCCCACGACCACCCGGCTCAGGATCAGTGACCATGACCAATACCGTTGCCACCCCGGCGGCCGACGCGCCCAAAGGACAGTCGACGCTGCTCCTGCTGCTGCTGAAGCTCAGGACCTTCATCGCGCTGATCGCCGTCGTCGTCTTCTTCAGCCTGATGGCGCCCAACTTCGTCACTGTCGCCAACGCGGTGATCGTTTCCAAGCACGTGGCCATCAACGCCTTCCTGGCCATCGGCATGACCTTCGTCATCCTGACCGGCGGCATCGACCTGTCGGTCGGCGCCATCGTCGGTCTGGTCGGCATGGTGGCCGGTGCGCTGGTGCTCTACGGCATCCCGCTCGAGATGTTCGGCGTGGTGATCTATCCCTCCGTCTGGGAAATGATCGGCATCGCGCTGCTGGTCGGCACCTTCGTCGGCCTCGTCAACGGCCTCCTGATCACCCGCATGCAGGTGGCGCCGTTCATCGCCACGCTCGGCATGATGTATGTCGCCCGCGGCACGGCGCTGCTGATGTCGGGCGGCGCCACCTTCCCCAATCTCGTCGGCAAGCCCGAGTTCGGCAACCAGGGCTTCCCGGTGCTCGGCTCCGGTACCATCCTCGGCATTCCCCTGTCGATCTGGCTGCTGCTGGTGGTCGCCGCCATCGCCGCCTACATCGCCACCAAGACGCCGTTCGGCCGGCAGATCTACGCCGTCGGCGGCAACGAGCGCGCCGCCACGCTCAGCGGCGTCAACGTCAACCGGGTGAAGCTCGCCGTCTACATGATCTCCGGCTTCTGCGCCGCCATCGCCGGCCTGGTCGTCGCTTCGCAGCTGGTCGCCTCGCATCCGGCCTCCGGCGAGACCTTCGAGATGAACGCCATCGCCGCGGCGGTGCTCGGCGGCACTTCGCTGTCGGGCGGCCGCGGCACCATCGGCGGCACCATCGTCGGCGCCTTCGTCATCGGCGTGCTGTCCGACGGCCTGGTGATGATGGGCGTCTCGGAGTTCTGGCAGATGGTGATCAAGGGCGTCGTCATCGTCGGCGCCGTCATCCTCGACCAGATGCAGCGCCGCATCGCCCGCAACGCCCGCCTGGGCTGATAATTCCGGCGCCGGCCGAAGCCCCGGCCGGCGTCGACGATCGCGACCGTCGACCCCCGACGAAGTCGCACCCCGCTGGAGGTAACAGCGGTTTTAGTGGAGGAGAAAGACAGATGTCGCTTCGCAACACGCTCAAGACGGTTTCCCTCGGTCTTCTGGCCGGCATCGCGCTCACCGCCTCGGCGCTGGCCGCCGACGGCAAGCTGATCGTCATCATCACCCCCAGCCACGACAACCCCTTCTTCAAGCAGGAAGCGGTTGGCGCCCAGGCCAAGGCCCAGGAACTCGGCTATGAGGCGGCGATCTACAGCCATGACGACGACGCCAACAAGCAGAACGACCTGATCGACTCGGCCATCGCCCAGAAGGCCGCGGCGATCATCCTCGACAACGCCGGCGCCGACGCCACCGTCGCCGCCGTGCAGAAGGCCAAGGACGCCGGCGTGCCGTCGTTCCTGATCGACCGCGAGATCAACGCCACCGGCATCGCCGTCACCCAGATCGTTTCCAACAACTATCAGGGCGCAACGCTGGTCGCCGAGAGCTTCGTCGACGCCATGGGCGAGAAGGGCAACTTCGTCGAGCTGGTCGGCAAGGAATCCGACACCAACGCCGGCGTGCGTTCCAAGGGCTTCCATGACGTGATCGACCAGTATCCCGACATGAAGATGGTCGCCCAGCAGAGCGCCAACTGGAGCCAGACCGAAGCCTTCTCGAAGATGGAATCGATCCTCCAGGCCAACCCGGATATCCAGGGCGTCATCTCCGGCAACGACACCATGGCCATGGGCGCCATGGCCGCCCTCGAGGCCGCCGGCCGCAAGGACGTGCTGGTCGCTGGCTTCGACGGCTCCAACGACGTGCGCGACGCCATCCTGGCCGGCAAGATCCACGCCACCGGCCTGCAGCCGGCCTTCCGTCAGGCCCAGTATGCGGTGGAACTGGCCGACAAGTACCTGAAGGAAGGCTCCACCGGCCAGCCCGAGAAGATCTCCATGGACTGCGTGCTGATCACCAAGGACAACGCCGCCAAGCTCGACAACTTCGCGCTCAAGGACTGATCCCCTCCAAGGTCGGTCCTCCCGCCGGCCCGGGCCTCGCGCCCGGACCGGCCCTCTCCCCAACGTGGCAGGCAGGCGCCCCGGCGCCTGCCTGTCGCGCATCCGGGCCTTGCCATGCCCTGAGCGATTACGGATCGACAGCGGCGTGCCGCTCGGCTAGTTGCTGCGGGACGGCGCGGGAAGGGGCTTTGCCGATTTTCCTGGGTCCGCCGCGCGGCTTGCCGGCACCGCCGGAAGACACCGCCAGAACGGGATGAGCAGATGCCCTTTCGGATGATCGCCCTCGACCTCGACGGCACGGTTCTCGATCGCGAGGGGCGCATCCGCCCCCGTACCGTCGAAGCGCTCCACAAGGCGCGGGCGCGCGGCCTCGAGGTGGTGCTGGTCACCGGCCGACACCATTCGGTGGCCCGGCCGTACTACGAGGAGCTGGACCTCCAGGGGCCGACCATCTGCTGCAACGGCACCTATGTCTACGATTTCCCGGCCAGCCGCGTGCTGAGCGGCGAACCCTTCGCTTCCGCCGACGCCCACCGCCTCGTCGCCTCCTGCCGCCGTCACGGCGTCGAGGTCTGGGCCTATCTCGATGACGCCATGCTCTACGAGGTGCCCACGCCGCATCTTATGAAGCTCGGCGCTTGGATCGACGGGCTCGCCACCCGCCCGAAGCCGCAGCTCAGGCAGGTCAGGTCGCTTGAGGCGGTGCTCGAGGCGATGCCCGCCGTCTGGAAATTCGTCGTCACCCATCGCGAAGCCGGCCGTCTTGCCGGCTGGTACGCCGAGGCGGAGACCATGCCGGCCTTCGGCGTCGAATATTCCTGGCACGACCGCATCGACGTCATGCCGGCCGGCCGCAGCAAGGGCAGCCGGCTGTTCGCCTGGGCGGCCGAACGCGGCATCGATCCGGCCGACATCGTCGCCTTCGGCGACAACTTCAATGATCTCGCCATGCTGACCGGCGCCGGCCTCGGCATCGCCATGGGCAACGCCCCCGAGGGCGTCAAGGCGGCGGTGACCGAGGTGATCGGCGGCAACGACACCGACGCCATCGCCGAGCGCATCGAGCGGCTGCTCGCCTGAGTGTCACCGTGCATACGGATTGGGCGTGCCCGGCCGTTGACCGTAACAGGGCGAGCCGTTACCGTTTTATCCTTCAGAAACAACGATCCCCGGCGGCGACCAGCGAAAGCCGCGTCGCCGGGCGTCGTTCCATCCGGGCCGATGGTGGCGATCCGCCGCCGGCGGCGATATGCTAGAGAAGTGAAGCGCCTGCCGCCGCCCATGGAGCGGACGGTGCGCCGGACGACGGAACGGCGGACAAACTGCCGTCATGATCGAAAGAGGGGAACCCGAACATGACCATGCCTATCCTGACGCAGCATCTGAGACATCTGTCGGCGGGCGCGGCGCTTGCCGCTTTCGTCGCCCTTGGCGGCCCGGCCTTCGCCGGCACGCCGGCCGACACGCTGGTCGAAGCCTTCGCCATCGACGACATCATCTCGCTCGATCCGCAGGAAGCCTTTGAGATCTCGACGGCCGAGGTCACCGGCAACACCTATTCGCTGCTGGTCCGCCTCGACATCAACGACACTACCAGGGTCGAGCCCGACATCGCCGACAGCTGGACCATCTCCGATGACGGCCTCACCTATACATTCAAGCTGAAGCCCGACCTGAAGTTCGCTTCCGGCAACCCCATCACCGCCGACGATGTCGTGTTCACGATCGAGCGGCTGATCAAGATGGACAAGAGCCCGGCCTTCCTGCTCAACCAGTTCGGTCTCACCGGCGCCAACGTGACCGACAAGGTCAAGGCCGTCGACCCCTCGACCGTCACGCTCACCGTCGACAAGCCCTACGCCTCGTCGTTCGTGCTCAACGTGCTGTCGTCGACGCCGGCCGCCGTGGTCGACAAGAAGCTGGTCATGGAGCACGCCAAGGCGGTGACGCCGACCGACGACTACAAGTGGGACACCGACTTCGGCAACGACTGGCTGAAGACCAATTCGGCCGGCTCCGGCGCCTACAAGATCATGGTCTGGAAAGCCAACGAGGCTGTCGTTCTCGAACGCAACGACAACTATTTCGGCGAGCCTGCCAAGCTGAAGCGGGTGATCTACCGCCACATGAAGGAGAGCGCCGGCCAGCGTCTGGCGCTGGAGAACGGCGACGTCGACGTCGCCCGCAACCTCGAACCGGGCGATCTCGACGCCGTCGGCAAGAATGCCGACCTCGCCACCATCTCGGCGTCCAAGGGTACCGTTTACTACATCTCGCTCAACCAGAAGAACCCCAATCTTTCCAAGCCCGAGGTGGTCGAGGCCTTCAAGTATCTGGTCGACTATGACGCCATCGGCGCCACGCTGATCAAGGGCGTCGGCGAGATCCACCAGTCCTTCCTGCCCACGGGCCAGCTCGGCTCGATCGACGACAAGCCGTTCAAGCTCGACGTCGCCAAGGCCAAGGAGCTGCTCGCCAAGGCCGGGCTCCAGGACGGCTTCTCCGTCACCATGGACACCCGCAACACCCAGCCGGTGACCGGCATCGCCGAGAGCTTCCAGCAGTCGCTGGCCGAGGCCGGCGTCAAGTTGCAGATCATCCCCGGCGACGGCAAGCAGACGCTGACCAAGTACCGCGCCCGCCAGCACGACATGTACATCGGCCAGTGGGGCTCGGACTATTGGGATCCCAATTCCAACGCCGAGACCTTCACCGCCAACCCGGACAACTCCGACGAGGGCAAGGTCAAGACGCTGGCCTGGCGCAACGCCTGGGATCCCAAGGAACTCGACACCGAGACCAAGGCGGCCCTTCTCGAGAAGGACACCGCCAAGCGCGCCGCCATGTATGCCGACCTGCAGAAGAAGGTGCAGGAGAGCGGCCCCTTCGTGCTGCTCTACCAGCAGATCGAGGTGGCGGCCTATTCGGCCAAGCTGAAGGGCTTCAAGCTGGGGCCGTCCTTCGACACAAACTTCGTCGCCCCGATCTCCAAGGACTGATCGGCCGCGCCGCCTCCCTCCGGGGGGCGGCGCTTCTCAATTCCCCGCTTGTGAGGAAGCCCTTTGTCTCTATCCGACGCCAGACGGAGCCTGGCACTCAGGCGCGCCCGCGGCGTGCTGGCCGATATCGGCCGCTTCGCAGTCATGCTGGCCACCACCTATCTCGGCCTGATCGCCGTCACCTTCTTCATCGGTCGCGTCGTGCCGGTCGATCCGGTGCTGGCGATCGTCGGCGACCGCGCGCCGATGGCTGTGGTCGAGCGCATCCGCGAAGAGATGGGCTTCAACCTGCCGCTCTGGCAGCAGTTCCTGATCTATCTCAGGCAGGCGCTGACCGGCGACTTCGGCACCTCGGTGCTGACCACCCATCCGGTGATGGAGGACATCATCAGGGTGTTCCCGGCGACGCTGGAACTGGCCACCGTCGGCACGCTGATCGGCGCCGGTCTCGGCGTGCCGCTCGGCGTGCTCGCCGCCGTCCGTCGCGGCTCCATCGCCGATCAGGTGGTGCGCATCGTCGGCCTGATCGGCTATTCGGTGCCGATCTTCTGGCTGGGCCTCCTGTCGCTGCTGCTGTTCTACGCCAAGCTGAAATGGGTGGCCTATCCCGGCCGGCTCGACGTTGCCTACGAATACACCTTCACGCCCATCACCGGCCTCTATCTCCTCGACGCCGCCTGGACGCGCCAGTGGGACGTGCTCTGGGACGCCTTCCGCCACATCATCCTGCCCGGCGCGCTGCTCGGCTATTTCTCGCTCGCCTACATCAGCCGCATGACGCGCTCCTTCATGCTGAACGAGCTTGGCCAGGAGTACATCGTCGCCGCCCGCGCCAAGGGCCTCAGCGAACGCCGCATCATCTGGGTCCACGCGCTGCGCAACGCCGCCGTGCCGCTCACCACCGTCATTGCCCTGTCCTACGCCGGCCTGCTCGAGGGCTCGGTGCTGACCGAGACGGTGTTCTCCTGGCCGGGCATCGGCCTCTACATCACCAACTCCTTGCAGAACGCCGACATGAACGCCGTGCTCGGCGGCACCATCGTCATCGGCACGGTGTTCATCGCCATCAATCTCTTGTCCGACCTCCTTTACCGCATGCTCGATCCGAGGACGCACGCCAAATGACCGACCCCTCGACGTCCTCCGCCGCAGGCTGGCGGGACTGGCTGCTCACCGCCGAGCCGCGCTCGCGCGGGCAGGCCCGGCTCGGCCGCGCCTACGTCACCTGGCGGCGCTTCTCGGAGAACCGGCTCGCCGTCACCGGCCTGATGATCATCCTCGTCCTGGTGCTGGTCGCCGCCTTCGCCGGCTTCCTCGCCCCGCATTCGGCTACCGTCGGCGACCTCGCCGGCGCCCGCCTC
>LUYO01000162.1:0-5414 GCA_001603295.1 Rhodobacterales bacterium Alpha_02
CCTCGGGCAGCGGCCGCCCAGAGGATCGGCCTTGCCCTCACTCACTGTTGCCGGCCTGTCCGGCCGACCGGAACAACGCGCATCCCCCGGGATGCGTTCCGTTGCGTCCTCTTCCTGTCAAACCATGCACCCGAACAGGGCTATCCCGTTCGGGCCGGTGCTTTCCCTCGCGTAGCAGCTTGTCCGAAAAGCGCCTGCACTTTTCGGCTTGGAGCGTCAGCTCACCTTGCCGTCGTTGAGGCGCTCGCGCATTTCCTTGCCGGTCTTGAAGAAGGGCACGAACTTTTCGGACACCGGCACCTTCTCGCCGGTGCGCGGATTGCGGCCGGTGCGAGCCGGGCGGCTCTTCACCGAAAAGGCGCCGAAGCCGCGGAGTTCGACGCGGTCGCCGTTCTTCATGGCGTCGACCACGGTGCCGAGGATGGTGTTGACGATGTTCTCGATGTCACGCTGGTAGAGGTGCGGATTTTGCGCCGCAATACGCGCAACCAGTTCAGACTTGATCATGGACGCATGCTCCCAGCCGGCCGGCCAAACGAAAAAATCATGGAAGGTCCGAGCCTTGAGGGTGCCAAACCGACACGAGGCCGTCAAGCCGACCTTCGCTGTTCCATGCTGAAAGATCGAGCCCGACGAGGCGGCCGGCCGCCGCCATGGCACGATCGGCGAGGCTGAAGCCGCCGTAGGGCCTCTCCGGCTTCCAGTCGACCACCTGAAGGTCCTTGGCGACGCCCTTCTCCTTCTCCAGCCAGGCGACCGCGGCGTCCTCGTTGCCGATCTCGTCGACCAGCTTCAGGTCGAGCGCCTGCCGGCCGGAATAGATCGAACCGTCGGCGACCTTCAGTGCGTCGGGCCGCGACAGGCCGCGCCGCTCGGCGACGATGTCGACGAACCAGGCATAGGTGTCGTCGACCAGACGCTGGATCATGGCGGCGGCGCCGGGCTGCTCGGGATAGGTGAAGGGCGACGGCTCGGCCTTCAGCGGCGCCGACTTCACCGTCTTCACCTCGACGCCGATCTTCTGCATCAGTTCGCCGACCGAGCCGTACTGGAACAGCACGCCGATCGAGCCGGTGATGGAGGTGCGTTCGGCGAAAATGCGGTCGGTGGCGATCGCCGTCATGTAGCCGGCCGAGGTGGCGAGCGTACCCATGGTGGCCGCCACCGGCTTCTTGCCGGCGACGGCCCTGAGGCCGTCGTAGAGTTCCTCGCCGCCGACGGTGGTGCCGCCGGGGCTGTCGATGGCGACGATCACCGCCTTGACGGCGTCGGATTCGGCGATGTCCTTCAGCATCTTGCGCTGGGCGGGGTCGGCCAGGATCATGCCGGAGACGGTGACGCGGGCGATATGGGGGGTGCCCTTGCCGCCAAACCGGTCGCCGCCGGCGTAGAAGCCCAGCGCCGCCACCAGCGCCAGCGCCAGCAGGAGGGTGAGACCGCGCCAGAGATACAGCCGGCGCCTCAGGCGCCGCCGCTCGACGATGGCATCCGCATCCAGGATCATGGGCGCCGCTCCGCTTGTCGGTTTCGATCGCCCTGAGGTAGCAGTCCGGCAACCGACCGGCAAGTCACAAGCCGCGTTCCGGTCTCGGATGCGCCAAACCGCCACCGGGAGTTGATGCAAAGTCTAGTCGAGCAGGGAAACAATCAAGAAAAGAAAAAGGGCGTCGTGTTCGGCGACGCCCTCTGTTCTGACCTTGCGATGCCAAGCATCGTTTCAGGTCGGCAAGCCTCGAAGGTTGAGGCCCGTCTTAACGTCCGGACTCGGATCGAGTGGACAGTTACTAATATTGTCCCGATGCTTGCCGCCGTCAAGGATACCTTGGGAGCAATGGTAATATTTCGTATCAAGAAAAAAGGCCCGCGCGGGCGGGCCTCTTCTCGTGTGCGGAAAGCCTTGCGGCACCAGTGCTTAGCCGGTGCCGGACGGGGCTTATTCGCCTTCCTGGCGGGCCTTGAGGGCGGCACCGAGGATGTCGCCGAGCGAAGCGCCCGAATCGGAGGAGCCGAACTGAGCGACGGCTTCCTTCTCTTCGGCGATCTCCAGCGCCTTGATCGACAGGCCGACCTTGCGGGTCTTCTTGTCGAACTGGGTGACGCGGGCATCGAACTTCTCGCCGACGGCGAAGCGATCGGCGCGCTGGTCGTTGCGGTCGCGGGCAAGGTCGCCGCGACGGATGAAGGCGGTGATGTCGGTGTCGACGATGCGCACCTCCAGACCGGCTTCCTTGACCTCGACCACCTCGCAGGTGACGACGGAGTTGCGGCGGATCTCGCCGGCCGATTCCATCGGGTCGCCGCCGAGCTGCTTCATGCCGAGGCTGATGCGCTCCTTCTCGACGTCGACGTCGAGGACGACGGCCTTGACGACGTCACCCTTGTTGAACTCCTCGATGACCTGCTCGCCCGGACGGTTCCAGTCGAGGTCGGAGAGGTGGACCATGCCGTCCACATCGCCGTCGAGGCCGATGAACAGGCCGAACTCGGTCTTGTTCTTGACCTCGCCCTCGACCACCGAACCGACGGGATACTTCTCGACGAAGGCTTCCCAGGGGTTCTGCAGCGTCTGCTTGAGGCCGAGGGAGATGCGGCGCTTGACCGAATCCACCTCGAGAACCATGACGTCGACTTCCTGGCTGGTCGAGACGATCTTGCCGGGATGGACGTTCTTCTTGGTCCAGCTCATCTCGGAGACGTGGATCAGCCCCTCGATGCCCGGCTCCAGCTCCACGAAGGCGCCGTAGTCGGTGATGTTGGTGACGCGGCCGGTGAACTTGGCGCCGACCGGGTACTTGGCCTCGATGGCATCCCACGGATCGCTCTCGAGCTGCTTCATGCCGAGGCTGATGCGGTGGGTTTCCTGGTTGACGCGGACGATCTGCACCTTGACCTGCTGGCCGATCGACAGCACCTCCGACGGGTGGTTGATGCGGCGCCAGGCGATGTCGGTGACGTGCAGCAGGCCGTCGATGCCGCCGAGGTCGACGAACGCACCGTAATCGGTGATGTTCTTGACGACGCCATCGACGATCTGGCCTTCCTCGAGGCTCGACACCAGCTCGGAGCGCTGCTCGGCGCGGGTCTCTTCGAGCACGACGCGGCGCGACACGACGATGTTGCCGCGGCGCTTGTCCATCTTGAGGATCTGGAACGGCTGCGGCGTGTGCATCAGCGGGGCGACGTCGCGCACCGGGCGGATGTCGACCTGCGAACGCGGCAGGAAGGCCATGGCACCGTCGAGATCGACGGTGAAGCCGCCCTTGACCTGGTTGGAGATCTGGCCGACCACCTTTTCGCCCTTCTCGAAGGCAACCTCGAGGCGGACCCAGCTCTCTTCGCGGCGGGCCTTGTCGCGGGAAAGGACGGCCTCGCCGAGCGCGTTCTCGACGCGCTCCAGGTAGACTTCCACCGTGTCGCCGACCTTCATCTCGCCGTCGCGGGCCTTGGCGCCGAATTCCTTCAGCGGCACGCGCCCTTCGACCTTCAGGCCGACGTCGATGACGGCAAGGTCCTTCTCGATGGCGACGATGGTGCCCTTGACGACGGTGCCTTCGGCCACGTCCGAAGCGGTCAGGCTCTCGGCGAGCAGGGCGGCGAAGTCCTCGCGGGTGGGATTGAGTTGAGACATTGAAACTCCTGGGGTGCCGGCTCGGCCGGCGGCGTCGGCGGTAAGAGTTGCCCCGTCCCTCCGACCCGGTGAACCACCTGACCCCGCGTAACGGGTGCCGACGCGACTTCGACCGGACGGACGAGGATAAACGGCTTCACGGGCGGAACCGGAGGCTCCTCCCGAAAGTCGCGCTTCTATAGCGGAGGACGCCGGCCGCTTCAAGGCACAAAAGGGCTGAAACGGGCGATTCCGCCGGCCTGCAGCCCGGCTCAGCCGGCGCGGCGCGCCGTCACCACGGCAAGGGCGCGGGCGAACACCTCGTCGGGGGTGAGCGTCGAGGTATCGATGACCACGGCATCGGCGGCCGGGCGAAGCGGCGCCTCGGTGCGGCCGCTGTCGCGGGCGTCGCGCGCCTTTACCTCGTCGAGGATCGCTTCATAGGCGACGTCGCGGCCCTTGGCGAGGAGCTCGTCGGTGCGGCGGCGGGCGCGCACCTCGGCGCTGGCGGTGACGTAGAGCTTCACGTCGGCGTCGGGGCAGATCACCGTGCCGATGTCGCGGCCGTCCAGCACGGCGCCGGCCGGGCCGGCGGCGAAATCGCGCTGGAAGGCGACGAGCGCGGCGCGGACGCCGGGATGGACGGCGACGCGCGAGGCGAGTTCGCCGGCCTCGCGGCCCCGGAGGTCGGGCCGGCCGAGGTCGGCCGGCGCCAGCCGCTCGGCGACGGCGGTCGCCGCCTGGGGGTCGTCGAGATCGAGGCCGGCGACCTGCGCCAGCTTGCCGATCGCCCGATAGAGCAGGCCGGTGTCGAGATAGGGCAGACCGAGATGGTCGGCCAGCCTCTTGGCTAGCGTGCCCTTGCCGGCGGCGGCCGGACCGTCGATGGCGACGACGAGCGGTTTCCGCGTCTCAGGCATCGATCGCCTCCGCCGCCTCGAAGGACGCGCCGAGGCCGGCCATCAGCGCCTCGAAGGTCGGGAAGGAGGTGGCGATCGGCGTGGCGTCGTCGACGGTCACCGGGCTGCCGGCGACAAGGCCCAGCACCAGGAAGCTCATGGCGATGCGGTGGTCGAGATACGTCGTGACGCGGCCGCCGCCGGCGATGCGGCCACCGCGCACCGACAGCCAATCCGGCCCCTCGGCGCAGGCGACGCCGTTGGCCTTGAGGCCGGCGACGACGGCGGCGATGCGGTCGGATTCCTTCACCCGCATCTCACTGACGCCGAGCATGCGCGTCTCGCCGCGCGCCGCCGCCGCGGCGACGGCCAGGACGGGATATTCGTCGATCATCGACGGCGCCCGTTCGGCCGGTACCGTCACGCCGGCAAGCTCGGCGTGGCGGACGCGCAGGTCGGCGAGACGCTCGCCACCGGTCGTCCGCTCGGCCGTCACCTCGATGTCGGCGCCCATTTCGAGCAGCGTGTCGATCAGGCCGATGCGGGCCGGGTTCATCAGCACGCCCTCGACGGTGACGTCGGAGCCCTCGACCAGCGTCGCCGCGACGATCGGGAAGGCGGCCGACGACGGATCGGCCGGCACATCGATCACCTGCGGCTTCAGCTCCGGCCGACCGACCAGCGCGATGCGGCGCCCGCCGCCCGGCTCGTCGACGATCTCGATATCGGCGCCGAAGCCCCTGAGCATGCGCTCGGTATGATCGCGGGTGAACACCGGCTCGATCACCGTGGTGATGCCGGGCGTACCGAGGCCGGCCAGCAGCACCGCCGACTTGACCTGTGCCGACGGCACCGGCAGCCGGTAGGTGATCGGCAGCGGCAGGCGCGGTCCGCGCATGGTCAGCGGC
>LUYO01000163.1:0-4279 GCA_001603295.1 Rhodobacterales bacterium Alpha_02
CATATGTATATATCAAGATATGACTATATATGGCTTGAAGGTGGCAGCGCTTGTCTCAGCACGGGAAGCGTCCCGCTGCCGCGACGATCCAGACCCTCCTACCGCCGAAAAGCCTGACCGCAGCCTGCCGGTTCGCCATCCCGCGAAATCCGCTGCCGGCATCATCCTGAAACGAAAAAGGGCGGCGCCACCGGCACCGCCCTTTCTGCATTCCTGTCGGCAGTCTCAGGCCGCCGCGTCGCGCGACCGCTCGCGCTTGCGCTCGATCGGATCGAGCGTCGCCTTCCTGAGGCGAATCGACTTCGGCGTCACCTCGACCAACTCGTCGTCCTGGATCCAGGCCAGCGCCCGCTCCAGCGTCATGCGGATCGGCGGCGTCAGGCGCACCGCCTCGTCCTTGCCCGACGAGCGGACGTTGGTCAGCTTCTTGCCCTTGAGGACGTTGACCTCGAGGTCGTTCTCGCGCGTGTGCTCGCCGACGATCATGCCCTGGTAGACCTTCCAGCCCGGCTCGATCATCATCGGGCCGCGACCCTCGAGGTTCCAGAGGGCATAGGCGACGGCCTCGCCCTGGTCGTTGGAGATCAGCACGCCGTTGCGGCGGCCGGGCAGGTCGCCCTTGTGCGGCTGGTAGTCGTGGAACAGCCGGTTCATCACCGCCGTGCCGCGCGTGTCGGTCAGGAGTTCCGACTGGTAGCCGATCAGTCCGCGCGTCGGCGCGAAGAAGACGAGGCGCAGACGCTTGCCGCCCGACGGCCGCATCTCCACCATGTCGGCCTTGCGCTCGCTCATCTTCTGCACGACGACCGAGGAATAGTCCTCGTCGACGTCGATCACCACTTCCTCGATCGGCTCCAGCGTCTCGCCCGCCTCGTCCTTGCGGAACACGACGCGCGGCCGCGACACGGCCAGCTCGAAGCCCTCGCGGCGCATGGTCTCGATCAGCACGGCGAGCTGCAACTCGCCGCGGCCCGAGACGAAGAAGGAGTCCTTCTCGGTGCTTTCCTCGATCTTCAGGGCGACGTTGCCTTCCGCTTCGCGGATCAGGCGGTCGCGGATCATCCGGCTGGTCACCTTGTCGCCCTCGGTGCCGGCCAGCGGCGAGTTGTTGACGAGGAAGGTCATGGTGACGGTCGGCGGGTCGATCGGCTGGGCGTGCAGCGGTTCGGTCACCTCGATGGCGCAGAAGGTCTCGGCCACCGTGCCCTTGGTGAGACCGGCGATCGCCACGATGTCGCCTGCCTCGCCGACGTCGATCGCCGTGCGCTCGAGGCCGCGGAAGGCCAGAAGCTTGGAGACGCGGCCCTGATCGACGATGTTGCCGTCCTGGTCGAGCACCTTGATGGTCTGGTTGGTCTTCACCGAACCCGAGGTGATGCGGCCGGTGATGACGCGGCCGAGGAACGGATTGGCCTCCAGGAGCGTGCCGATCATCCGGAACGGCGCGTCGGCCTCGACATGCGGTGGCGGCACGTGCTTCAGCACCAGCTCGAACAGCGGCGCCATGCCCTCGCTCTCGGCGCCGTCCGGCGACATCGAGAACCAGCCGTTGCGGCCGGAGCCGTAGAGGATCGGGAAGTCGAGCTGCTCCTCGGTGGCGTCGAGGTTGGCGAACAGGTCGAACACCTCGTCCACCACCTCGTGGATGCGGGCGTCGTGGCGGTCGACCTTGTTGATGGCGACGATCGGCTTCAGGCCGACCTTCAGCGCCTTGCCGACCACGAACTTGGTCTGCGGCATCGGCCCCTCGGCGGCGTCGACCAGCACGATGGCGCCGTCCACCATGTTGAGGATGCGCTCCACCTCGCCGCCGAAGTCGGCGTGGCCGGGGGTGTCGACGATGTTGATGCGCACGCCGTGCCAGACCACCGAGGTCGCCTTGGCAAGGATGGTGATGCCGCGCTCCTTCTCGAGGTCGTTGGAATCCATCACGCGCTCGGTCACCTTCTGGTTCTCGCGATAGGTGCCGGACTGCTTCAGAAGCTCGTCGACCAGCGTGGTCTTGCCATGGTCGACGTGCGCGATGATGGCGATGTTGCGCATTTGCATAGGCGTACTCGATTGGGAAAAGACAGACGGCCCGAAGCGAACCTTCGGACCGTCATTTTGCCGCGCACTATACAAACGATTGTGACGGGAGCAAGAAAAACCTGATTATTCCGGCGATCATCAGCCATGCAGAGGCAGAAAAACACTGTCTCAGGCGCGGCGGACGCCAAGAAGGCCCGGCATCGAGTGCCAGAAGGCCTGGACGGCAAATCCCATGAACAGCAAACCGGAGCCGCGCACGATGGCCAGTTCGTGCCTCCGGTAGAAGCGCCGCACCGCCCCGGCGCCAATGATGGTGATCAGCACCAGGTCGGCGACGAGGAAGCCGACGAAGGAAGCGGCCAACAGCGGCGGCAGGCTGGCAAACGACAGCCTGTCGGCGACGCCGCCGACCAGCGCCGTGAACGTGGCGAGCGCCACCGGATAGCCCTTGGGGTTGGTGAGGCCGAAGACGAGGCCGCGCCGGAACGGCCGCGCCACCACCATCACCGCCTCGCCCGCCACGCGCGGCCGGGCGCGGAAGGCGCGCCAGCCGATGACGGCGAGATAGGCGCCGCAGACGCAGCCGAGCAGGTCGAACACCATCGGACCCACCACGTGCGCGCCGACCAGCGCGACCAGGGCGAGGCTGGTCCACAGCGTGTCGCCGGCGAGGTGGCCGACGATGAAGCGGGCGCCGGCGCCACGGCCCTGCCCGGCGCCGATGCCGAGCAGCGCGATGAAGGCCGGGCCGGGGATCACCACATAGAGAAAGGCGGCAAGGAAGGCGGAGAGGAACAGCGAAAGGGGCATGGCGCGGGTCGGCCTTCTGCGGGAGACGGCGCGAGCTTCTCCCGAATCGCCGCCGCGCGCAATCGGCGCAGAGCGGCGGCGGCCACGGAAAGCGTCCGCCCGCCGGCAAGGACGCGATTCGTATCGTTGCCGCCAGCGATTCCCGCCGTATCGCGTCATTCGCGGCAACGACCTTTACGCGCGATTAATCGGCGGAGGCCATGCTGCGGCGGGAAATGAACAGCCGGGAGGAGGCGCGGGACACCGCGCGCGGCTGGGTCAACCGGGGGAGTTTTTCCGCATGCCGAAATTCGCATTCAGGAGATTGATGCCGCGGGTGCATCTGCGCATCGCCACGAAGGTGCTCGCCTTCGGACTGTTCTCGCTCTTGGGCCTCGCCGTGGTCGGCGGCCTCTACATGCTGCAGGACATCAACGCCAACGGCTATCGCCAGCGCGCCGCCAGCGCCCGCATCAACGCCGATCTGGCCGGCACGTTGCAGACCACCGCCTTGCAGCTCCGCCGTTCCGAGATCGAGTTCCTGTTCACCGGCAACGAGCGTTATTCCGGCCTGCATGGCGACCTGATGCGCATGACCGGCTCGAACATCCAGCAGCTCGAGGCGCGCATCAAGGCCACCGATCCGACGAGGGCCAGCAACGTCGCCCAGATCAAGGCCGGCCTGGAGGAATACGGCACCGCCTTCAAAGCCATCCTGGATATCAAGAAGCAACTCGGTCTCTACCCCAAGCAGGGCGTCAACGGGGCGCTCCAGAAATCCGCCGACGCGGTGACCGACCTCTTTGCCGCCAACCCGGCACCGGAACTCGCGGCCCTGTTCGCCACCATGCGGACCCACGAGAAGGACTTCATGCTGAAGAACGACCCGCAGGCCTTCACCGCCTTCGGCAAGACCTCCATGGACTTCACCCGCGCGCTGGCCCGCAGCCCGCTCAATGCCGACGCCAAGGCGGCGCTCGGCAAGGCGGTGGAGGAATACGCCGGCAACGTCGGCCAGTGGGTCACCCTGCAGCAGAAGTTCCTCAGCATCTACGAGCAGCTTTCCAACGGCTACAAGACGCTGGAGCCGCAGCTCGACAATCTGGTGACGATGATCCGCAGCGTCGACACGGCCGCCTCGACCTCGGAAATCCGCGCTCGCCGCGAGGCCAAGGACCAGCTGATGATGATCTTCGGCGGCATCATAACGATGACGCTGGTGTTCGGCTGGCTGCTGGCGCGCGGCATCGTCAAGCCGATCGGCCGCATCACCGCCGCCATGAAGGCGGTCGCCGCCGGAACGCGGGACGTCGTCATTCCCTATGCCGACGACCGCACCGAGGTCGGCGACATGGCGCGGACGCTCGACGTGTTCGCCAAGGGCCTGTCGGAGACCGAGCGGCTGCGCGCCGAGCAGGGCGAGAACGACCGCCTCGCCGCCGAGCGGCA
Source organism: Rhodobacterales bacterium Alpha_02 (assembly GCA_001603295.1). GTDB lineage: Bacteria > Pseudomonadota > Alphaproteobacteria > Rhizobiales > Pleomorphomonadaceae > Pleomorphomonas. The sequence continues at coordinate 4,270 of LUYO01000163.1, forward strand.
GCTCCACGAG
>LUYO01000164.1:0-6397 GCA_001603295.1 Rhodobacterales bacterium Alpha_02
TCGCAGACCGTGCTCGAAAACACCGTGGTCGGGAGCGGCGGCGGCTTCTTCCTCGACATGGGGAAGGCCCGCCGGAAGCTGCTCGAACTGCAGAACCGCTTCGGCCTGCACGTCGACCCGGACGCGCCGGTGTGGACGCTCCCCATCGGCGGCCAGCAGAAGGTGGAGATTCTGAAGGCGCTCTACCGGAACGCGCGCATCCTCATCCTCGACGAACCGACGGCCGTGCTCGCGCCCCTTGAGACGAAGGAACTCTTCGCTACGCTGCGCGCGTTGGCGGCGGAGGGGTGCTCCGTGGTCTTCATCTCGCACAAGCTCTACGAGGTCATGGAGATCGCCGACAGAGTGGTCGTCCTCTCGAAGGGCGCGGTGGCCGCCGAACGGGCGACGCGCGACACGAACGAGCGCGAACTGGCGAACCTGATGGTGGGGCGCGAACTCGAAGAGCGCCGTCACGCCGGCTCGAAAACCCTCGGCGACCCCGCGCTCGAAATCCGCTCCCTCTCGCTGAAAAACGACAAGGGGCTGGAAGCTGTGAAAGAGCTCTCCCTCGAAATCCGCTCCGGGGAGATCCTCGGGATGGCCGGGGTCTCGGGCAACGGCCAGCGGGAGCTTGCGGAAGCGCTCTTCGGCCTCCGCGTCCCCGACGGCGGTTCCGTGCTCCTCGGCGGGAAACCGCTTCCTCCCGGAAGACCGAAGGCCGCGGTGGACCGAAAGATGGCCCGCATCCCGGAGGACCGGATGACCACGGGGCTGCTGCTCGAACTCACCGTGGAGGAGAACCTCGTCCTCGAAAACCACGCCTCCTTCCGCTCGCTCGGCATGCTCGACCACGCGGCGATCGGCAGCCACGCCGACAGACTGATCGACGAGTTCGGCATCAAGAGCGACGGACGGCGCGCCGTCGCCCGGACGCTCTCCGGGGGCAACCTGCAGAAGATCATCCTCGCCCGCGAACTCTCCGCCTCGCCGCGCGCCGTCGTGGCGGCCCAGCCGACGCGCGGGCTCGACGTCGGGGCCATCGAGTACGTCCACAAGCGGATTCTGGAAGCTCGCGAGAGCGGCGCGGCCATCCTCCTGATCTCGGAGGACCTTGACGAAATCTTCCTGCTCGCCGACCGGATCGCCGTGATGTACGAGGGGCGTATCATGGGCGTCGCGGAGCGGGATGCAGCAAGCAGAGAGCAGGTCGGCCTCTGGATGAGCGGGGTGAATGAACCATGCGCATGATCGTGTCGAAGCGGGCGCCTCTGCCCGGATGGATCCAGCTTCTTGTGCCGGTGGGGGCCGTTCTTGCGACGCTGGCGCTCTCGGCGATCCCCATATTGATCGCGGGAGGCGACCTGTGGCTCTCGTACGTCTCCCTCTTCCGGGGAGCGCTGGGGACGCGCTACAACTTCCTGGAGACCTGCGTGAAGGCGGCGCCGCTGACCTTCACCGGGCTCGCCGTGGCCTTCGCCTTCCGGGCGAAGTTCTGGAACATCGGGGCCGAGGGGCAGCTCCTCGCCGGAGCCATCGCCGCCGCCTGGGTCGGCATCTACGCGCCGCCCCTTCCGAAAGCGCTCGTCCTGCTGCTTGTCTGCGCCGCCGGGTTCCTTGCCGGAGGCGCGTGGGCGACGATCCCGGCCCTGCTGAAGACGAAGTACAAGGTTGACGACGTGGTCACCACGCTGCTGCTGAACTACGTCATGTGGCACCTGATGGGGTACCTGCTCTTCGGTCCGCTGCAGATGCCGGGGTCGAGCTGGCCCCGCTCCCCCGCCGTGGCGGAGATCGCGCGCTTTCCGGTGCTGCTGATCCGCTCGCGCTTCCATCTGGGCATCGTCCTCGCGCTCGTCGCCGTGCTCGTCGTCTGGTTCGTGAACAGCAAGACGGTCTTCGGCTACCAGTCGCGCGCCGTCGGGGTGAACCCGAGGGCGGCGGCCTTCGGCGGCATCAACGTGAACGCCGTCATCATGAAGACCGCGCTCCTCTCCGGAGGGCTCGCCGGGCTCGCGGGCGTGGGCGAGGTGGTCGCGATCCACTTCCACCTGCTGATGGACATCTCCCCCGGCTTCGGCTACTCCGGCATCGTCATCGCGATGCTCGGGCGGCTGCACCCGGTCGGAACGGTGCTCTCCGCCTTCTTCTTCAGCGTGATCATCGTGGGGGCGCAGTCGATGAGCCGTCTGACCGGCGTCCCGACCTACATCGCGGAGGTGATCCAGGGGATGGCGCTCATCGTGATGCTCATCGCCCTCCTGCTGACCGAATACCGCGTAAAGGCGGTGAGAGACTGATGGAACAGGTGATGACCACCGCTTTTATCACGGGACTTCTGGCGGCCATGATGCGCATGGCGACGCCCATCATCTTCGGCACGCTTGGGGAGATCCTCTGCGAACGCGCCGGGGTGCTCAACCTCGGTATCGAGGGGATCATGCTGATGGGCGCCATGACGGGCTTTCTCACCACTCTGACCACGGGCTCGCTCTGGCTCGGCGTGGCGGCCGCGGCGCTCGTCGGCGTGCTGCTCTCCCTCTTCATGGCCTTTCTCGCCGTCTACCTCGGGCTCTCGCAGCACGTCTCGGGGCTGGGGATCACGCTCTTCTCGACAGGGCTCGCCATGTTCATCTACAGGCTCGCGGTCGGCTCCCCGGTGAACCCGCCCACGGTGCGCCCCTTCACGCAGACGGCGATTCCGTTCCTCTCGAGCATTCCTGTCCTGGGGACGGCTCTCTTCAACCAGTACGTGCTGGTCTATATCGCGCTGCTCCTCGTGCCGCTGGTCTGGATTCTGCTCTACCGCACCTCGTGGGGTCTCGCCATCCGCACCGTCGGGGAGAACCCCTTCGCCGCGGACACGGTGGGGATAAACGTCAACCTGACGCGGACGCTCTGCCTCGCGGCGGGCGGCGCGCTCATGGGCGTCGGCGGCGCGTTCCTGACCCTGGCCCACCAGAACATGTTCCTTATCGACGTGGTGGGCGGCAGGGGGTGGATCGCCGTCGCCATGGTGATCTTCGGCAACTGGGACCCGGCGAAGGGGATGGCGGGCGCGATGATCTTCGGCTTCCTCGACGCGCTCCAGCTCCGGCTCCAGGGTCTGGGCTTCGACATTCCGTTCCACCTCTTCCTGATCATCCCCTACCTGATGACGGTTATCGCGCTCGTCGGCGTTTCGCGGCGCGCTGCGGCTCCGGCGGGGCTGCTGAAGCCGTACCGGAGGGAAGAGAAGGGGTAGCGGAAACTCCGCGGAGAAGAGGACACCCTCTTCTCCGCGCATGCATACGGCGAAGCGAGTTCCGGGGGGCGACGCCCTGCGCGATCTTGGGGAGCGGCCCCGGCGGAGAGACTTTTTCATCGCATCTCTTTGTGAAAGAGAGGGGAAAGCATGACGTTACAGCATGTGGGAAAGAACGTTCCAAGAGTGGACGCCGTCCGGAAGGCGACGGGAGAGGCCGTCTTCGTGGCCGACATCGTTCTGCCGCGGATGCTCCACGCGAAGGTGCTGAGGGCGGGGATCCCTCACGGCAAAATCCGCTCGATCGACACGTCGAAGGCTTCGGCGATGCCCGGCGTCAAGAAAGTCGTCACGGGGCAGGGGTGCGGAATGCTCTTCGGCACCTGCCTCTGGGACCAGCCGCCCCTTGCCGTCGACAAGGTCCGCCACGCGGGCGAACCGGTCGCGGTGGTCCTCGCGGAGACGGAGAACCAGGCGGCCGCGGCGCTGAAGGAGATCGCCGTCGACTACGAGCAACTTGCTTTCGTCCTCGATCCGGTCGAGGCGGCTGCTCCCGGCGCGCCGCTCATCCACGAGAAGAACGGGGAGTATCGAAGGGTGGAGTACTCCGTCCATCCGATCCCCGGAAGCAACGTCTTCCACCACTACAAACTCCGTAAAGGAAATGAACAGGAGGGATTCGCCGAAGCCGACGTCACGGTCGAGGACGAGTTCGAGTTCCCCCTCTCCAGCCAGGCGCCGCTCGAGCCGCACGGCGCGATCTGCCGCTTCGGCGCGGACGGCGACATCGAGATATGGGCCTCCAACCAGGCCCCGTTCGTCCTCCGGGACGTCCTCGCCGACATGTTCGGCATCCCCGCGACAAAGGTGCGCGTGCACATCCCCTACCTCGGCGGCGGCTTCGGCGGAAAGTCGGACGTGAGCATCGAACCGATGGTCGCCTATGCCGCGAGCATCGTCCCCGGATACGCCGTCAAGCTGGTGCTCACGCGCGGCGAGGTCATCTCCGGCGCGCTGATCGGACGCGGTATGAAGGGGCGCATGCGGATCGGCGCGAAGCTCGACGGCACGTTCACCGCGCTGAAGGCCGAGATGTACTTCGCGGACGGCGCGTACGGCGACACGGGATGGCCCGTGGACACCGTCGCCGGGCACAACTGCACCGGCCCTTACGAGTTCCCGAACGCGATCGTGGACGTCTACGGCGTCTACACCAATTCGCCGAGCGTCGGCGCGTACAGAGGGTACGGACACCCAGAGGGGCAGTTCATGGCCGGCCGACTGATCGACATGCTCGCGCGGAAGCTCGACATGACGCCGGCGGAGATCATGCGGAAGAACTTCCTCCGCGAGGGGCGAAAAAACGCTCTCGGCCAGACGATCAAGAAGAGCAACGGCGACCTCTTCGGCTGCCTCGACGCCGTCGAAAAGGCTCTCGCGGAGGAGCCGCTTCCCCCGAACGACGAGCGGTACATCTACGGCAAGGGAATCGCCTCGATGATGAAGTCGCCCAAGATGGCGGCGAACGCGGCGTCGTGCTGCTACGTGCAGGTCAACGCCGACGGAAGCGCCTTCGTGAACCTCGCGGGGATCGAGATGGGGCAGGGCGTCCATACGGTCTTCGCCCAGATGGCGGCGGAGGCGCTCGAACTGCCGTTCGAAAAGGTGCGCATCTACTTCGACGTGGATACGCAGTTCTCCCCGTGGGAGTGGCAGACCGTGGCCTCCATGCAGACCTACCGGGGCGGCCGCGCCATCCAGGACGCATGCCGCGCGCTCGTCGAAAAGGCGAAGAAAACGGCGGCGACTGTCTGGAACTGCGCCCCCGGAATGATTGTCTACAAAGAGGGCGTCTGCGCTCACCCGAACAGCGGGGCGACGCTCTCCCTCGGGACGCTCGCGCGCGGCTTCATGGCCGCGAACGGCCTCACGGTCGGCGAACCGCTCGCGGCGACCGGATGGTACCGCGTCCCGGAGATCACGGAGCCAGACCCCGAGACCGGCATGGGGAACGCCGCCGGGAGCTGGACCTTCGGCGCTCAAGGGTGCGCGCTCCGCGTCGACAGGCGGACCGGCGAGGTGAAAATTCTCCACTTCGCCTCGGCGTTCGACGTCGGTAGGGCGGTCAACCCCGCCGCGGCGCGCGGACAGGTCACGGGCGGCGTCGTCCAGGGAATGGGCGCGGCGTTGATGGAAAAGATCCTCTTTACCGAAGAGGGCGTGGCGAAAAACGTCACCTTCCCGGCGTACAAAATTCCGCGCCTCCACGACGCGCCGGAGAAGCAGACCGTGGTGCTGCTGGAGACGCCCAACGAAGAGGGGCCGTGGAGCGCGAAGCCCATGGCGGAACACCCCATCGTCGCGGTGGCGCCGACCATCCTCAACGCGCTGCGCGACGCGACCGGCGTCGAGTTCACCGCGCTTCCGGTCACGCCGGAGAGAATACTGGAAGCCCTGAAAACCCGAAAGGAGGACAAGTAGAATGCGCGTCCTCAACTTCACAGTCAACGGAACGCCCCGGACGGTCCATCTTGAAGAGGGTCGCGTCATGCTCGCCTCCGTGCTGCGCGACTCGCTCGGGCTGACGGGAACCAAGGTGGGCTGCGGCACGGGGCAGTGCGGCTCGTGCACCGTGGTGATTGACGGAAAGGCCGTGACAAGCTGCACCGTCCCTGCGGAGAAAGCCGAGGGGACGAACGTCCTCACCATCGAGTCCCTCGCCGAGGGCGGCGTCCTCCACCCGATCCAGCAGGCCTTCGTCGAGGCCGGGGCCATCCAGTGCGGCTTTTGCACGCCGGGGATCGTCATGCGCCTCTACGCGCTCTTCACTCAAAACCCGGACGCCGACGACGAAACGATCATGAATGCGCTCGACAAGCACCTCTGCCGCTGCACCGGCTACGAAACCATAGTGCAGGCGGCGCGCCTCGCGCAGGAGAAGCTCCGCGCGGCCCGGTGAGCGGGCTGCGGCCCTCGCGCCGGACAGGGCGCTTTCGGGCAAAGAAAAATGAAAGGAGAATGAACTCATGGCATTCAGTCTTCTGATCAAGAACGCACGGACCCGCTTTTCACAGGGAAAGACCCTCTCCATCGGCATCGAGGGGGAGAAGATAGCCGCCGTCGGCGAGAACCTCCCGGAGGCGGGCGCGGCGCATGTCATCGACGCGGGCGGGA
>LUYO01000165.1:0-975 GCA_001603295.1 Rhodobacterales bacterium Alpha_02
GCCGAAGACGTCGGCCTACATCGTCCAGGAACTGAAGAAGATGGGAGTGGAGGAGATTCGCGAGCGCGTCGGCGGATGGGGCGTCGCGGCGCTCGTGAAGGGAGAGAAACCGGGGAAGACGCTGGCGATCCGCGCCGACTGCGACGCGCTGCCGATCAAGGAGGAGACGGGACTGCCGTTCGCCTCGAAGAACGGCCTCATGCACGCATGCGGGCACGACGCCCACACCGCCATGGCGCTGGGCGCGGCGAAGCTGCTGCTGGCGCACAAGGCGGAACTTGCCGGGAAGGTCAAGTTCATCTTCCAGCCCGCCGAGGAGAACGTTCAGGGGGCCAAGGCGATGATCGACGACGGCGTGATGGAAAATCCGCACGTGGACGCGCTCATCGGTCTGCATACCGGCTGTCTGTGGCAGGAGATCGGTCCGGGGGAGATCGGCGTCCGTTTCGGCTCGTTGATGGCGGCGGTCGACCGCTTCGTCGTCACATTCAAGGGAAAGGGCGGTCACGGGGCGACGCCGCATCTCGCCGTCGACCCCGTCACAATGACCGCCACGGCGGTGCTGGAGCTGCAGACCATCCTGAGCCGCGAACTCTCCCCGCTCGACGCCGCCGTGCTCACCGTCGGGCGTATCGAAGGAGGCAAATCGTTCAACATTATCCCGGAGAGCTGCCTGATCGAGGGAACCGTCCGGACGCTGAATCCCGCCACACGCGCTTTCGTGGAAGAACGGCTCCGCGCAGTCGTTTCCCGCGTCGCCGACGGGATGCGCGGGGAGGCGGAAGTGGAGTACGAGTCGGGCCCTCCCGCCCTCATCAACAACGCGGACTTCACCCGCACGTTCCAGGCGTTCGCGGCGAGCGTCGCCGGAGCGGAGAAGGTGAAGGAGATCAGCGAGCCGACGATGGGCGGGGAGGATGTGGCGTACTTCCTCGAAATGGTCCCCGGAACATTCTTCGTCCACGGCTCGTGCGC
>LUYO01000165.1:994-2756 GCA_001603295.1 Rhodobacterales bacterium Alpha_02
ATCGTATGAACGAACAGAACCGGTACGCGCGCAGTTTCGGCGAGCAGTGCACGCCGCGCGCACTTGTCACGGGCGCCCTTGGAGCCGTGGTCATCACGGCGAGCTCAATGTACGTGGCCTTGCGGATGGGGGCGCTTCCGTGGCCGACGATCTTCGTCGCCATCCTCTCGCTGACCGTCCTGAAGGCGCTCGGGAGGACGAACCTGAACGAAATCAACGTGACCCACACCGCCATGTCCGCGGGTGGGATGGTCGCCGGAGGGCTGGCCTTCACGCTCCCCGGCCTCTGGATGCTCGACGCGAACGCCGCTGTCGACACGCTCCCGCTGCTCGCGGTCACCGTCTCGGGCGCGCTGCTCGGCGTCGTTTTCACGGCGCTCATCCGGCGGCACTTCGTGGAGGTGGAACAGCTTCCGTTCCCGATGGGCATCGCCGCCTCCGAGACGGTCCTCGCGGGCGACTCGGGCGGCGGCAAGGCGAAGCTGCTCTTCTCCACGCTGGGGGCCACGGCGGTCTTCACCGCCATGCGCGACTGGCTCGGCTGGATTCCGGGGGCGTGGATGTCGGCGGGGCTGATGGCGAAGAACGTCTTCTTCGGCGTCTGGATCGCCCCGATGGCCGTCGGTATCGGCTACATCATCGGGCCGCTGTACACCGGCGTCTGGTTCCTGGGCGCGCTGCTGGCCTATTTCGGCATCATCCCGCTGGGACTCTCATTCGGCTTCTTCGAGAGCGTGGACGCGGCGAACGCGTTCAAGAACAGTCTCGGCATCGGCCTGATGGTAGGAACGGGCCTCGGCATCCTCGTGAAGGGCGTCCTGCCCCGCGCGCGGGAGATCTACGGATCGATCTTCCGGGCCGAGAGCGGCGGCTCACGTCTGTTGCTTCCGACGCTGCTCGCCTTCGTCGCGCTGCTCCTCACCTTCGGCGCGAAGATGCCCGCCGTCCCCGCGCTGCTGACCATCCTCGGCGTCTGGCTGACCACGGTGATGGCCGCCTCGATCACGGGACAGACCGGAATCGACCCGATGGAGATCTTCGGGATCATCGTGCTGCTCGCCATCAGGCTCGCCGTCCCGCTGGGGATGCACGAGGCCTTCTTCGTCGCCGCCGTGGTCGCCATAGCGTCGGGCGTGGCGGGCGACGTCCTCAACGACTTCAAAGCGGGCTATCTGCTGAAGACCGACCCGAAGGCGCAGATGTACTCCGAGCTGGTCGGCGCTGTGGTCGGCGCGTTCGTCTCCGTCGCGGTGCTCATGCTCATGGCCAAGGCGTTCGGCAAGATGGGCCCGGGGACGGAGCTTCCCGCACCGCAGGCCTACGCCGTCTCGACGATGGTGGGCGGACTGCCGAATCCGACCGCGTTCTTCGTCGGCCTGCTTATCGGCGCGGCGCTCTACCTGGTCAACGTGCCGGGGATGACGCTCGGGATCGGTATCTATCTCCCCATGGCCATCTCCACGACGGTCTTCCTGGGCGGCCTTGCGAGCTTCCTCTTCAGACGCGCCTCGACCTCCGCGAAGGAGCGGGGCGTCATCGTCGCCTCGGGGATGCTCGGCGGAGAGGGCGTGACGGGCGTACTCATCGCGCTGATCAAAGTGCTCACTATGTCGTAAGGGCGGCGGAGAGCGTATGAAAACATTGTCCTTTTTTGACATTCCCGGTCTGAAGACCGGGCACGCGCAGAATACCGAAGCAGGTACAGGCTGCACCGCCGTTCTCTGCGAACATGGCGCCGTAGCAGGCGTCGACGTCCGGGGAG
>LUYO01000166.1:0-16494 GCA_001603295.1 Rhodobacterales bacterium Alpha_02
GGCCGCGCGCCGCGTCGGCCACGGAGCCGACGTTGGCATAGACCGGCAGGCGGGTGCCGTCGGCCATGACGCAGTCGACCGGCGCCGCCTCGCGGTTGGCGGCGCGGCGGGTCTCGCGCTCGGCAGCGGCGCGACGGGTGGCGGCGATGGTCGCCTCGGTCGGGTTCACCTGGATCTCGCCGCGCTCGGCGTCGACGATCAGCGGCGTGCCCTCGGGGATACGGCGGGCATCAGGGCCGACGGCGGCCAGCATCGGCACGCCGCTCGCCGCCGAGAGGATGGCGACATGCGAGGTGCGGCCGCCCTTGGCGACCACGAAGGCGGCCGGCAGGCGGTCGCCGAAGGCCATGAACTGCGACGGCAGCAGGTCGTCGGCGATGGCGACGGCGTCCTCGGGCAGCGCCAGGCTTTCCGGCGAGCCGCCGGCCAGCACGGCCAGCACCTGCTGTTCAAGATCGACGAGGTCGGCGGCGCGCTCGGCGAGGCGAGCGTTGTCGAGGCCGCGCAGCAGCGCCGCCTGGGCGGAAATGGTGTCGGAGAAGGCCCAGCCGGCGCTCTTGCCGGCGGCGATGCGGTCGCGGGCGCCCTCCAGAAGCTCGGTGTCCTCGAGAAGGGCGGCGTGCGCCGCCATGATCTCGCGCTGCTGCGGCGTGCGGCCGCCCACCGCCTGCTCGGAGAGGTGGGCGTGGACGCGGGCAAGCGCCGCGTCGAGCGCCGCGCTCTCGGCCTCCACGCCATTGCCCGCTTCGGCCGGGCGGGCGACCTTCTCCTTCAGATGCACGGCGCGGCCGATGGCGAGGCCCGGCGCCGCGACGACGCCCTTCAGAAGCGGCCGATCGGCCTGGCCGAACGGCGTCAGGTCGACGGGCGGTTCCTCGACGGCCGGCGCGTCGGCGACGCCCGGCAGCGTCTGCTGGCCGGCGTCGACGAACGGCACGACGGGATCGCCGAGGCCGGAGACGATCGCCTCAATGACGCCGTCGACGGCCGCCGGCGCGTCGGCGCCTTCGGCCGACACCGTCAGCCGGCTACCCCAGCGGCTGCCGAGGGTGAGCAGCGACACCGGGCTCTTGGCGTTGGCCTTGCGCTCGCCGAGGACGATCTCGACGGCGCTGGCGTATTGCTTGGCCCGGGCGGCGAGCAGCGCCGCCGGACGGGCGTGCAGCCCCTCGGTCATTTCAAGGACGACGGTCCGCGTCGCGCGCTCCACCGGCGGCGGCGCTTCGACGCCGATCGGCAGCACGGTCATCACCTCGTCGCCGAAGCCGACCTCGCCCTCCGCCTTGCGGCCGGTGACGTGGAAGGCCTCCTCGTTGGTGACCAGCACCGGCGTGGTGACGATGCCGCAGGTCTCAGCCAGCAAGGCGAGGTCGAAGCGGATCAGCAGGTCGCCGGCCGCCACGCGGTCACCCTCGGCCACCACGGCGGTGAGGCCGGTGCCGCGCAGCGCCACCGCCTCGAGGCCAACGTGCACCAGGAGTTCGGCGCCGTCGTCGGTCTGGACCTTCACCGCATGGGCGCGGCGATGCACCGAGGTCACCGTGCCATCGACCGGCGCCCGCACCTCGCCGATCTCCGGCTCGATGGCGACGCCGTCGCCCATCATGCCGAGCGCGAACATCGGGTCGGGGACATCGCCGAGCGGCACGATCCGGCCCTTGAGGGGCGCCCTGACGGAGATGGTCGTGGTGGTCATGCGTGTCTCCCGATACCTGCTGCCGAGGCAGCGCCTCCCCGCCGCCGATGTCCGGCGGCGCCCGGCAATGCGAGAAGAACGGCCGCCGGCCGGCGGCCCGTCGTGCCTCGTGGGGCCTAAATCTGGGCCGCGACGGCGATTTCGGCAAGCACCTCGGCGGGAAGCGCGTTGCCGGAGAAGCGATCGACGGCCGCCGCGACGCCGAACTCGGCGATCGCCGCCTGCATTTCCACCGCCTGCGGGTCGGCGTCGTTGCGATAGTGCAGCGCGGCGGCGATGCCCTTGACGAGGTTGGCATGCGGCAGGCCGTATTCGAGCGTGCCGATGAGCGGCCGGATCAGCCGGTCGCCCTTGCCGAGCTTGCGCAGGGGCTCGCGGCCGACGCGCGCCACGTCGTCGCGGATGAATGGGTTGGCGAAGCGGCCGAGGATCTTGTCGATATAGGCGGCGTGCTTCACCGGATCGAAGCCGTAGCGGCGGATCAGCACGGCGCCGCTCTCCTCCATCGCCGCCCTGACGGTGGCGCGGATGGCCTCGTCCTCGATGGCGTCGCGGATGGTCGGCAGGCCCTCGATGAAGCCGAGATAGGCGGTGATGGCATGGCCGGTGTTGAGCGTGAACAGCTTGCGCTCGATGAAGGCCATCAGGTTGTCGGTCAGCTCCATGCCGGGAATGTCATGCGTCCAGCCCCTGAGCTGGGTGCGGTCGACGACCCACTCGGAGAACTCCTCGACAGTGACGGCGAGCGGCTCGCCCTCGACGGGCGGCGCCGGCGGCACGATGCGATCGACGGCGCTGTCGGCAAAGCCGACTTCCATTTCGACGACGGTCGCGATGGCGGCCGGCAGACGCGCGAACACCGCCTCCTTCAGCTGCGTGGTGCCGCGAATGGTGTTCTCGCAGGCGATGACGTTGAGCGGCCCGTGGGTGCCGGCGGCGACGCGTGCCTCAAGGCCGCGGGCCAGCGTCGGGGCGATCTTCGGCAGTACGGCCGGCCCGACGGCGGTGGTGACGAGGTCGGCCGAGGCGATCAGGGCGACGATGTCGTCGCCGATCGAGGAGACGGCGGTGACGCCGGTCACTTCCTCGCGGCGGCTCTCGGCGCCGACGATGTCCACGGGATAGCGGCCGTCCCTGGCGATCAGGCCGACCAGCGTTTCGTTGACGTCGGCGAAGGTGACCGACCATCCGGCGTCGGCGAGGATCTTGCCGATGAAACCGCGGCCGATATTGCCCGCGCCAAAGTGAATGGCTCGCATTGTCGTCTCCGGAACTTGTCTTGGATCAGCGCCAGTCGGAAGGAGGGGCCGCCCGTGGGCGGCCCCGTTTCACGAGAAGCCGAGGTCAGCCGAGATCGAGGATGCGCAGCACGTCGGCCGGGTTCTTGGTCGTCGAGAGGTGGGCGACCACCTTGGGATTCTCGAGGACCCGGGCGAGGGCCGACATCACTTCCATGTGCTCGTTGCCCTTGGCCGCGAGGCCGACGACGAGACGAGCCACATTCTCGGGGTCCGGACCGAAGAACACGCCGTCGGGATACTGGCAGACGACGATGCCGGTCTTCAGGACCTCGTTCTTCGCTTCGTTGGTGCCGTGCGGCATGGCCAGCGACTGGCCGAGATAGGTCGACACGATAGTCTCACGCTTGAGCATGGCGTCGATGTAGCTCGGAGTGATCGCGCCCATCTCCAGGAGCTTGGAGCCGGCGAAGCGAATCGCTTCCTCTTTGGTGGTCGCGGTGAGGCCGAGGAAGATATGTTCCTCACCGAGATTAAAAGATGCGCCACCCTCGGGCTTGCCGGCGGCCGGAGCCGCGGCGGAGCCCGCCTTCGCCTTGATCTCCGCCACGATGCGGTCATAGGCCGCGCCGTCGAGGAAATTGGTGATGGAGACGTGCGTCGCCTGCGGAGCGGCCCGGCGGGCGCGCTCGGTCAGGTCCTTGTGGGTGATCACCAGGTCGACGTCGGCCGGCAGCGCGTTGATCGCCACGTTGGACGACTTGATGGCGCCGAGACCGGCCTGATCCAGCTTCTTACGCAGCATGGAAGCGCCCATGGCGGACGAGCCCATGCCGGCGTCGCAGGCGACGATGACCGAGCGGATGTTGCCGGAGATGGCAACCGGCGCGGCGGCCGGGGCCGGGGCGAGACCCTTCGATTCGGCCTTCATCGCCTTGATGCGGGCGGTGGCGGCGTCGATGTCCTCTTCGGCATCCGAACGGTCGGTCTTGAGCAGCACCGAGGCGACCAGGAAGGTCACGGCGCAGGACAGGACGACCGCGGAGATGACGCCGACGAAACCGTCCGACGGGGTCATGCCGAGCACGGCGAAGATCGAGCCGGGCGACGACGGAGCGCGCAGGCCACCGCCGAGCAGCATGTTGGCGGCCACGCCGGTGGCACCGCCGAGGATCATGGCGATGATCAGGCGCGGCTTCATCAGCACGTAGGGGAAGTAGATCTCATGGATGCCGCCGAAGAAGTGGATGATGGCGGCAGCCGGAGCCGACTCCTTGGCATTGCCACGGCCGAAGACCATGTAGGCGAGCAGGAGGCCGAGACCCGGACCGGGGTTGGCTTCGATCAGGAAGACCAGCGACTTGCCGTGTTCGGCGGCCTGCTGGATGCCGAGCGGGGTGAAGACGCCGTGGTTGATGGCGTTGTTCAGGAACAGCACCTTGGCCGGCTCGACCAGGATCGAGGCGAGCGGGATGAGACCGGTGCTGATCAGCGCGTTGACGCCGGCGCCGAGGGCCGCAGCCAGATGCTCGACGATCGGGCCGACCACCGCGAAGGCGAGCATGGCCATGGCGCCGCCGAGGATGCCGGCCGAGAAGTTGTTGACCAGCATCTCGAAGCCGGGGCGGATCTTGCCGTCGACGAGCTTGTCGAACTGCTTGATCGCCCAGCCGCCGGCCGGGCCCACCAGCATGGCGCCGAGGAACATCGGGATATCGGTGCCGATGATCGCGCCGGCGGTGACGATGGCACCGACGACGGCGCCGCGCTCGCCATAGACCAGCCGGCCGCCGGTATAACCGAGCAGAAGCGGCAGAAGATAAGTGATCATCGGGCCGACGAGCTTGGCGAAATACTCGTTGGGCAGCCAGCCGGTCGGGATGAAGAGAGTGGTGATGATACCCCAGGCGACGAAGGCGCCGATGTTGGGCATCACCATGCTGCTCAGGAAGCGGCCCACTTGCTGGACGCGCACCTTGAGGTTGGACGACGATGAGTCGCCCCCTGCGGTTCCGGTATATGCCATGTTCTGGAAACTCCTCCACGAAGTCCTGTCACGCCGAAGAAGAAGCCCGACAGACCGGAAAATAAGCGACACCGTCGCCGCAAACGAGTTGCGTCGAAGCAATACCGGCTCCGGGGACGAGCCGATCAGGTCGTTTATTTCGCAGGCCTCTCCGCCCCTCCATCCCGGCCGGGTATTTCCTCGTCCGGGAGATACGAAAACACCGCCCCGAACGTCGTTCGACGCTCGGACTCCAGCTCACTTCAATAGTTGTTCTTACGGGTCCTCGTTCGATTGTGATAAAAACATGACGTCACTGTGAGCGAAAGTGGAAAGATATAAACACGACTGTAAAAATGTATCCCATCTTAGCGCGTTGGTACGGCGCCCCAAGCGTCCTCTCGCGAAAACCATAGAAATTCCCATGGTTTGGCCTGATATTGTCGACTTGAAAATTGTATGATTGCCCCTCCCAAGGAATCATACTTAAGTCGACATGACAGGCACTCCGGCTCCCCTGCTTATACCTTTTGCCAATAGGAAAAGGCGACGCGCCGGCTCCGGAAAGCCGACGCGCCACCTTGTTCGATCCCGACTCTGATACCCAGGCGTTTACTCGACGGTAACGCTCTTGGCGAGGTTGCGGGGCTGGTCGACGTCGGTGCCTTTGGCCACCGCCGTGTGGTAGGCGAGCAGTTGCACCGGCAGCGAGTAGAGGATCGGCGCCACGAAGGGGTCGACCTTCGGCAGTTCGATCGTCCAGCGCACCTTGCCGGACAGGCGGGCGACGCCCTCGGCGTCGGAGATCAGCAGCACCCGGCCGGAGCGGGCCGCCACCTCCTGGATGTTGGACATCACCTTCTCGAACAGGGCATCCGATGGCGCCAGCGCGATCACCGGCACGCCGTCGTCGATCAGCGAGATCGGGCCGTGCTTCATCTCGCCGGCGGCGTAGCCCTCGGCGTGGATATAGCTGATCTCCTTCAGCTTCAGCGCGCCCTCGAGGGCAATCGGATAGGCGGTGCCGCGGCCGAGGTAGAGCGCGTCGCGGCTTTCGGCGATGGCGCCGGCCAGCGCCTGGATGGCGTCGTCGTGGCGCAGCACCTCGGCGGCGCGTGCCGGCACCTCGCGCAGCGCCAGCGCCAGCTCGGCCTCGCGCTCGTGCGAGATGGTGCCGCGGGCGCGAGCGAAGGCCAGCACCAGGCAGGCCATGACGGTGAGTTGCGTCGTGAAGGCCTTGGTGGAGGCGACGCCGATCTCCGGGCCGGCCAGCGTGTAGAGCACGCGGTCGCTCTCGCGGGCGATGGTGCTCTCGGGCACGTTGACGATGGATAGGATATGCTGCCCGGCGCGCTTGGCGTGGCGCAGCGCCTCCAGCGTGTCGAGCGTTTCGCCCGACTGCGACACGAAGATCGCTGCCCCGCCGTCGGCGAAGGGCGTGTCGCGGTAGCGGAACTCCGAGCCGATATCGACGTCGACCGGCAGGCGCGCCACCTGCTCGAACCAGTATTTGGCGACCATGGCGACGTAATAGGCGGTGCCGCAGGCGACGATGGTGAGGCGCGGCACCTTTGCCGGGTCGAAGGGCAACTCGGGCAGCGCAATGGTGCCGGTGGAGGCGGAGACGAAGGCGTTGATGGTGTCGCCGATCACCTGCGGCTGCTCGAAGATCTCCTTCAGCATGAAATGGCGGTGGCCAGCCTTGCCGATCAGCGCCGCCGACACGTTGGACACGTGGATCTTGCGCGTCACCGGCGCGTCGCCCACGTCACGGATCTCGGCCGAATTGCGGTTCAGCACCACCCAGTCGCCGTCCTCAAGATAGGCGAGGCGGTTAGTGAGCGGCGCCATGGCGAAGGCGTCGGAGGCCAGATACATCGCACCGTCGCCGTAGCCGACGGCGAGCGGCGTGCCGCGCCGCGTGCCGACCATCAGGTCGTTCTCGCCGGCGAACAGGATCGCCAGGGCGAAGGCGCCTTCGAGGCGGCGGAAGGCCAGGCGGCAGGCTTCGACCGGCGGCTTGCCGGCGTCGAGATAGTCGGTGATCAGGTGGGCGACCACCTCGGTGTCGGTCTCGGTGACGAAGACGTGCCCCTTGGCCGACAGCTCGGCGGTCAACGCCTGATAGTTCTCGATGATGCCGTTGTGCACCACCGCCACGCGGCTCGTCGCATGCGGATGGGCGTTGCCCTCGGTCGGGCCGCCGTGCGTCGCCCAGCGGGTGTGGCCGATGCCGCTGGAGCCGGCGAGCGGCGCCTCGGCGAGGCGGCGTTCCAGGTTGACGAGCTTGCCCTCGGCACGCCGGCGCTCGATGGCGCCATCGACCAGCGTAGCGATACCGGCGCTGTCGTAGCCGCGGTATTCAAGACGCTTCAGACCTTCGAGCAACAGTTCAGAGACGCCATCGCGACCGACGATTCCAATAATTCCGCACATTGACGAACTAACCATCCGTTGTTTCGATGCCGGCCCGACAGACGAATCCGCCCCGCTGGCCGCGCCTTTCATGGCGAGCGACCGTGTCACGCCGAACAACTGGCGACAAGTCAATAATCGTTACTAAGGTTTACAGGATGCAGGAAGGTAGCCGTCAAGGGCGGGCGAGAGCCAGGGCCTCGGCCAGCACCGCCTCGGGTTCGGCGATGGCCCGCCCGGTACCGACCGTCAGCACCGGCACGCTCTGGAAGCGGTCCATGCCTTCGATGTCGACGTCGGCGGCGATGATCGCGGCATCGGCGCGGCCGATATCCTTGCGCGTCAGAATGTCCTCGCTGCCGAGCGCGCCTTGCGTCTCCACCTTGACGAGATAGCCGAGCCGCTGAGCCGCCGCCGCCAGCCGGTTGGCGGCCATGTAGGTCAGGGCAATGCCGGTCGGACAGGCGGTGACGACGACGATCCGGGTGCCGTTCTCCATGTCGCCTCCCTCCCTTGCCGAAGGCCGCCGCCGGGCGGAACGGCCGATGCCACGTCGCTCTGATACTTCAAATGCGGCAAAGCTGCAAACCCGGCCGCGCCGGCAGGTTGCGCGCCGCCGGCCGGCATCAGCCGGCGGGCTTGTTCTGGCTCTGCCGGCGATAGAGCGTCGGCGAGACACCGGTCCACTGGGTGAAGGCGTTGGTGAAGGCGCCGACCATCGCATAGTCGAGCAGCCGGGCGATGTCGGCGACCATGATGTCCGTCTCGCGCAGCATCCGCGTCGCCCGGTCGCGGCGTACCTCGGCCAGCACGGCCGAGAAGGACGTTGCCTCGGCCGCCAGCAGGCGTTGCAGCTTCTTGGCGCTCATGCCGAGCGAGTTGGCGATGAAGTCGATGGTGCAGCGGCCGCTGCCGAGCGTGCTTTCAAGGGCGGCCCGCGTCGTCTCGCGCATGGTCTGGTCGTAGACCGGCAGACGGCTGATCTCGGCGCGGAGGAACGCCTCGAAGATCGGCCGCAGCAGCCGTAGCGAGCCGTCGGTCTCGATGGCCAGCAGGCCGCGGTCGATCCAGATCTCGTCGTGGTCGGCGCCGAACTCCAGCTCGCAGCGGAAGACGGAAGCATGCGTCGCGGTGTCGGTCGGACAGGAGTGGCGGAAGCGCAGGCGCGCCGGCCCGAGGTCGTGCCGGTGGGTGATATGGCGCGAGGCGCCGACGATATTGGCGAACACGCCTTCGACCAGCTGCGTCGTGCGCTCGTAGCCGGAAGCACAGAGAAAGCGGAGGGCGACGATGCCCGGCTGGCCGGGCAGATCGAACAGGCCTACGGTGAAGGCGTTGCAGTGGGCGTTCCAGTAGCGGACGCCGAAGTCGGCCCATTCGCCGATCGTGCCGACCAGGAGGCCGATCAGCGTCAGAGGGCCGCAGTTGGGCAGATGCGGCGGCGCCTCGCGGAAGAAATCGAGGGCGAAGTCGGGCCGGCCGAGCGCGACGGCCGTGTTCTCGAGGAGCTGCGCGAACTTCGGACAGGAGATGATCCGCCGGGCATGGTCGAGGTCGTCGGCCGGCAGTCCGGCCTCGCGCAGCAAGGCCTCCGGGTCGCCGCCGTGGCGGCGGACATAGTCGGCGTAGCCGATCAGCGCCACGGCGCGAATGTAGTGTTCCCTGACGCGCTCGACCACGGCTGACGACCCCGGATGCCGCACCGGCCTTCGGAGAATCCGGAAAGCGCCGACGGGCGGCGATCTTCGACGTTTCCGCCGCGATCGGCAAGGCGGACGGCGCGGAATTCGTGCCGGGCGCCGCCCGCGCAAGTCGCCCTCCCCGGCACCCGGCGGGCGGAAAGCGGTGCATATGGCGTGACGAGGCTATCGGCCCGATTGACGGTCGGAGACCGAAGAGTCCCAATGGTTGCGGGGACTCGGAAATGCACTTCGCGCATTCGACCGGCGACGCCAGCCGTTGCGACTGGCAGCCGTTGCCCGACCATCTCGATGCCGTCGGCCAGCTGGCGGCCTTGATGGCGTCGGTGTTTGGCATGGAGAACGTCGCCCGGATCGCCGGGCTGCTCCACGACATCGGCAAATGCACGCCGGAGTTCGACCGTCGCCTCGAAGGCGGGCCGGCCGTCGAGCACTCGCTGGCCGGAGCTTTTCTGATCCGGCAGCGAGGCGGCGCACCGCTCGAGAGGGTGATGGGCGAACTCACTACCTACGCAATTGCCGGCCACCACGCTGGTTTGCCGGACTGGAGGGGCGACGGCAGTTCGCTGTCGGCGCGGCTCGAAGACTTCAATCCGGACGTCCTCGATGCCGCCTGGAAAAGCTACCTGCCGGTCGATCTCGGCAGCCTGGCACCCTCGCGGCGGCTCAAGGCGACGAAGGAGGACATGGGCTTCGCGCTGGCCTTTCTCGGCCGCATGCTGTTCTCCTGCCTCGCCGACGCCGACTTCCAGGACACCGAGCGGTTCTACGCGAAAGTCGAAGGCCATGTCGTCGACCGCTGCTGGCCGCGTCTCGTGAGCCTCCTGCCGGATCTCGTCGCCCGTTTCGACGTCTACATGGCGGAGAAAGCCCGCAAGGCCGGGAACACGCCGGTCAACCGGCTGCGCGCCGAGGTTCTCGCCGATGTCCGCGCCCGCGCCGTCGATCCGCAGGGCCTGTTCACGCTGACTGTACCGACCGGTGGCGGCAAGACGCTGACCTCGCTGGCCTTCGCGCTCGAACACGCCCGCGCCCACAAGCTCGACCGCATCGTCTACGTCATCCCCTTCACCTCGGTGATCGACCAGACCGCCGACGTTTTCCGCAGCGTGCTGGGCGAGGATGTCGTGCTTGAGCACCATTCATCGCTCGACGAGGAGAAGTTGAAGGATCGCGCCGACCGCGACAAGCTGAAGCTCGCCCGCGAGAACTGGGATGCGCCCATCATCGTTACCACCAGCGTCCAGCTCTTCGAGAGCCTGTTTTCGGATCGCCCGTCGCGCTGCCGCAAGCTCCACAACCTATCTCGCGCCATGGTTGTTCTCGACGAAGCCCAAACGCTGCCGCGCCCCTTCCTCATTCCGATCATGCGGGCGATCGAGGAACTCGCCCTCAACTACGGCGCGTCGGTGGTGCTCTGCACCGCGACGCAGCCGGCGCTCGGCGCGGAGCATTTCGGTCCGCGCGGCCTACCGCTGGCCGGCCGCGAGCTGGCGCCCGATCCCGAGGGTCTTGCTCGCCGGCTCAGTCGCACCCGCCTCGTGCTGGCGGGCGAGATGGACAACGACGCCCTGGTCGCCGCCCTTGCCGACCGGCCGCAGGCGCTCGTCGTCGTCAACAGCCGCGCCCACGCCCTCGATCTCTACAAGCAGGCGAAAGAGGCCGGCCTCGACGGCCTCCTCCATCTGACGACCAGGCAATTCGCCGTCCACCGCCGCCGTATCCTGGCCGAGGTGCGGCGGCGCCTCGCGGATGGCCGGCCCTGCCGGCTGATCGCCACCTCCTTGATCGAGGCCGGCGTCGACCTCGACTTCCCCTGCGCCTTTCGCGCCGAGGCCGGCCTCGACCAGATTGCGCGCTTGGGCGCGGATTGAAACTGCAGCGTCGCCGCCTTGGCCAGGGAGAAGGCGGTCGTCGCCCTTCACGCTTGGGCGCGGATTGAAACGCTGATCGACATTGCATCGGCGGCCACCGGTGTGTCGCCCTTCACGCTTGGGCGCGGATTGAAACACGCTGAGGCGGGCCGAGGGCAACTACATCATCGTCGCCCTTCACGCTTGGGCGCGGATTGAAACCAGCTGAGCGACGATGGATCGGCGGTGCCCGCCAGTCGCCCTTCACGCTTGGGCGCGGATTGAAACCTCGCCGACACCAGCCTGACGGCCGCCGAGTGCCCGTCGCCCTTCACGCTTGGGCGCGGATTGAAACTCACCCACCCCGACAAACCCGGAAGAAGGGTCACAGGTCGCCCTTCACGCTTGGGCGCGGATTGAAACCGAGACGTCGATCCGGAGATCCGCGCCTTTGTTGGGTCGCCCTTCACGCTTGGGCGCGGATTGAAACTTGGCGCCCGACTTGACGACGGTGACCTTGAGACGTCGCCCTTCACGCTTGGGCGCGGATTGAAACGCGGAACACGCGGCGGTGGGCTCGCCGGCGGCGAGTCGCCCTTCACGCTTGGGCGCGGATTGAAACGCCTACTGGAAGCGCTTCGGCGTGGACCGCGACGTCGCCCTTCACGCTTGGGCGCGGATTGAAACATCCGATGGACACTCGAGATGGCGGCAAGGCGGTGGTCGCCCTTCACGCTTGGGCGCGGATTGAAACACCCCGGAGACCGCAATGATCACGCCCAATACCGTCGCCCTTCACGCTTGGGCGCGGATTGAAACTTCTCGGCCAGCTCGATCGCGACCAGAAAGGTCTAGTCGCCCTTCACGCTTGGGCGCGGATTGAAACCAGACGGTGGCCGATCTCGCCACCAAGCACTGGACGTCGCCCTTCACGCTTGGGCGCGGATTGAAACATGTCAACGTCGATCAAACGGGGAGTTGCTGAGGAGTCGCCCTTCACGCTTGGGCGCGGATTGAACATCGGTTTCCGGGCGGAAAAGCCTCAAGCATAGAAATCGCCCCACGCAAGGGCGCATTACCAGGCGCCGATGCGTGGGGCGATGACGATCCGT
The DNA here is from genome assembly GCA_001603295.1 of Rhodobacterales bacterium Alpha_02. Taxonomy (GTDB): domain Bacteria; phylum Pseudomonadota; class Alphaproteobacteria; order Rhizobiales; family Pleomorphomonadaceae; genus Pleomorphomonas. Next base: position 12,020 of record LUYO01000166.1, read on the forward strand.
CCGGCCGATATCAGCGCTTGTACTCCGGCAGCACCTGGTAGCTGGTGTGCAGGAGTTCGTGCGCCTTATGGCCGCCGATCTCGCCGAGATAGCTGGCGTAAAGGTCCTTGATGTAGGGATTGTGGTGCGAACAGCGCCAGAGACCGGCCTGGTCCTCCTGATAGAGGCCGGCGGCCCGCTTGGTCCTGAGTTCGTTGGTGGCGCCGTAGGGCTGGCCGCCGCCGCCGACGCAGCCGCCGGCGCAGGCCATCACCTCGATGAAGTGGTAGGGCGGCTCCTCGCCCGCCTCCTTGGCGGCGCGGACCTTGTCGATCACCTGCTCGACGTTGGCGAGGCCGTGGGCGACGGCAACGCGCAATTCCTTGCCGGCGACGGTGAGCTTGCCCTCCTTGACGCCCTTCAGGCCGCGCGTCATCTCGAAGTCGACACGCGGCGCGTCTTCGCCGGTGACGTAGTAGTGCGCGGTGCGCAGCGCCGCCTCCATCACGCCGCCGGTGGCGCCGAAGATGGTGCCGGCGCCGGTGTAGGCGCCCAGCATGTGGTCGGGCTGCTCCTCGGGGATCGACACGAAGTCGATGCCCGATTGCTTGATCATCCGCGCGAACTCGCGGGTGGTCAGCGACACGTCGACGTCCTGGTAGCCCGACGACATCATCTCCTTGGAGCGGATGATCTCCGACTTCTTGGCCGTGCAGGGCATCACCGACACCACGAAGATCCTGGCGGGATCGACGCCCATCTTCTCGGCGTAATAGGTCTTGGACAGCACGCCGACCATCTCGTGCGGCGACTTGCAGCTCGAGAAGTGGTCGATCATGTCGCCATGGAACTTCTCCATGAAGTCGACCCAGCCCGGACAGCAGCTGGTGATCAGCGGCAGCGCGCCGGTGCCTTCCAGCAGCCGGTGCTTGAACTCGTTGGCTTCCTCGACGATGGTCAGGTCGGCGCCGAAATTGGTGTCGAACACCGCCTTGAAGCCCATGCGGCGCAGCGCGGCGTAGACCTTGCCGGTCAGGTTGGTGCCGATCGGGAAGCCGAAAGCCTCGCCGATGGCGACGCGCACCGCCGGGGCGATCTGCACCACGCAGTGAACGTCCGGATCCTGCAACTTCTTCCAGGTCGGCACCGTCTCGTCATACTCGACGATGGCGCCGGTCGGGCAGTGAGCCGAGCACTGGCCGCAGCGCACGCAGGGCGAATCGGCGAGCGGAATGTCGCCGGCGGCGGCGATGCGGGTCTTGAAGCCGCGGTTGAGGAAGCTCAACGCCCAGACGTTCTGGTGCTGCTGGCAGACGGTGATGCAGCGGCCGCACAGCACGCACTTGCGCGGATCGAGCACGATGCTCTGGGTCGAGCAGTCGAGCGGCAGGTCGGGCACGACGTTGGGCAGCGCGAAGCCGGTCATGCCGAAGTCGGCGGCCAGCGCCTGCAATTCGCAGTTCTGGTTGCGCAGGCAGGTCAGGCATTCGTTGGGATGACGCGACAGCGTCAGCTCCAGGACGCCGCGCCGCACCTCGACGATCTCCGGCGTCTCGGTCAGGATGTCCATGCCCGCCTCGATCGGCGTGCAGCAGGAGCGCAGCATCTTGCCGGTGTTGTTCACCTTGACGATGCAGATGCCGCAGGCGGCCGTCGCCTCGAGGTCCGGATGCTTGCACAGCGTCGGGATCTTGACGTGCACCTTGCGCGCCGCCTCGAGGATCGTGGCGCCGGGCTCCACCTCGACCGCCACGCCGTTGATCGTCGCATGTATCATGTCAGTCATTTCGTTCACTTCTCGATCTCGCAAAAATCAGGCCTCGGCGGCTTCGGGCGTCTTGAGGCGCTCGGTGAACTCGGACTCGAAGTGCTTCAGCGCCGACAGCACCGGGTTGGGCGCCGTCTGTCCGAGCGCGCAGAGCGAGCCCTTCTGCATGGCCTGGGCGATCATGCGGATGGTCTTGATGTCCTCAAGCGTGCCGTCGCCGGCGACGATCTTGTCGAGGAGATGCAGCATCTGCGTGCCGCCGATGCGGCAGGGCGCGCACTTGCCGCAGGACTCGTCAACGCAGAAGTCGAGGTAGAAGCGCGACAATTCCACGACGCTGTCGCCATCATCGATGACGATCAGGCCGCCCGAGCCCATCATCGAGCCGAGCTGCTGCAGATGCTCGTAGGAGATCGGCGTGTCGAACTGGCTTTCCGGGATCATGCCGCCGGAGGGGCCACCGGTCTGCACCGCCTTGACCTTGCGCTCGGTGCCGGTGCCGCCGCCGATGGTCTCGACGATGTCGCGGATGGTGATGCCCATCGGCACCTCGACGAGGCCGTTGTGGGCGATCTTGCCGGTCAGCGCGAACACCTTGGTGCCCTTGGACTTGTCGGTGCCCTTGGCGGCGAACCAGGCGGAACCGTTCTTCAGGATGCGCGGCACGTTGGCCAGCGTCTCGACGTTGTTGACGCAGCTCGGCTTGTCCCAGAGGCCCTTGACCGACGGGAAGGGCGGCCGCGGCCGCGGCGTGCCGCGCCGGCCTTCCACCGAGGCGATCAGCGCCGTCTCCTCGCCGCAGACGAAAGCGCCGGCGCCGAGGCGGACGTCGAAATCGAAGCTCCAGCCGGAGTTGAGGATATTGCGGCCGACGAGGCCGGCCTGGCGCGCCTGGCGGATGGCCTTCTCGATGCGCTCGACGGCCAGAGGATACTCGGCGCGGATGTAGAAGACGCCGTTGGTGGCGTTCATCGCCCGGGCTGCGATCATCATGCCCTCGATCACCGCGTGCGGGTCGCCCTCCAGCACCGAGCGATCCATGAAGGCGCCGGGATCGCCCTCGTCGCCGTTGCAGATGACGTATTTGACGTCGGACTGCATGCGGCGGGCGAAGTCCCACTTGAGACCGGTGGGATAGCCGGCGCCGCCGCGGCCGCGCAGACCGGAGGCCAGCATCTCCTGGCAGATCTCCTCGGCGCTCATGGTCAGCGCCCGGCGCAGGCCCTGGTAGCCGCCGTGCACGAGATAGTCGGCCAGCTTTTCGGGGTCGGCATGGCCGTTGTTGGCGAGGACGACGCGTTCCTGCATGGCGAAGAAGGGCTCGTCGAGATGAACGACGTGGGCGGCGAGCGGGCCGGTCGGGTTCTCGATCTTGTCGTCGCCGACCATCGGCGCCACCACCTCGTCGATCAGTCGGCCGGCCAGTTCGGCGGTCATCTCGCTGAACAGCACGTCCTCGTGTCCCCTGGCGGTCATGCGCACCAGCGGCCCCTTGGAGCAGAGGCCCATGCAGCCGGTACCGGCCACCTGCACCCTGCCGTCCAGTTCCCTGGCCTTAAGGTCGGCCTTCAGGCGGCCGATGACCTCCGATGCCCCCGACGACTGGCAGCCCGTGCTCGAACAGCAGACGAGGCGCACGTCCATGGCCTGCTGCTTGGCCAGTTCGGCAGCCGCTTTCACTTCAAGCTCTTCCGGCTTCATGACTGTCCCACTGATATCTGGCGCACCGGCCCGGCGGATCGCCGGCGGCACAAGCGCGCGGATGCGAAAAGAGGAGCCGGGGCGACGCGTCGGTTCGGACCGAGCGGCCGCCGCTCCGGGCAGGTTGGAATGGCGACGGCCTATTCGGCGTCGACCGGCTCGGCGGCGGCACTGACGGTCGGCTGGTCGACGGCGACCTGGCCGAGCAGGCCGTGGGCGTCGTCGACGTCCTGCTTGCCGTAGACCTTGCCGTTGACCGAGGCGAGCGGCGCCAGGCCGCAGCAGCCGAGGCAGCGCACGCCCTGCAGATGGTATTCGCCGTCCGCCGTGCTCTCGCCGGCCTTGATGCCAAGCTCGCCTTCCAGTCCCTGCAGCAGCTTGGGCGAACCCTTGATGTGGCAGGCCGTGCCGGTGCACACCGAGACGATGTACTTGCCGGGGCTTTCCAGCTTGAAATAATTATAGAAGGTCAGCACCTCGTAGATGGTGGCCAGCGGCACGCCCATCTCGCGGCCGAGCTTCATCGCCTGGTCGCGCGGCACGAAGCCGAGGCGCCCCTGCAGCTCGTGCAGGGCCATGATCAGGCTGCCCCGCTTCTTCTTCCATTTCCGCGCCAGCACCACGATCTCGTCTTCCGGCGCTTCCTCGAGGTCGAGATCGACCTCCTCCGCAGCGGTATTCTCAGCCATGAGTCTGCTCGTCCGTTTTGTTTTCTGTCAGTCTAAATCGATCTATCCCCACATCGCGGAACAAACCGACCAGACAAAAGCGTTCGCGAGCTTTGTCCGGATCGATGGGGTGACAGTGAATCGAATCACCCCGCCGGTCGATGTCGAGATATATCGAAGCGATGATTATGAAATGCCTGGATATCTCCCGGTACTTCTGAAGTACCTGCATCCATTATCAGCTATATATCTGGAATTTCTCCCCCAGAGTTTCCAGATATATCGTTTTAGATCAACTATAAGACATATATTTTCAAGTCTGTTGTAACACTTAATCGATTTTACCAATCATTACAGTC